>WREK01000013.1 GCA_009779355.1 Betaproteobacteria bacterium | reverse complement strand
CATCTCCATGGTCATCACCTCTTCCTCCTGCCTAAAAATCAGGCAGGACAGGTTAAATACCCTGGTCAATTTTGGGCCGGTATACCCCGCCCTACATGGTCAGTTTTCGGCCGGCGTGAACAAAGTCATCAAGCCGTTGCCGTTGCTCATTCGTCACACCGTGCGCAAGCATCCTCCATAGACGTGACTCCATGCGCGAGCGCACTTCGGCAATGAATCGTTCCAGTATGGTGACACCAGGCAAAAGCACTTTATGGTCAACCAGCCAACCGTTGGCGTAGTCGAACAATGCGCTTGGACGGTCGGTGCCCGTCCAACATAGCGCACACAACCAGCGACCAAGACGGAATTGCACGCCACGGCCAGCGAATTCGCGATAGCCATAACGGGCGCGAATCTCGGTCGTGTGTCGCCAGCGCTGCTCGCTCTTGCGGTAGGCCAGCACACAAGAAGCATCAGCAATACCAAGCTGCGACGAGAGCGTATACAACACTGCGCCAGGAACTGCGGTCGGGTCTTCCAGAAAAGTGCCGAGAAATCGAACCGTCGTCAGTTGTAGTGCATAGCCCAACCGGTTACTGTCGCGCCGCTTAGTGGCTATCCAATTGCGCTCGTCGTCGTCGAGGTGGAAGTAACGCGCCAGTTCTTCGTTGGAAAGTGCATCGGGATAGCGTCCGTAGCGTTCCCGTTGTGAGGTGGTCAGGAAACTGACCGGCATGGCATCACAGCGCTTCCGCGCAGAATGTGACCGGGGTGACGATGCGCGTGCAACCGATGCTGCCACGTTGTAGCAGTCCGGCGCGATGGTCGCCAGTCACGAGGTAATCGGCCTTGCTTTCTAAAGCCATTGCCAGCAGGAATACATCGTTCGGATCGACAGCCTCGATACTTTCAGGTAACGATGGCAACGTGTTCAGTACGATTGCGCGCCACATGTTGTTAACCATCGTACCGACGCGGCGAGGCTGGAGCACATCCTTAAACTTCGCGTAGCGGCTCGCACGGCGCAGTTCATCGATTTGAATGATAGAAGTTACCAAATCGAAACGACCCTTTTGCCATGCGCGGTAAATGGCATCCGGTAAACCGTGCGGCGAGAGCAAGGCACTGAGCAACACGTTGGTGTCCAGGACGACACGCATCAGCGTTCACGTGCCCATTGCACAGCTTCGTCTACGATAGCGGTCAAATCCGCCTCACTCACGTTTGCGTTTGCTGCCTTGGCCTGTTCAACAGCGCGCTCGAAGATATAGGTGCGTACGGCTTCTTCGATGAAACGCGACAGGTCGCCCTTGCGGCCGCCGCCCTGCGACGCAAGAAACATACGTACGGATTGATCCGTATCTGGCGACACGGCGATGTTCCAGCGCACAGTATTCATGATGCCTCCAAAACAGTGCTTATCTACATAAGTGTTTATACACCTTTTTCACTACGTTTGCAATGGTTCGATAAAACGATCGTTTCTATAAACTTTAATGCAACAATGGTACAACATGCCCACAGGCTAATAAGCGGTCTAAAATAGTGGTTTGCACAATCAAAGTTCGATATTATACGAATTCAACGAGTTAAACAGAATATACGGATGAAAATCGGCTATGCGCGCGTCTCGACACGCGACCAAAACCCGGCCTTGCAGGTGGACGCCCTCAAAGCAGTCGGCTGCGAGCGCATTTATCAGGATGTAGCGAGTGGTGCGAAGACAGTCCGGCCAGCGCTTGACGAACTGCTTGGCCAGTTGCGTGCAGGCGACGTGTTGGTGATTTGGAAACTCGACCGCATGGGGCGCTCGCTCAAGCATCTGGTCGATCTGGTCGGCAACCTGATGGAAAGAAAGGTCGGTCTGCTGAGTCTGAACGACCCTATCGACACCACAAGCGTGCAAGGGCGGTTCGTGTTCAACCTGTTCGCCTCATTGGCTGAGTTCGAGCGCGAGCTGATCCGCGAGCGCACTCAGGCCGGGTTGTCGGCTGCGCGGGCACGCGGTCGGGTTGGCGGGCGACCCAAGGGTCTGTCGCCGCAAGCTGAAGCCACGGCGCTAGCCGCCGAAACCTTGTACCGCGAACGTAAGTTGTCGGTCGCGGCCATCGCACAGAAGTTGCACCTGTCCAAGAGCACGCTGTATAGCTACCTGCGGCATCGCGGAGTCGAAATAGGCCCTCATAAGAAATTGGCGCGGCAACGGTCAAATCATCCAGTCGCTGCAAACGCCTGCGATGGCAATGCGCCCAAAATCGCCACGATCCTCCTGACACTGCGTATCCAGAATAACAACAAGTTCGTCCGTGGCAAGAAGCGCACGATAGAACACATCGAGAGCTTTTACCTCGAAGAGTACGACGCCAAGCAGCGACCGAACGGCGAGTACGAGCTGAAAGTGCCCTATAACACCGACGAGGACCTGGAAAAAGCTGTGAACGAGTTACTGAGCGATATCGCTTGTGATGCAGACGACCGCCACTGTTTCTCGGAGAGCGAGGCTCGCATGGAAGGAACCGATCTCACTTGGTAATATAATGCCAATAGCTTAAGTCGGTTCGCTGTTCTATTGATCCCTAACCCCCATAACCTACATTAAGATTATTAAATACATATTTGATTATATACACAATTTATCACACATGCGTTGCTGCGCCGTATAGCGTGCGCTACAATGCCCCTGCCCTTTCAAGTGAGGGCGTGAGCACGATCCGGGTGTCTTTTTCGATGAACCCCAAGAGAAACACCATTGCTGCTTCCGGCACGGCGACACAGCCTGCCGTGGGGGTTCCGGTGGCGACGTGCAGGAAAATCGCTGAGCCCTTGCCGGGCACAATGGGTGCGGTGTTGTAGTTGATCGCCGCCACGTATTTGTATTGTTTCCCAAACGCTACGAGCCGTTCGGCGGACGACCAATCGGCACCCGGCGCGTCTGCGTGCGCCCATTGGTTGTAGAACTTTGAGGCAGGGTCATCTACCCAGACATCGCCTGGGGAGAGTTTTGTGTACGGCAGCAATGCACCAGGGTCATCGGCGTTGCCAAAGGTACGGCCAAACGTGAATACTCCCGTGGGCGTTGCGCCATCTCCTTCGCGTTTGTCTTTTCTGAAGCCATTTTTCCCGAGCCAGCCGTCCGTGCTGAACCGCAAGCTCCAGAGGCCATCGGTTTTAGTGTAGGCCCGCAACAGTGCTTTGTTTTTCTTTGTTCCATCGCGTTCGGTTACGACAATGACCCGTGCAGCGCTACCAGCGAGTTTCTCCAGAATTTGCCGCGTGGGGGCATCGGCTGGCACGGGGTTGCGTACCGGGAAATCGAAAAACGTTTCAGGATACGGCTCATCTATCAGGCGGTAATGCCACCATTCTTCCTTCAATTGCCTGAATCCGTGCGCTTCCATCGCCTCGCGCAAAACGGCGCGGTTCGCAGCTTGTAACGGAGTGATCCCCGGCGCGGCGTAATGCGAGATTTTCCCGAAGAGATCGAAAGGGGAACCCATATCGAGTTCTTGGCTGCTTCCCAATTCGATCAGGGTCAGATCCAGCACACTGCCGCGCGAATGCCCGGATCGCGCGGCGATGTAGCCCTTTTCGAACAACATCGGTTTGTCCACGTCCGGGTAGAACTGCGCTTTCATCCGTGTGTCGTTCAGATCCTTGGCCCATCGGACGAAATGCCGCACGGCCCGTTCTGGCCGGTAGGCATCAAAAACCTTTAATCCGTAGCCCTTTTCCCACAAATTTACGCTTACCGCCTTGAGCGCAACGGCGGCCTCCACGCTCAAGATGGCCTGCGGCGCTTCGTAGCCATCGATCTGAGTCCCCACGAAGTTATCCATACCGAAATAACGGATATCGAGCGCCACGTCCGGGACTGCGTCCTGTATGAATACAAAGCCCTTTGGCGGGTAAGCTGTGTCGTCTGCCCGTGCAAATCCCGCACAAAGCAGCAAGAGAAACGCGACGATGAGAGGATTTCTGAGATTCATTTCTTTTTAGATGAGAAGTAACTGGAGGAAACACCGGAAACCATCACCAGCACTATCCCCAGGCATTCCATCCAGCCCAGATGTTCGCCCCACAAAACGACGCCGGACAGCGTGGCAAATATTACTGCCGTATAAGTCAGGCTTGCAGTCAATAGCACTTTGCCCTGCGAATAGGCGCGGGTCATCGTCAGTTGTCCTAGCGTGGCGAACACCCCCGTCCCGGCAAGCATGAAAAATCCCTGAAGGGTGATCGGTTTCAAGCCTGAAAAGACGACCCAGGTCAAGCTCAGCAACGTGGAGATGAGCGAAAAATAGAACACCGTGCGTGCCGTCGGTTCCCCGAGCCGTCCCAGGCTGCTTACGTCGAAATACACCATTGCCGTCAGGACGGCAGAGGTTAGCGCCACGGACGCGCCAAACAGTATCTGCCCCTCAAATGACGGATGCAGCAAAAAAGCAACACCTAAGAAACCCAGCCCCAAGGCAGACATGACCCCCCAATTGAACCTGAGCCCACGAAAGAGCATCAGCATCAGCATCAGGAAAACAGGGGATGTGTAATTGAGCGTCACCGCCGTCGCCAGCGGCAACAGGGAAATGGCGTAGAAGTAAACAGAAAGTGAGCAAAATCCCGTCACTCCCCGCTTCACATGCCAAGGCCAGTGCGAGGTCGACAACCGTACATTATGCCAGCGTATCAATACCAGCATGATGAAAAACATTATTACGGAGCGGTAAAACACTATCTCTGCCAGCGTATGCCCTTCTTTCGCCGAGAGCTTGACGCACACTCCCATGCCCGCGAAGAAAAAGCCGGCGACGATCATCCACAAGGATTGCATGGCGAGGATTTGACGAAAACCATGCAGACGGATGTTCTCCGGGATGCAGGCTTTCCCATTTTTCCATTCAAAAAACCGAACTACAAATTATACTTAATCCTTACATCCACTATCTATATTACAAGGCAGTTATTGTCTACACATATATGATGTCCCGCTTTCCTGAACACTATGCAAGTCGATATCGAACATACCCGCCGCTTGCTCAACTGGACTCCTTCATATGAGATCGACGACTCTCCGGCACAGACTACGGCATATTTCCGCAAGCACTAACACGCTAACACTGGCAAAACCGGTATTACCTATTGTTATTGATTGCGTTGCCACATGTAGCGTCTATACCCGATTATAATACCCTATGCCAGTCCGTATCTCGGTGCATACCCTCCTGATTTTTCTCTTCGACCTCCTGGCCGTTGTTGTCGCCTGGGTAGGCGGGTTGCTGATCCGCTTCAATCTGATCTGGCCGGCCGCTAGCGGTTTTTCCACGAGCACGTTTTTGATCCTCGCAGCGTTGCTGCCTGCCCATGCCCTGGCTTGCTACTGGGCAGGCCTATATCGCGGTATCTGGCAATTCGCCAGTGTGCCCGACCTTAAACGCGTATTACGTGCGATTACCATTTCGGCTGTCTGGTTGTTGATAATCAAGGCACTTTTTTTCGGTGTCTCAGGGCCGATGCTGCCCCGCTCGATGCTCGTGCTCTATCCGTTGTTGCTCGCTGCCATCATGTGCGGTGACCGGTTGGCCTGGCGGATATGGAAAGAATATCGAATGTACCATGGCCTGCACGCGTCAGGAAAGCCGGTCATCATCGTCGGCGCAGGCAATAGCGGCAAGATGCTGGTGCATACGCTCGAACGCCGCGCCGACTGGCGGGTCGTCGCGCTGCTCGATGATGACCATACTAAATGGGGACGGGAACTTTACGGCATCCCTGTCGAGGGCGATGCCGATGCCCTGCCCCGGATGCTGAAAAAATACCATGCGGCGCATGTCATCCTTGCCATGCCCTCAGCCTCGCCCGCAGCCATCAAACGCGTTGCCAACATCGCCGTAGGCGCAGACGCCAGGGTGTTCATCGTGCCGGGTATCGAAGAATTGATGTGTGGCCGGGTGGAAATCGATGCCATGCGCCCGATCGAAGTCGAAGATTTGCTCGGGCGGGAATCGGTACATATCGATGCGGCGCATGTGCATCAGGTTTTCGCCTACCGCACGATTCTCGTCACTGGCGCGGGGGGGTCGATCGGTAGCGAATTGTGCCGCCAGCTTGCCAAGTTCGAACCAAAAAGGTTGGTTCTGCTGGAAATAAGCGAATTCGCGCTTTATTCGATCACGGAATGGTTTGCTACCTATCATCCCGAAGTGAAAATCATTCCGCTGATCAGCGATATCCGGAACGAGGCGCGTATCGAAGAAATTTTCTCCATCTGGCATCCCCAAGCCGTCTTCCATGCCGCTGCGTATAAACATGTTCCCTTGATGGAATCCGGCAATGCCTGGCAGGCGGTGTCCAACAACGTCTTCGGTACGCTCCGGTTAGCCCGTTGCGCCCACCGGTACGGTGTGGAACGTTTTGTGTTTATCTCCACCGACAAAGCGGTCAACCCGACCAACATCATGGGTGCAACCAAACGGCTGGCCGAAATGGTCTGCGAGGCGTTTTCCGTGGAAAGCAATACTCGTTTCGGGATCGTACGTTTCGGCAACGTGCTCGGCAGTTCCGGCAGCGTGGTTCCCAAATTCCAGGCCCAGATTGCCCGTGGCGGGCCTGTCACCGTGACGCACCCGGAAATCACCCGCTACTTCATGTCCATTCCTGAAGCGGCACAATTGGTGCTCCAGGCCGCAGCCCAAGAGAAGAATGGAGAGATTTTCGTCCTCGACATGGGGAACCCGGTAAAAATTGCCGATCTGGCGCGCAATATGATTCGCCTGTCGGGTTACACCGAAGCACAAATCAGCATCGAATTCACCGGCTTGCGTCCGGGAGAAAAACTCTACGAAGAATTGCTGGCTGACACCGAGCAGACACTTCCTACGCCTCACCCGAAACTGCGGATTGCACGTTCGCGCCAGGTTGGTGAAGATTTTCTTGAGAATCTGCAAAGCTGGCTGGAATATTCTATCCCGCTTGACGATGACACCGTGCGACGCGACATTCAACAATGGGTCGTCGAGTACACACCGTCACAGCCTGAAACCACACCGTTACAGCCTGAAACTGATATCCATTTATCCTGGAGCATGGAGAAAGAAAAGCAGCAGGACGGGCAGCGGATGAGAGCAAGCTAAGCGCAAGGTGCGATGTCCGTTTTGACAAAAGCGTGAATTCGGATAGGGTTGCCATCACAAGGCATTCACTACAATGAGATCGTTCTCAATCCGGGCGATCTCTGATGTCCGAAAAATTTCCTCTTCAATCCCTTCTTGATCTCGCCAACGTCCGCATGGATGAAGTCACCCGTGAACTCGGGGAACTGATTGCTTCCGAACGCAGCAGCCAGCAGAAACTGGAACTGCTCCAGGGATACCGCAACGAATACAGCGAGCGTTTCGTCGAAGCGGCGCGTGGCGGTATCGGTTCCGAAGCGATGCGCAATTACACCAGTTTCCTTAACCGCATCGATGAGGCCATCAAGGCTCAGCGGAGAATCGTGGAGCAATCGCACCTGCACACCTCGCAGGGCCAGCAGCAGTGGGTAGAGCAGCATACCAAAGTACGTGCCTTCGATACCCTCTCACAGCGTTTCCAGGATGAACTCGCCCGCAAGACATTACGCCAGGAACAGCGTGCCAGTGATGAACACGCCAGCCGCAAATTCCGCAAACACCACGACGATCCCTCCTGAACCGTATCGAAAATCTCCAGCCGGAGGGGGGGGATTGGGGTGACTCAGCTGTCTTTCCCTGGTCGGTCTTTTTCTGGCACATGTCTTGCTTCGATAGCATGGAACACATGCAAACGGGGACAAAATCATGGGCACTGCGGTATCCGGCAGCACGCTGAATCTTTCGGCTTCCAGCGCAGCGGCAAACTCCGATTCCAGCCGCAACGCTGCCAATGGCGCGCTCGGGTTCAGTTTTTCCGACCTTTTGCGCGCACAAAACAACATCGACACCCGCACCTCTGCCCCACTGATGGATACTCGCCCCACGCCTGCGTCTTCGCGTACACCATCGTCTCCCTTTCCCGAAACTGCGCGTGAACCCTCACGCACGCCCGGCGATTCCTCCTCTCCCGCCTCCAGGCCCCCTCGTCCATCACAAGAACCTGTACGTGAACCTGCCCGCGCAGGTGTCCAGGATAGCCCGCGCGAAAGCAGACAAACCGCTGAAACGCCTCCCCCTCAACAGGTAAATACCGGAACCAGCAAACCGACTGAAGGCAACGAGGAAGAGAAAAATTCCCCAGGCGAGAGTTCCCCCCGGCCCCAACTCGCCGATGCCGCAGTTTCACCGGAATTACCGGCAACGATTGCCGCCATGCTGATCGGAATTGCCGGAGAAATTGCTGAAGATGTTCCAGGCAGCGATGTCGGCTCAGAGACATTCTTCCGGGACACGCCCATGTACGGCCATCCCCGGCATCCGGACACGTCCGGCAGCCTCTGCGCGCGAACCACAAATCTCATGGACGATGCCACGAAAAATGACATTGGCATGGAGAACGATGCCGATGACGATCGCGGGATAAGCCCGAACGTACCGGCCTCGAGTGTGGGCCGTTCCTCCAAGGACAGCATCGCGCTCGCTGCTACAGGCAACGAACCTTCAGCACGGATCAATGCCACCGCGCCCGACATGATCATGAAAGCCGCCAATGCGGCAGTTCCGATGAACTCGCGTGAAGATAGCGGCATACGAACCGTCCCGGCCGGAGGCACGGTAAACGCCGGGGACGTTCCCATGTTGAACCCGCCACGGCTGCCCACACAGGTGGGTCTGGTTTTACCCCAATTCACCATTCCGTCAGGCGCGGGCCAAAGGGCCTGGGCCGAAGAGGTCGGAAACCGTGTCATGTGGATGCTGGGCCGTGCCGAAAGCCGTGCCGAACTCATCCTTACTCCCCCCCTCCTCGGTAAGGTTGAAGTTTCGATCCATCTCAACGGTGATCAAGGCACGGCCCAGTTTCTGGCCTCCTCGCAATCTGCACGTGAGGCGCTGGAACAAGCCATGCCCCGGCTGCGCGAATTGCTTGCACAGGCAGGGATCAACCTCGGAGAAACCAGTGTGAACACTTCCGCTGAAGACCGGGCACACGAAAACACCAACCGCACGGGCATGCACACGCCTGATGCCCATGACGGGGGCGGCGATGTGGATGCCACGGTTGTCACGCCTCCGGGCTGGACGAGACTGGATAATGGGTTGATCGACACTTTTGCCTGAAGCGGATGAATAAGGGGAGGTACGCCCCACTTTTCCACGCTTGGCGGAAGGCGTAAGCCAACGATAATCAAGCGTAGAAAAGGAGAGTCCAGTGGCTAAGCCCGAAGCAGCAGAAACCCCCGTTTCCGCACCCGTACCCGTACCCGCTAGGCGTAGCAGTAAATTGCTGCTCATTATTTTGTTGGCCATGGTGCTCATCTTAATCATCGTAGTCGCAGTGTTTGTTGTCCTGGTGGTAAGTAAAAAAAACACAGGCGGAAATGCCAGTGCCAGCCAACACGCTATCCCGCTGCCTGTGGTATCCGCACCAGTGGCGCGTATCCCCACAGTTGACATCAGCAAACCGCCGATATTCGTCCAGTTGGAGCCTTTCACCGTCAACCTGCGCGCTAAGGAAGGCGAGGATTCCCATTATTTACAGACGGACATTGCTCTGAGGGTCAATGACTCGAAAACTGCCGACGCGCTTAAGGGTTGGATGCCCGAAATACGTAACCGCGTCAATCTGATACTGAGTTCGAAATCCATTAGCGATGTTCAGGGTGACCTGAGCCACGAAAATGTCCAAAGCGAAATCCTGAGAGGGCTTAACGCCATGTTTGGCATCCCTCCCCCTCCGCCAGAAGTCCCGCAGGCGCATGGTTCGCTGGGTCCCATTCAGGGCGTATTGTTCATTTCGTTCATCGTTCAATGACGGGAACAAAGCCATGTCCTCGGATTTTCTCTCTCAGGAAGAAGTTGATGCGCTGCTGCGTGGCGTCAACGGAGAGGTTGACGAACCCTCCATCGAGGAAGAGGAACAGGGGGGCGTACGCACCTACAACATGGCCACCCAGGAGCGCATCGTGCGCGGGCGCATGCCCACGATGGAGCTTATCAACGAACGTTTTGCGCGTTACCTGAGGATTGGCCTCTTCAACTACATGCGGCGCAACATCGAGGTCTCGGTCGGTCCGATCAAGGTGCAAAAGTACGCCGAATTCGTGCGCAATCTGGTCGTGCCCACCAATCTCAATCTGATCCTCGCCAAGCCGTTGCGCGGAACCGGGCTGGTCGTGTTCAATCCCAAACTCGTCTTTACCGTCATCGACAACATGTTCGGTGGTAGCGGGCAATTCCAGACACGGGTGGAAGGCAGGGATTTCACGCCGACCGAACAGCGCATTATTCATGGCCTGCTCAATGTAGTGTTTACCGAATACACCAAGTCATGGGCTCCCGTCTTTCGTATCGAGTTCGAATATGTGCGGTCGGAAATGAATTCGCAGTTCGCCAACATCGCTACGCCTTCCGAGATCGTCGTCGCTGCCGGCTTCACGCTGGAGATGGGCGATATCCAGTCCGACATGCATATCTGCTTTCCCTACTCGATGTTGGAACCGATCCGTGACCTGCTGTATTCGACGATGCAAAGCGACCATCTCACGCAGGACAAACGCTGGGTCACGATGCTGTCGCAGGAACTACAGGGTGCGGAAGTCGAGCTTGTCTGCAACCTTGGTACGGCCAGGGCCACCCTGCGCGACATTGTCAACATGCGTGTCGGCGACGTGATACCGCTCAACGTCCCCGAATTTCTGGAGACTGTAATCGACGGCGTGCCAGTGCTCGAATGCCATTCTGGGGTTCGTAACCGCCAATATGCCGTCAAGGTCGAGAGAATGATCGGCAGCAGCGAACCTCTCAATACGCTGACAGGAGGCCAACACAGTGGCTGACGACGACAGCACCGAAACCCCGGAACATGCCGAGGCCGAAACTCCTGTCGGCGAGGACGATTGGGCTGCGGCTATGCAGGAACAGGCACAAGCGGACAACGAAGAAGGCATTATCGGCGGGGCTGGCGATGATAATGTCAATGAGGACGACTGGGCCGCAGCCATGCAAGAGCAGGCCGTTGCCGAGAGCGGTCTCGACTATGAAGCCGAAAAGGTTGCCGCCGACCTCGCCGCCGCTGCCGACTCGCCTTATCAGGCAAAACCCGCGAGCCAGCTTTTTGAAGACCTTGGAGATGGAAGCAGGCATCGTTCGCTAAACGACTACGACATGATCCTGGATATTCCCGTCCAGATCACCGTCGAACTCGGGCGTACCAAGATCACGATCCGCAACCTGCTGCAACTGGCACACGGCTCTGTCGTGGAACTCGATGGCTTGGCCGGTGAACCGATGGATGTATTGGTCAACGGAACCCTGATTGCGCAGGGCGAGGTTGTCGTTGTCAACGACAGATTCGGGATACGGCTCACCGACATCATTACTCCCGCCGAACGCATGCGCAAACTCCGCCATTGAACCGGCCTTTTAGGCGAGACCGCAATGAAGTTGCAACCCGTTTCTCTCGCACCTGCCGCGCTCACCTTCATTCCCAGCTTCTGCCAAGCTGCCATGGAGACGTCCGGCATCCCGGATCCGCTTACCGGTCTTGGGCAAATGCTTTTCGGACTCATGCTCGTGCTCGGCATCCTCGCTGCCTTCGCCTGGCTGCTGAAACGTTTTTCCTCTCCTGTTCGCGGTAGCGGGTTCCTGCGTGTTCTTGGCGTTACAGCGGTTGGGCCGCGTGAAAAAGTGGTGTTGCTCGAAGTTGGCAAAAAAATCCTTATGCTTGGCGTCACTCCGAACAACGTGCGTACTTTGCATGTGTTTGAGCACGGGGAACTGCCACTTGAACCCATGCCTGCCATATCCTCCACTGGCTCCGGTTCTTCTACCTTCGCCACTTCTTTTGCGGGCCGGTTGGCTCAGGCGCTGAAAGGCCGCCGCAATGCGAGCTAGAGCGTTCCTTCCCGCTGTTGCTGCCTGCCTGCTCGCCATTCTCCCTCTGGCCGTCGGCGCACAGGAAATCGACCTCAGCCTTCCAGGATTGCCCGCACTGACCACTACCCCTGCACCCGGCGGCGGCACGCTCTACAGCCTGTCCGTGCAAACTTTGCTGCTGCTCACGTTGCTGAGTTTCATTCCTGCGACGGTGCTGATGATGACAAGCTTCGTGCGCATCATCATCGTCTTTGCTCTCATGCGTCAGGCAATGGGAACCCAGACCTCGCCACCCAACCAGGTACTGCTCGGGCTAGCCCTTTTTCTCACTTTCTTCATCATGTCCCCGGTTGCGCAGCAGGTCTATACCGACGCCTACGAACCCATGTCCGAAGGCACCATTGACATCGGCCAGGCGTTGGAGCGCGCCGCCGTCCCCATGCGCGCCTTCATGCTCCATCAGGTACGCGCGTCCGACCTTTCCCTCTTTACCGAGATGGCAAACATCGAACGGGTTGAAAAGCCCGAGGACTTGCCGATGCGAGTCGTCATTCCCGCCTACGTCACCTCCGAGGTCAAAACCGCCTTCCAGATCGGTTTCATCGTCTTCATCCCCTTCATCATCATCGACATGGTTGTCGCCTCCGTCCTCATGTCGATGGGCATGATGATGATGTCGCCCGTCATCGTCTCGCTGCCCTTCAAACTCATGCTTTTCGTGCTCGTCGATGGGTGGGGGCTAATCATCGGTTCACTGGTGCGTAGCTTCAGCATCTCCTAGCGTGCTGAAAGGGCGCCGCCACTGCTTACAGGAGAAATGAAATGACCCCCACAGCCGTTATTGATCTGGGCCGTCAGGCCGTTGAAGTCACCCTGATGGTTTCTGCGCCGCTGTTTCTGGCCGCGCTCATTACGGGTCTTTGCGTCAGCATCTTCCAGGCAGCCACCCAGATCAACGAAATGACCCTCACCTTCGTACCCAAAGTCGTGTCAATCTTCCTCACCCTCGTGCTTGCCGGGCCGTGGATGATCACGACCATCACCGACTTCATGCGGCGGCTGTTCAGTTCCATTCCGTCGATGATTGGTTAGGGCATATGTGCCTGTTTCCCTCTGCCCCTGCCCCTCACCCGCGAAAGCGGGGGAAGAATGTCCCTCTCCCACTTGCAAGAGAGGGTGGCGCGTAGCGCCGGGAGAGGGAAATCATGGTTTTCAGCATCACATCCGCCCAACTCGACGCTTGGCTTGCAGCCTTCATGTATCCGCTTGCGCGCCTGCTCGGGATAATGATGACCGCCCCCATTTTTTCCAACCGCGGCATGTCCGTGCGGCTGCGCCTTGCCATCGGGCTTGGCATTGCAGTTGCCGTCCTGCCCGCCGCGCCGCCCATGCCCGACATAGCGCCCGGTTCCGGCATCGGCCTCGTGATCCTCGGCCAGCAGGTTTTCATCGGGGCTGCCATCGGCTTTACCATCCGGCTCATCTTTGCCGCGATCGATGTTGCCGGTTCATTCATCGGCATGCAAATGGGACTATCCTTCGCTCTGTTCTTCGACCCCAACTCCGGTGGGCAAAGCGCCGTACTTGCCGACTTCATGAGCATGGTTGCCGCCCTGTTTTTCCTCTCCCTTGACGGCCACCTGATCCTGGTCGAACTCGTGGTGCGCAGTTTTGAATGGCTACCGGTCGGTACAGGGCTTCAGGGTCAGGGCTGGAGTTTTATCCCTCGCGCCGGGGCTGCTGTTTTCTCCACCGGTTTCCTGCTTTCGCTTCCCATGCTCGCAGTACTCATCGTCACCAATGCCGCGATGGGCGTACTCACCCGTGCTTCGCCCCAACTCAACCTCTTCGCCGTCGGCTTTCCTGTCACGATGATGACGGGCTTCTTCGCCTTCACCTTGCTGATGAGTAACCTCGGCCCCGTATTCCATAACCTGTTCGAGCGCGGCTTTGATGCCGTACCGGTACTGCTGGAGGCGCTTACGCCAGTTCCAGAGGATCCAAATCCTTGAGAGCCGTCTTTTGCTGAAACCTGCCCTATCGAAAGAAAGGCAAACATCCACTCCGTTGGCAAAAGCACCGGGGAGCTAGCCACTCCCCTCACGCTTCTGCCGCGATGGCGCAGTCGCACGCGCGTGACCGACGGCTGCCACGAACAGCACGAGCGCCAGCGCGGCCTCTGCGCGCGCCAATATGGCCGTGAGTCCCGGGTCGTTGAAACGCAAGGCCCCTTCGAGAAAATACAGCAGCACGACCATCGACAGCCATTGGCTGGTATAGCGCCGCCCGCGCAGCACCCCCGGCACGGCGGCAAGGAGCGGCAAACTTTTAAGGATCAGCCATGACCCGCCCGGATGCAACGGGGCAAGCCAGCCTTCCCAAAGTAAACAGAGCGCGATGAGCGCCAACAAGGCCGCACACTCCAACCGGGCCCAGGCGCGGGGAGTCATTGCCGCTGTACGCGGGGCGGTGCCGGGCGGCAGATTGCCACCCCAACGGCGCGGTTGGTGGATATGAATGGTTCCTTCATAAAACGATCCGATCTACAGAGCCAGAAACTTGCCGCCCTTCTCTCCTGCATTGGAGCCAAGGAGGCTATAAAATCGTGGCAATTCTATTCCCAAGTCGGAATCTGGTCATGTCTGCGCGGACACTTCCTCATTCACTACGTGATTTCGTCGTACTCCTCCATGAGCGTTTTCTGGCAACCCATTGTTTCCAGGTTGCCGGCAGCCTGACCTGCACCACCCTGCTGGCCCTGGTTCCGCTCATTACCGTAACGTTCCTGGTTTTCGGCCGTCTGCCGGGAATGGGGGACATCGAAGAATCTCTTAGAACCTTTCTGCTGGAGAACGTGCTCCCAGACAAGGAAGGCAGCATCATCACGGCTTATGCACTGGAGTTTTCCGAAAAAGCCCAGCAGTTGACGCTGATCGGCACCGTGATGCTGGCGGTAACTTCATTGATGCTGCTGGCAACCATCGAACAGGTGTTCAACAATATCTGGGGGGTGCGGCAGCCGCGCCCACTGCTGTTGCGTATTACCGTCTATTGGTTCGTTCTCACACTCGGGCCACCCATTCTCGGCGGCAGTATTGCCGCCACCGGGTATCTGGTCAGCCTTTCGATGGAGTGGTCACCAGCTATGGGTTGGCTTGGCCCGTATTCCGCCCGGTTGCTGGCGCCGTTCCTGCTGAGTGTGTTGTTCGTCTTCCTGTATTACGCAGTGCCCAATCACAAAGTGCGTGTTACGCATGCGCTGGCCGGCGGGGCGGCAGCGGCAGTGGCATTTTTCCTGATGCAGCGCGCTTTCGGGCTTTTCCTTGCCCGTTTTCCCACATACACGCTGGTGTACGGCACGTTCGCGGTTCTGCCAATTTTTCTCGTCTGGCTGTATTCGTCCTGGGTCGTGGTGCTGCTCGGGGCGCTGATCACTGCAACCTTGCCTGTTTTCGCCGAACGGCGCCGGGTTGTGACGCCTTTTCCCGGCTGCGAAGCATGGGCGGCAGTGACGATATTGACGCAACTGGCCCGTGCCCAAAGCGACGGCCGGCCGATCAGCTTCGAAGCACTGCGCGAGCAGGCGCCGCTATCCGAATATCATGCCGAAGACGTGCTCGGCAAACTAGCCGAGGCCGAATGGGTGAGCCGTACCGATGAGGGTGACTGGGTACTCACCCGTGCGCCTTCGCAAATCCCGCTGGCCGAGATCATCCGCTTTTTCGCGCTCGATGTCGGAGCATGGAAATGCGCTACCGGAACATCAGGCGAGGAAGGCTCCGAGAGCATTGTGCGTCGCTTGGAAGAGGGGTTGCGCTTCGGCGACGAAACCTTAGCCGGGCTGATTTCCGGTCACGGTCACTTGACGTAAGGTGTTCCTGCCCGGCTTCAAACGTAGCGATGCCCTGCGGACTCCGGCAGCGGCATCCGCCTGAGCGGATGCCGCTTTTTTCGGGGTTACGAAATGCCACCCTCGTCATTGACTGTCCGGTGCGAACATTTTTACAACATATAAAAATTTTAAAGCTTCATAGTACAAATAGTATTGCGCACACGATGCGTACCTTGCATAATTATTCAAATTGTTTTGCCGTCAAACAGAAAGGAACGCTAATGGACACCGCAACAAATAACATAGAAAGCATAGAACATCGGTATACGTTTGCACGAGAGACTGTCGAACAGGAGCGAACGTATTTGGCCAATATATACGCCCAGGAGCAGGAAAAGGAAGAGCCATGCCCTGTGTTTTCGGAATATCTCGATACCCAGATGAAGAACCTGACCGTTTTCTTGGAAAAATTCTCCCTTGAAGACACGACAGCGGCCAATTCAATCTTACGCGGGGGAGCCATTAGCAGGATCATTTCCCCGCATGATCCTGATCCCGCGATAGACCAACTATGCGCATCTTTCCCATCAGATGACCCCGCAATGCCGAGTGTGATTGCGCGTAAGTGCATTAATGAAGAGAGCGCGCGGTTGTTAGTCGAGGGCGTCCAGGAAAAAAGAAAAGATATGCCAAGCGTTGTGCTGATGGAACTTTTCGATACCCAGATATTGACCCTGATCGCGTTTAATCAAAACCTGTTTCCTAAAAACACGGCGGCAATTGATGCCATCTTAAACAAAAACAGGTTGTTCTCTGCCCAACCTGTTGTTCAACCGCAAGGATCCGAAAATACCTGACTACACGCCACTTATCAATGATGAAATAATCAGGTGCTCACCTCTCTGGATTGCTGCGTCGCTTCACTCCTCGCAATGAGGAACGAAAACAGTCGTCATTGCGAGCGAAGCGAAGCAATCCAGAATGGGTAGCCTGGAGGGTGCGCAGCAAACCCCTTTTACTTCCGCCCGAAATTGTCCAGTCTGCCCAGCGGAATGCCTAAATGCAGATGCTCTTCCAACAGGTTGAAGAGCGGCATCATGGTTGCAATGACTTCCGGCAGATGTTCCAGGATGTCTTCTTCCGCGCCGATCCGTAGCTGGAGAAGGGCATGGTCGATACTGACCAATCGGCTCCCGTAACTTTCAGCCATCAGTTCGTCGACCTCACCGGCATTGTTGATGATGCGGTTGCCTCCCGCCGCAACGCCATACTGCGCACGCTCTGTGGCAACTTCGACGAGATTCTCCACGCTCTGCAAACTGTCCGTCTCTGAACCGGAAATACCGACGGAGAGTGTGATGCGGATACGCTCCTCGCGGTACGTCATCACCAGCCGTTCCATCGCCCTTTGCAGACGCAGGGCAAAGGCACAGCACCCCCCCATCGATGTGCCGGGCGATAAAACAGCAAACCGCCCCCCCAATATCTGGCTGATCGTGTCTTCCCGCCTCATCTTACTGGCAATGATCTTGGCGAGTTTGTTGATAATCAACTCGGCCACGCGGCTGCTATGCCATTCGAGCAGTTGTTCGTAGTGGTCGATTTCGATCACCATCACCGAGATCGCTGTTTGCCGCCGCCGCGCCTGCGCCAGGAGTTGTTCGCCGTTGTGGTTGAGGTAAGCAGGTGTTACCAACCCAGAAACCGGGTCGATGATCGGGTTCATCCCGGATAACGCGAGACTGCGCCGGGTATTGGTCAAATCCAACAGGGATTCGAGCCGCGCCGTCATCTCGGCGCATCCCGCGCCCTTGGAAACAAAATCGTTCGCGCCGAGATCCAACGCACGCAGACGGGCTTCGTCATCCTCGTCGCCGGAAATGATGATGACCGGTAAATCCTGGATGCGCTGCACTTTTGAGCCACGGATGCGTTCGAGCAAACCGAAACCGTCGAGCTTGGGCATACCGAGATCGGTCAACACGATCCGGATCGCGGGATCGATCAACAGAGTTTCCCATCCTGCCTCGCCATCACACTCTTCCCTTATCTGAAAGCGATGACGAATCTGCTTGATGAGACTGGCGCGTACCATGCGCGAGTCATCAATAATCAGTATTTTCGGCAAGACTCCGGTATCTTCTTCGGCCATATCGCGTCTATCTACTCAGTACTCAGTGTCCGTGGCTGTTTCTTGCAACGCAATGTTCAATCCAGGATACGGACGACAGTCCGCCCTCTCGCCCTCCCATCAATAAAAGCAGCAAAAGCGTTCGGCAACTCATCAAACCTGATGATGTGAATAAAATCCTTCAAATGGCGCGGCTTGAGATCAACCGCCAGACGCTTCCAAACCCTTTGCCGTATGGCCATATTCGCATAACCCGAATCAACCCCCAAAAGACTTACACCACGTAAAATAAACGGAAAAACCGTGGTCGAAAGTTTGAAATCGGCGGCATTGCCAATGCTGGCCACAACACCGTCCTGGCGCATCGTCGCCAGCACCCAGTGCAGAATTACGCCACCTACGTTATCGACTGCTCCGGCCCAACGGGCAGCTTCCATCGGACGAACTTTGTCGAAATCAATTTCCCCGCGCAGGAGAATGTCCGCTGCGCCAATGCGCCGGAGAAAATCTGCTTCCTCCGGCTTGCCAGTCAGGGCCACCACTTCATAGCCGAGCCTGGCCAGCATGTCGATTGCCAGCCCCCCTACCCCACCAGTTGCCCCGGTGACGAGCACTGGGCCATTGCCCGGCGCAAGGCCATTGTCTTCCATCCTTACGATTCCAAGTGCGGAAGTCAATCCCGCCGTGCCGAGCGCCATCGCTTCCAGCAGGTCAAGCCCCGACGGCAGCGGAATCACCCAATCCGCCGGGATTCTGGCGTATTCGGCATAACCGCCATGATGGGCGACACCGATGTCGTAGCTGGTGGCAATCACCGCGTCGCCTGCCTTGAAACGGAGATCAGCGCTTTCAACCACCTCGCCGGACAGATCGATCCCGCCCACGCAGGGAAACCGTCGAATGATCTTCCCTGCCCCGGTCGCGGCCAGGGCATCCTTGTAATTGATGCTCGAAAAGTGCACCCGGATCAGCACCTCGCCAACATCGAGTTGTGTCGGCGAAAGTGAAGTCAGCGAAGCGTGTACTTTGCGCGCCTCATCCTGTTCGATCAGCAAAGCCTTGAACGAGTCACCCTCTCCCATTTTTGTCTCCTTATCGTTGACAATGACAAAATCATTAACGCTTTTTGTTTTTAGAAGCGCAAAACATGGGCAAGCATTGTTGGCTATCTTGCCCTGCCCCAACCCACCCTGTGTGCATTCTTTCACATCTCCCGCCGATCAACCGCTTTTTCCGAAAAGTAGCTGACTAAAGTTGCGTAACTTACAGCTTTAACCTTGTTTTCTCATGTCGATAATTGCCAACATAAAATAATCTCTTGTCGCGATTTAATCATGGCCGTTCTTACGCAAGCCCTATCTTCGGTCGAATCCTATGTCACTTTCTTTTCGCGACAGCCCGTGCCGGCGCTACGCCGGACGGCGAGTACGCTCACGCAACTCGCCCAAAACATCGATAACGTCACTTGTCAGCATATTGCCTCCGCAGTGCTGGCCGACCCGTTGATGACGATGCGCTTACTCTCCCATATCGAAACTCATCGCAAGAACACGCAAAACCACGACATTATCAGTATCAACAGCGCCATCATGATGATGGGCATCATGCCTTTCTTCGAGGCGTTCAGCGACATGCCCGCCGCCGAGGATATGTTGGCCTCCCGGCCCAAGGCGCTTGTCGGCCTGATGAGGCTCGTTGCTCAAGCCTGCAAAGCTGCCCGTTATGCCCGCGATTGGGCAATTCTCCGGCACGATCTCGATGTCAACGAGATCACCATTGCCGCCCTGCTGTTTGATGCCGCCGAAATGATATGCTGGATTAACGCACCCGATCTCATCCAGCGCGTTTTCGACATGCAGCGCGCCAACCGGGAACTGCGCAGTTCCGCAGCACAACGCGAAGTTTTCGGGGTCACGGTTCAAGAACTCCAATTTGCGCTGATTCGTACCTGGCATCTGCCTAAACTCTTAGTGCAACTGCTCAATGCCTCCCAAATCAACCATCCAAGGGTTCTCAACATCACGCTTGCCGTCGAGCTGGCACACCACGCGGCACACGGCTGGGACGACAAAGCCCTGCCTGATGACATTTCCAAAATCCATACCTTGCTGCGCATCCCGCCTGAAGTTCTGCTGCGCCACATTGACGCGCCTGAGGAAACATGGCCCTTCCTGCTGTCAGCGACCAATCGCAGCACTAAGGCGTAAATGGCGAGGGCAGGATTTTCATTGCCCTTTCAGCTTTGCCCTGGTCAACGATCCAACAACCCCGTCCTCAACAAGGTCGTTATTTCTCTGAAACTCGCGTACCGCTGCATCCGTTGCCGGATCGAAATCTCCATCCACTACCAGATTTGCACCATAGAGGTTGAGTTGGTTTTGAACCCAACACACATCATCTCCCATACTGCCTTTTTGCAGATTAGCCGTAGATTCAGAACAGCCCACATTGAAATTGGCTACGTCGACCATCGGTGACGGAATATCCATCGTCAGCAGCCTTCTGACTTCAGCACGGAGGCTATCCATATTTTTACCGTGCCTTGGGAACCAGTGCATTACATCGGCATGATTGGTGGCGATGCCCTGCTTACACCCTTCGCTGTGACAGACAATTTGCGTTTCATTCAGGCCGTATTCCTTGCAAAGATGGGCGCACAGCTCAGTAGCCTCCCTGTACACGGCATCGAAGTAGCCTGCATCTGTCAGCCCGTCCTCGCAGATCTCAAACGCGATATGCGTGTCGTTGCCCAAACTGCCGCAGTGCCATCCGCGATGGTTCCAAGGCAAGGTTTGATATGTAGCAATCGAGCCGTCCGCCAGCTTGCCGATAAAGGCATGGACGCACTTTTTTTCCCCGTCCGGGGTCGGCTGATTCCAGTGGTTGTTGTGCTGGTTCTCGCCGAGCAGCCCGTCATCGGGACCGAGATAGCGTTTCAGGTAGGGATTATTTGCTGAAGTTGAGTGAAGCATTATGCCTTTTGGCATCATGGTCATGCCCGCCTGATAACAGGCGTTGTCCGTAAGAATAAGCTTTCTCAGATTCATTTTTTCCCTTCGAAAGAAAATGCCAAACGAGAGCCGCAATATTCGCCGCCCCGCGCATTATGCACGAACGAGATGGCTGTGTGCGGAAACCTGCCCCTTGGCTGCCTCAGAAACGACATTCATCACTCGACGCCCGAATGCGGTGCGCATCTATTTACTGGTATGCTACCAGACAGTCACGGCGCAACTATCCGCACCCTGACCAGCATTAATCACAAACGTTCAAGCACTGGTTTGCGCTTTCGCCCGAAACGTCTTCGTGGTAGGCTTCGCCCCTTTGCGCAGACTCGTGGGTACTACTTTTCTTCGAAGTTCCAGACAGTCCCTCTCTCCCTGTAGTTCAATGGATAGAACGGGCGCCTCCTAAGCGCCAGATACAGGTTCGATTCCTGTCGGGGGGACGCCAAATACGTCACATTCCCCTTATAAATCATGGAGATATACTGAGCACTGTGCGTTGCCTGTGGTACTTTTGTGGTACAAAGCAATGCATTTTCATATTTCCCCATTGATTGTTATGACGTTGAAGCATAGTTTCACCCGCTCAGGTGCTATTTACTGGCAGCGGCGAATCCCCAAGCGGCACATGGGCAGATACGGGAGTGCCCCTACGCTGAAGCACAACCTACGCACACGCGACCCTGCCGTAGCGGCCCGCAAGATTGCCCAGTTGGATGACGAACACGACGCGCTATGGCTGGCGATGGATAAAGACCCTTCCATTGTCCCCCCCCAGGTGCGGAACTCCGGGGCTGTGCTGCTGGAACGTGAGTACGGTATTCAGCACATTAACAATGCCTGTGAGAACGCCTTAGATGCCTTCTTAGAACGCATCGAAGATAAGTGCCGGGATCACGCGCTTGCGCAGTTTGACCCTGAGCATGCCTACGCCACGGCCACCCCCGAGGAATTCCTAGACCCTGCCGAAGTAGCCGCGCTGGCGCTGGTTCGCCGGAAAGATGCGTTCCTTCTCTCAGATGCCATCGAGGTTTATCAAACGGAACACCGAAACGCCGGACAACAGGGGTTTGACAAAACAATCCACGTTACGCGCATGTATTGTGCAAAATTCACAAAGCTGCTCGGGAACAAGGAGCTAAGCGCCTACACACGCGAAGATGTGAAGACATTCCGTGATTTCATGCTGTCGTCAGGCTCAAAGACAACATCAGTCAGGCGGTGCTTTCGGTCTATCGCTGCTGTCTTCAGAAAAGCCATAGCTGAGTGGGCGCTTCAACTGCCCGATATTTGGGATAGGGTGACAATTCGGCCTAGACCCAACAGTCGTGTCACAAGCCGCCATTCGAGTCACGCCAAATCAAGCCGAGTACTCATATCAAGGTCGAACCTCCCGTATGGGTTGACGTGCTCCCAAATCAAAGGCGTTAGTGCCGCATAGTCGCGTGGCGTCATCTTGCCTTGCCAATGCGGTTGCGCCAACACCTTCTGGATCATCAGCGTGTTGACGTAGACCATGCAGTTTTGAATTAGGTGCAGCGCAAGCGTGCTTACCTCGTGGTCTTCGCGGCGGTTGCTTGACAGTTCCCCCCGGCGAGCAAAGAACACGAAGTCGGTTGCGCCGTTCCACTGTTCGACCACATTCAGCCCTTCATTGATTTCCCGGCGCAGCGGCTCCTCGTGCAGGTAACGGCACAGGAAGATGGTCTTGATCGCCTTGCCCAGCGCGGACAATGCCCTGTAGGTAGGATGTTGTGCATTTTTCTTGGTGAACCGTCGCAGTATGGCCTCGGTCTCCGCCGTGCCGAGCCGTAGTGCCGTGGCGTACTTGACCATCTGGTCATACTGCTGCCGTACCAAGTTCCACTCTATGGGTTTGGTCAAGATATGTTGTAAATTGGCGTAGTCATCCGCTTTTCCGGTTTCCGGCCTGTAGAGTTTCTGCGAGTGGATTGCTTTGAGCCTCGGCAAGAGCTGGAAGCCCAGCAACCGGCAGAAAGCGAACGCAACGGTGCTTTGCCCATGTGAATCGACATACTGGCGGTCTACTTCCATCTCCGTGCAGTGATGGAGCACGCCCTCAATCATCGACGCTACTTCAGACGAAGACGGCGATTTGAGCTGAGAGTGAATGCATAATGAATTACGCTCAACATGCCAATAAATCATGATGCCGCGCCCGCCGTAGCGCACATGCCATTGCGTAGTGAGGTTCTGATCCCATGCGCCGAAGTGCTTGGAGTCTGATGCACATGCAGTCGTGCCGGAACCCCAGATTACCGGGTTACGGACGTGCAACGTACCGTCTGTGACGATGCCAACTGCGCGGCGCAGCATGTCCGCACTGATATAGCGGTGACGTACATAGGCCAAATCCTTGGCCGTGGTGCCAGAACCCAGGCTCGCCATACGCTGCAAACCCGCATTTGTGCCTAGACCATGCAGACACAACAGCAAGCGCGGCTGCAATACTGCACGTTCCATCGTTTCATAGGAGGTCGGGCTTTTCAGGGCATCGGTAAATCCCAGCCGCAAATCGGTTTCCTTTACCATGTCCAGCAAGCTGGTCATCGGCCAGATGGCATTGAGTTCGGTTTTGAGCGCGGTCAGGTTGGGCGGTGTGGGCTGCGCATCGAGCGGCGTCAATGAAATCCAACTGCGTCCCTTGTTGTTGCTCAACCGGACATGGCGGTTTTTCTTCATCCCGGCATCCAGGGTGGAAAGCGCCTTGCGCATCTCGGCCTGGATTTTCGTGATGAAACTATCCACGTCGAGCGGTAAGTTGAGCGCCTGGTAGTAGCTTTCCCGGTTTTGCTCGAAATCGGCAGGGAGGTCATCGTCAGGGTTGCGGTATCGGTTTGCGCCAACCACCCAGATTTCCTTGCATCGCAACCGTTCGCGTAGTGCCTCCAGCACAGCAATTTCATAGGTGACGCGGTTGACGCGGTCACGTCCAGCGGCGTCTTTCTCCATCACGGCATCGCGCCACAGACCGCTCACAACTCCGTTGAGCGGCACATCCTCGTCGACCGGGAAAGTATGCACTTTCGTTTCTGAGTAACGTTTCACCAGTTCGAGCGCGTCCATCACGGGGCGGTGGCGGTCGTTATTGGAACGGAATTCCAGCGCGGCGAGCAAGGACGGCACCATGCGGCGGTAGTGCCCTTGGTACGAATTGCGGATCACGGTGCGCAGCGTGATGCGGTAGGTTGGCCCCGTGGCTTTCCATTCCTTGACCAGATCGTGCAACGTTTGTTCACTGACCACCGGGAACACAACGTCGCGCACGACACCATCCGGTTGGGCAAGCGTGGCATCAGCCAAATTGAATAGTAAATTCTGTTTTCCGGTGACGCGCTTGAGGTCTTCCAGTAGTTCACGCTCGACTTTTCGCTCGGCGCGCGCCCCGATCTGGTGGACGGTCTCGATCAGCAAGTCCACCAAGTCATCGGTCAGGCTGCGCGCACGCAGGTATATAAAAGCAGCCAACCAAGTGAGACGGGCTGCATCTGGATGCCGACGGAGTTCATGCGGTGCTTCAACCGACACACGCTGCCGACAACGTTCTAAGTCGCGTTGCGAAGCCTGTTCGAATAAATCAGCGGGCAATTCGACACCCCGGATCAGTTTCAGCTTTTCCAACTCGTCCTGCATGCTGGCAAGGCTGGGTCGCCCTGGACTGCCGCGCAGTTTGAGCAAAATAGCCGGGGCGACGCCTGTTACATCTTGGTCAATGTCATCTTTGTTCGCATTTTCTGGTTGTAGTAAGGCATCCAGGCGTTCGCGGCTCGCACACGGTAGCCGCTCGTAGGTGCTGCTATAGAAACGGTCTTCGTGGGCGCGCAACGCGCTTCGTGCGATGCGCTCCATCCGGTCAGGTGTTGGCGGTTCGATGGCAAGTTCACGGCAATGCATTTCCAGCCGTTCGATCATCGGCTCGATCTCGCCGCCAACTTCTCCAGCGACATGGTCGCGCAACCAAACCATCAGTGGCTCAACATCCGCAACTGTGGCCTCTCGGAAACCAAAGCGGACGCGAATTTCTGCACGCAGACGTTCAGCGGTACGACCAGTGGGGAAGAATTCGCTGTCGATTAGCATAGGTACGTCAAACTGCTTACTCAGCACAGCAATGGCTTGAGCCTCGACCTCAGCTTCATCACGTGGGAACCGGCCATGCTCGCGAAAGAATATCAGCAGGATGGCAAAGCCCAAGCGGTTCGTGCGGTTCTTGGTCATTACCAACTCGCACTCGGTTGGTGTCAATAGCCACTGATCTTCCGTGCTGCCGTTTGCCATACTTTTATACTTCCAAACGTGATAGTGCAGACCAATCTACCCGCGCCAGGGTTTCGATCAAGGTGGTACGCTTGACACCGAAATTACGGCACACAGCGGCCTTTGACATACCGCCGTTGAGTGCAGCGATGATGGTGTCCAACTTCTCGCCAGTGATCGCGAGTGGCCGACCACCGCGTCGGCCACGCCGCTTGGCAGCCGCCAGTCCCGCCATAACTCGTTCGCGTGCTAACGCGCGCTCATACTGCGCGAGTGCGCCGAAGACTTGGAACAGAAATTCACCCGATGGCGTGGTGGTGTCCATGTTTTCCGTCAGCGAGCGAAACCCGACCTGCTTTTCCTTGAGCGAGTTCACGATGTTGAGCAAGTGCGGAAGCGAACGGCCGAGCCTGTCGAGTTTCCACACAACCAGCACGTCACCTGGTTGAAGATATTCCAACGCCTTGACCAAGCCGGGTCGGTCATCCCTGGCGCCGGAAGCACGATCCTGGAACAGATGGCGTGCGTCGACACCTACCGCCAACAGCGCATCACGCTGAAGGTCGGTCGATTGACGGTCATTATCGGTCGATACGCGCATGTAGCCGACAAGCATGTGCGGAAAACCTGTGGATTGAGATTGGCGTATGGTATACCATTGCGGCATCATTTTCCGTACAAAAAATCGGGGATGGCGACGGCGGTAATGGGTGATTCTGCCGACGTGTCGCCAAACAAATGTTTTCCGACAGCCTTGGAGCCGAACATGAAGAACCGCAGCATCGTTGTGCAGGATGCCGAAATCGGAATCGCGAGCCGCCACGAACAGGACTACATCTCGCTCACCGATATGGTGAGGCGCTTCGGCGATGAGAGCATCCTGTACGGTTGGTTGCGCAACCGCAACACGGTCGAGTTCCTGGGCATATGGGAACGAATCAACAACCCAGCGTTTAAACCTATCGAATTCGAGAGGTTTAGGAGTCAGGCTGGGTTGAACAGTTTCTCGCTGTCGCCGAAGAAGTGGATCGAAGCGACTGATGCCATTGGGTTGTATGCCAAAGCCGGGCGCGGTGGCGGCACCTATGCGCATCGCGACATTGCTTTCGAGTTCGGTTCCTGGCTCAGTCCTGAGTTCAAGCTGTACCTGATCAAGGAATTCCAACGCCTCAAGGACGATGAGGCACGTACCATGTCGCTGGAATGGAACTTCCAGCGCACGCTGGCCAAGGTTAACTACCGCATCCACACCGACGCCATCAAAGAACGGTTGATCCCGCCGACACTTACCAAGGCGCAAACCGTCACCGTCTACGCAAGCGAGGCCGACCTATTGAACGTCGCGCTTTTCGGCATGACGGCTGCGCAGTGGCGCCAAGCCAATCCCGGCCAGCCGGGCAATATGCGCGATGTTGCCACGCTGGAGCAACTCGTCGTATTGTCGAACTTGGAGAGCATCAACGCTGTGCTGATTCACCAAGGATTGCCGATGTCAGAACGTCTGGAGCAACTGAACGGCATTGCCATCACGCAGATGCGATCATTAATAGGTATTGCTACAGTCAAACAGTTAGGTAAAACGTCAGGTCACTGATACCAAATGGCGGCTTGTGACACGACTGTTGGGTCTAGGCCAATTCTGGGGGAAGGACAAGACTCCACCTCCCGCGCTGTACCGGGCCAGGGTGAGCTAGACAGGGTACGGGAAGGATGCCGCGTAGCTGATGACGATATACGATGGCTTATTGCTTTGCAGCTGGATGTGGGGGCACGTATTGGCGAGGTTGCTGGATTGCGTCTTCAAGATATCCACGTATCAGGCTCGCAGGTTCCGCATGTAGTTATTGCGTCACATCCTGCACGGAGGTTAAAAACCCCAGTCTCAGCGCGAAAGGTTCCGTTAGTAGGTGCTGCGTTATGGGCTGCACAGCGCATCTATGCAACTGCTTCGCCGGGGCAGGCGTTAGCCTTTCCGCGATACCTGCGGGGAAGTTCCATTAGCGGTGATGCTGCCTCCGCCACTGTGAATAAGTGGCTCGCATTGAAGGGGTTTAGCTGTACAAGTCACGGGTTCCGCCACACCATGAAAGACAGGCTACGTAACGCGAACGTCCCGAAGCCTTTACAGGATGAAATACTAGGTCATTCCCGTTCGTCCGGTGGTGAGGACTACGGCGAGGGGACTATGTTGGAACGGCTACAGGAGGCATTAGAGCGTTCCTTACACACTGCCAGGGGCGGATGATGCAGGAAGCCCATAAATACCCCCACAGACCGTTAAGGGCCTTCCTGGCTGTCCTACCTTACCTCGTCCCTGTTTCCGTCTATAAGGGCGTTCTATGGAGTCTGGTGACTCTTTGGAGGGAGGATGCTGCTGGCTCTGAGACTGGGCAAGCCTATCTACCTTCTTCTGGAGGATGCTGATTGCCTTCAGTACGAATTCGTCCTCGCTCATCTCCCCAGAAGCCATCTTCTCCTCACCCATGATGTAGGCACCGTCCTTACGGATGCTCGGGAGGACTTCTTTCGTTACCCAGTCCTGGAAGGCTTTGGCCTGGGGCTTGTCGCTACGCATGATGAGCTTGTAGAGGCCGGATTCGGAGATGACGGTCAGCGGACTACCCCTAGTAACAATCAGATTGGGGCTTATCGGTTGCTTTTCCTCGCTGTCCAGATGGCGGAGGTACATGTTCGTACCCCTGGATGCAGTCATGTCTAGGACATCACAGACATCCTTTGCAACGAACCACGGATTACCCTCATGGGTGACTACGCGGATTCGTGAAGTGTTGAAGGTGAAGGTTGTGAGGGGGTTGTAACTGCGGATGCCGAGCTTGCCCTCTAGTGCAAAATGCACTCTTGGCACATGTAAATCTTCTTCAAGAGGTTGCACTTTCAGGATGCCCGCACAAAATGCCTATGGGATGCACTGCGGGCTGTTCCTGGTGTTAGAAATCTTCCACCATGTACCCGCGTTCTGACTGTTCCTCCGGGCTGTGTTCCGGTGCGCCCCCGAATAGCTTGTTATAGTCACTGACATGGATGTGACGTACATACCCATGCTCCCTGAGTACTTCCTCCTCCAGGCGGTCCATCCATTCCTCTGCCAGCATGCCGGGGATGCTTGGGTTCCATATCTCCAAGGCTCTGCCGACAATCTGGGGCTGTCGTCGTAGTCGCTCACCAAACAGCTTGGTCATTTTTGCTGCCAGTTCCCTGGCCTGCTTCTCTACTTCGCTATCGTCCCATTCCTTTGTCTCGTAGGCTTCGCCCTTAGATTCACTCCATGCCCTAGCCCAAGACCAGTACGCTATCGTGTCCAACGGGAATCCATCCTCAGCAAGCTTTTTACGTGCCCCCATCATATAGAAGATAGTCCTACGGCTGCGCCCCGAGACGTCTTGTAGTTCCTCTGGGCTGAGGTTCGTTGTGCATGTGACCCTCCAGGCCGCATTACTCTTTTCCTCACTACCCATCCGAAGTTGTGCCTTTCGATTCACGGACAACGGGTGACCTATGGCCTGATCAAGGCTCCCCTTGAAAACCTTCACGGGTATGGCCTTCCTCCACGCGGCTTCCCTGTACGCTGCCATACGGTGATGACCGTCGATTAGCAGCCAACAGCGTCCAGCCCAGAAAACCGTAACAGCGTCCAGGGGCTTCCCTCCCCGTAGTTCTTCAGCAAGTTCCTTGACGTGGAGTGTCGACTGCCATGCTACGGGGCTTCGTGTTTGGAATACTACGGGGCACTCGACGATTTCCGTCATGCGCAGGGTCTTCACGGTGGGGGAAGGCTGCCCCGCGTCAATGGCTTCTTGGATTGACCTCCTTGTCCCTTCGTTAGGGTGTTCGCACTTAGGCTGTTTGCTGTCTATTTCCATAGAGTATTCCTCTGCGGTAGCCGGGTTTACGCTTGCCCCGTAAGGCTTTCAAGGGAATCTGCGGTATCCTTGATGGCATAGTTCAAGGTGCCCGGAATTGCTTTGCTTATCTGCGATAGATAGGTTTACGGTGCCAAACAAGGCTCATTCCCTTGCCCAGTAAGGCTTTCAGGGGAATCTGTAGAGATGCTGTCTGGGTGCTCTGAAGGGTGAGCGCTGTGTGCGCAACCTTCATGGCTTGTGGATGGGGGACGTGAGTGTGCAGCTGCCCGTCCCCGTAGCTTTGGGAGTGCAGCTTTCAGGCGCTCACTGAATTCCTTCGCTATAGGCTTTGGAGGCTTCGCCCGAGAGACAACATCATCCACACCACTCTCAGAGATAATCGTTAACAGGATGCTCAAAAACTCCCTCAAAAACCCCCATTCAGAAAATGCTTATGGTATAATTTAGCCTGATGCCCAAGCAGGAGAAAGAAGATGAGAAGTCCCGACACAACGCAGGACACGCTATTCAGCTACCGGACGCTGGAAGAGCGGATAT
>WREK01000012.1 GCA_009779355.1 Betaproteobacteria bacterium | reverse complement strand
CGGGCGGTCTGCGGCGTTGCAAATCCTCGCCATAGCGACGGCTATGGCTGTGGTTTGCGCCTTGCATCCCATCCCGATCCGCAGCGCACACTTACCGCTCGACTTATTCAGACCATCCCTAGCTCAAGGCGCTTCGGGCGGAGAATTACTATCGGTGTTGGTGTCGTCGCGGGACTCACGGGTTTTGGCGTCTTTTTCACTGATATATTCGAATACCCTCACGACCCTCTTGACGCTGCTGTCACTGGTGCTGGCGATTTCTGTCGCCTTTTCAGCCTCGGCGTGGGTCACGACCCCGAGCAGGAAAACGACGCCCGCCTCGGTGACGATCTTGATGTGATTCGGCGAGAAAACCCCGTTGTTGAGAAACCGTGCCTTTACACGGCCAGTGATGACAGTGTCGCTGGTGCGGGACGAAAACGATGATGGGGGACCCACGTTCAATTCGTTGACCACGGCGTTTACGTTCGCAACCGTGCCTGTAAGACGTTGCACCTCGGCCTTCACCTGTTCGTCCTGTACTTCGCCAGTGAGTAGTACATTGCGGTTGTAGGAGGTTACGTTGACGTGGTTAGCGGTGCCAAAGTTTTGGCTTATGAGATTGGAGGCTTTCTGTTCGATGGCTTCATCGTCGACATACGTCCCTGTGGTACGGCGGTCGGACACCATCAACGCACCGGCCCCGACGCCGGCGAACATGACAGGAATGCAGCCCTGCAACAGGGTGATGCCTGCAATGGCGAACGCGCCGGCAAGTAATGCACGGCGGACGGAGAACAGGGGGGGCAAGGTCGCATAGGGTTTCATCAGTTTTCTACTCCGAGTAATAAACAATCGATACCGTCACACAAACAATGTAAGACGAGCAGGTGAATCTCCTGTATGCGCGCGGTGCGGTCGTTTGGCACGCATATATGAACGTCATTTTGTGTTAAAAGTTCTGCGATCCTGCCACCGCCTTTGCCCGTGAGGGCGACCACGCGCATTTCACGCTCATGCGCGGCGGCGATGCCGGCAAGGATATTGGGCGAATTGCCGCTGGTCGAAATGGCCAGCAACACGTCGCCTGCCTGCCCTAAGGCACGAATCTGTTTGGAAAAGGTTTGAGCGAATTCGTAATCGTTACTGATTGAAGTCAATACCGAACAGTCTGCTGTCAGCGCCACGGCGGCTAGCGGCGGGCGTTCCATCTCGAAACGATTGACCAGCTCAGCGGCGAAATGTTGCGCATCGGCGGCTGAACCGCCATTGCCGCAAATGAGGATTTTTCCATTGCCGAGCAGGCAACCCGTCATCGCCTCAATGGCCTCGGCAACCGGTGTAGCCAACCATTCGATAGCAGCGAGCTTGGCGCGGGCGCTGTCTTCGAACTGGCGGGAAATGCGGTCGGTCAGGTTCATAAAGGGATGTTCGCAGAGAGTGGTCAAAGTCTAGCATGACAGTCCATATGGCAAGATATCTGTGCCAGGGTTTTATTTTGACGCCAGTTCAAGCACTACCGGCGCGTGATCCGAAGGGCGTTCCAGTTTACGGGGTGCTTTATCCACTGCACAGGCGCGGCAGGCATCCCGCAGTGCCTGGGAGACCAGGATATGGTCGATGCGCAGGCCGAAATTGCGCCGGAAGGATCCTGCCCGGTAATCCCACCATGAATAGCTGTGTTCTGGTTGTTCGAACAGGCGGAAAGCATCGATAAACCCGCATTCGATGAGTGAGCGGAACGCAGCGCGCTCGGGCGGGGAAACGAGGATTTCCCCTTTCCATTCGGGGTGCACATCCAGCGTATCGGGAGCAATGTTGAAATCGCCCGCAAGCACTATGTTCGGATGCATAGGCAGCGCACCTGCTTTGAGCCAGCATGTCAGCGCATCGAGCCAGGCCAGTTTGTAGGCGAACTTGTCCGACCCTGGAGCCTGTCCATTGGGAAAGTAGCCGCACACGATACGTATGCCTTTGACGGTCGCAGCGATGAGGCGCTTTTGCTCATCGGCAAAATTGGGGATGCCGTACATGACATCCTCCGGTGGCGTGGAAGAGAGAATAGCGACCCCGTTGTAGGTTTTTTGTCCGGAAAAGGCCGCGTAATAGCCAGCCGCCTGGATTTCCGCTTCCGGAAACGCTTTGTCTTCCAGCTTCAGCTCCTGTAGGCAAAGCGCATCCGGGTGATTTGTATTCAGCCAGTCCAGGAGTTGATGCAGGCGGACTTTCAGGGAGTTGACGTTCCAGGTGGCGATTTTCATGTCGGGGCGCGTTCCGCAAAGGTTGAACCTCAGGCGACATCCTGCCGTTCGTCAGAATGATCAATCACCAGGCAATTAGCCTGAAGCCAGATATGGATGGATGCCGCTTGTTCTTCCAGTAACGGAAATGTTGAAGGTCGAATGTCGAGGTACTTTACACTAGGGAAAAGTTCTTCTGAAATTTTGCATGATTTCAAATAGATAAATACTGGCACAGTGTTTGCTTAGCTTTTAGTGGCATGGTTCCCCTCTTCGCCCCATTAAGTGGCCCGTATCGCGCTTTGATCCGTATCGCGCTTAGTGGGGCAATTTATTGATGCTCTGCTCCGGCCGTCCTGCGCACGACTGCGACCCCGGCCCGTTGGAACAAAACCTCGAAGCCTTGTTCCGGCAGTCTGTCGAGTCGGGTGATGGCGATTTCTCCCTCTTCCGGTGCCCGCGAGGGAGTGATGGCATCGCAGTAGACACTGGCGCTGGGCGTGCGCAAATTCCAGAGTACGGCAGGCTCTGCGCGGCTTCGCATGAAAAGGGCTGCTTCCTTTACCGGCCCTTGCAGCATCGCGCCCAGCCAGGGCATGAACGCGAGCGCGAGTACTGCCGTTTGCAGGCAGGCGGCAAAAATCAGACGGTTCCACAGCGTGCTTTTTTCCCTGGCCGCGAAGAGGATGAGCAGCCAGATGAGCAGCGCACCGCCACAAATGGCGTAATAGCCTGCGCCTGCCCGCAAGGTAGCCTCGGCGAGCAGGGCGCGGTAGTAGACGTTGCCCACCGTCTCAGATGTGGAAAAAACCGCACCCAGCATCGGCAACCCGATGAGCAGGGCAAGCAATGCAGTGGGCGGGGCGAGATGCACAAGAGGTTTGCGCAATTCATCGCGATGCACGGCAATGAGCAGGAAGAGGGGCGTTGCGCCATAAAGCGCGTAGTGCGGCAGCTTTGTGCCGGAGAGCGAGAAGAAGGCAACGACGAACCCCGCCCAGATCCACAAGTAGCGGCGCAGGCCGCTGGCGGCGTGTTGTCCGTCGCGGTTGGCAGAATCGGCCCTGATGTTGCGCAAGCTGACGAAAAGAGGCCCTGTCCAGGGCAGCAACAGGATGGGCACGGCGATGATGTAATAGAAGAGGCTCCCGGCGTGACCTTCGAGCGTACCGGTAAAGCGCTGGACGTTGTGCTTGAAGAAGAAACCGTCGATGAAATCCTGTCCATGTATGGCAAGGGCCGTGACATACCAGGGAACGGTGATAAGGGCGAAGATCAGCCAGCCGTATGGGTCGGACAGTGCACGCAGCCAGGTACGCCAATCCTTGCGGCTGGCGCAGTAGAGCAGGGTGACGGCGCCCGGCACGAGGAGGGCGATCGGCCCCTTGGTGAGCGCGCCGAGGCCGATCCATGCATAGCAGCGTAACAGCGAAGCGCGTCGGCCATGGCCGGGTTCGAGATAGCGCCAGGCATCGAACAGGGACAGCGCCAGCAGGAGGTTGAGTAGGGCATCTGCTGTGGCAGCACGGCCAATGGCAAAAGGCCCGACGGATGTTGCCGCAACCGCTAGCGCCGCCAGTGCCGTATTCGGGCCGAAACGCGGGCGGGCGAAATGCCAGATGGCGTAGCACCAAGCTACTGCGGCGAGTGCCGAAGGCAGGCGAAAAACCCATTCAATGCTGAGAATGCTGCCAAAACACCAGTAACTTGCCGCTTGCAACCAGTAGATCAGGATGGGTTTGTCAAAACGAGGCTTGTCATTGAGCCAAGTCGAAAGAAAATCCCCGCGCTCGAACATTTCGCGCGTGGCCTCGGAAAATGCGCCTTCATCGACATCGAACAGCGGCGCACCGCCCAGGCGCAGCAGGAAAGCGGCTAGTGGTAAAGCGAAGATGAGGAGAACGCGTGTGTCCAGTCTTGGCGCTATGTTCACGGTTTCCCAGCCTCGTTGCCAGAGGCAGGCAAATGCCAGCATTCGTTTTTGGCAGGAGGCGGCACTTCCTCTGCCAGGTAGGCGCGAGTACCACTGGATTCGTAGTAAATACGCGCCAACAATTCGGCCAGGACACCGGATGTCACCATTTGTACGCCTGCGATGACGAGAAAAAAACCGCCGAAAAGCAGTGGGCGCGTACCGATATTTTCTCCGAGAAAAATTTTGATTCCGGCAAGATAAGCGAGGATGATGCCTCCCAGTGTTCCGAGCATGATGCCGATGCCACCGAAGAAATGCCCTGGTCGGGTGCGATAGCGCATGAAGAAATAGACAAAGATAAGATCGAGCGCGACGCGGAAGGTACGGGAGATGCCGTATTTGGATTGCCCGAACACGCGGGGGTGGTGAATGACGACTTCCTGCGCAATGCGCTGGGGCGCCGTCACTGTTGCCAGCCAAGCGGGGATGAAGCGGTGCATCTCGCCGTAGAGCCGCACGTTCTTAATAGCGCTGGCGCGGAAAGCCTTGAGGCTGCAACCGTAATCGCGCAGATGTACGCCTGTCATTCGGGCGATGAGGCGGTTGGCGATCCACGATGGAATTTTGCGGAACAGATTGTCCTGGCGGTTCCTGCGCCAACCGGCAACGAGGTCGAGGTCTTTATCGAGCAGTTGTCCGACCATGCGTGGGATGTCGATGGGGTCGTTTTGCAGGTCGCCGTCCAGGGTGACGATGACGCTGCCACGCGCGGCGTCGATCCCGGCTTGCATGGCTGCCGTCTGTTTGAAATTGCGGCTGAGTCGGATGACGCGCACATGCGGGCCCCAGATACCCGCACAGCGCGATAGTTCCGATGGTGTGGCATCGCTGCTGCCGTCATCGACCAGCACCACCTCCCACGGGCATGGGTAGGGTTCGAGCGCGAGGTGGATGCGTTCGAGGAGCGGTTCGACGTTTTCGGCCTCGTTGTGCATCGGTACAACGATGGACAGGGTGTGGTACGGCAGGGAAGCCGGGATTTGCGGTTTGGAGGGAGGGAGGGGAGATTGGCTCATGAGTTTTGAACTTTTTCGGATTCGGGTAGTTCCGCCGTTGGGTGTGCCGGATAAATTTCAGGTAACAACAGTGCAATGATACCGGCGCATATAGAGCAGGCAATGACGAAAAGGTGCAACGCCAGCGCTGCGCGCAGGCCATCGGCAAGTTCGATGCCATTGGGTAGTAACGCCATTGCCGTTCCGGCTTCGTAAGTACCAAATCCCGCCATGCCCTGCACCGGGAGGATGGCGGCGAGTTCCGCCCCCAATACGCCTGTCACGGCCGTGCGAATTTCCGTCCCGATCAGTGCGGCCAACAGCCATGCCTGTGCGGCAAATTTGACCGACCAGTTCGCGGCTGTCCATAGCCAGCCGAAACGGGCATGCTGAGTCGATTCGGCGAAGGCATCGCGCAAGCGGGCGAACCTGCCTCCTGGGAGCGGGTGACCTGGACGGCGCGCCCATCGTGGCAGCGCCCAGGCAAAAACGATGAGCGCTACTACGCCCGTAAGGCGAAACGCGGGCGGCAACCCCGGCCAGACTGCGACCGCAACAACGGTCACGACGAGCGCGTCCTGCAAGCGGAACCAGAAGAGGGAAGCCAGTGCGCGCGTGAGCGGCGTGCCGAAGAACCTGCCGAGCAGGACGGGAAAGGCCGCCTCGCCACCGCGGAACGGCACGATGTTTACCGCTGCATTGTGCAGGAGCACGAGTCGCAGGCAAGCGCCGAAACGGCCACTGGCTTCATGGCGGAATTCTTCGTAGACCCGTGCCGCGCGCAGCAGGTAACTCAGGAAGAAACCCGCCAATGCCAGTCCAAGCGCATTGCCGGGGAGTTGTCCCAGCATCAGAACGAATGCGTCCCATTGTTGTTTTTCCACCAGCCAGAACACAAACGCCAGCGTGAATGCGATGGCGAGTCCGCGTTTCACGATTTTCATGCTGAACTTTGCGCTCTCAACGCCGCTGGGCGCCACAGGGCATAAAGCGACCCCAAAATACCTATGACACATAGCAAGTATTGCATCCAGAGTCCCTGTGGATAGTGCGTGTTTTCAAAAACGAAATACAGCGCGCAAAAGAACACAATGCCGGCAAGGATACGCTGACCGTAGACATTCTCCCAAAACCGCCATCGTGCCGAAAACGCACAACCGAGCGCCGCCGTTGCCCAACCGCCCGCCGCCCCGGCGAGCAGGTCGAGCGGCCAGTGTGCCCCGACTGCGATTCTCGAAAACGCGGCCAGCATCGCGACGGGCAGGGTGAGCCAGACCAACTGCCGCCGGGAGCAGAACACCAGGATGCCAACGAATGCGAAAACAGTCACGCTATGCCCGGAAGGAAAGGAATGCCCGAGTAGCGGCGTATCGATGATATGGAACGTTTCGTGCGGGAGGATTTTCGGCGGACGGGGTAAGTCGGTCAATTTCTTGATCGAATAAGTAAAGAAAGTACCGAACGGTAAAGCCAGCAGCGCCGCTGCTACCCAGCGCGGCCAGCGGACGAGTGTGGGGGCGACCAGGCAAAAAGCACCGAACGTATTGCCCAGATTGGTGATTCCGGCCCAGAGGAAGGGGGGCAGGCACTGCGCTACTGCGTTTCCTGCCAGGAACAAGTTCTCATTGGTATCGGCCAGCCATATGATTCCCATAAAAAGGATGCAGGCCAGGATGGGCAGGGTTATCCGCATGTTTTTTCGTAGCTGTTCGCCGGGCATTATTTAAGATGTTGGGTGCAATGCTATCAAATATACACAATCCACAATCGGCAATGAGTTGTTAGACTCGTAATCCTTAAGTTTCCACAAAAAGGCGTTCCCATGTCTGGCAATACCTTCGGTACCCTGTTTTGTGTCACTTCCTTCGGTGAGTCCCATGGTTCGGCCATTGGTTGCGTGGTTGACGGCTGTCCGCCGGGGTTGCCGCTTACGGAAGCGGATATTCAGGTTGACCTCGATCGCCGCAAGCCAGGAACTTCGCGCCATGTCACCCAACGGCGCGAGCCGGATCAGGTGGAAATCCTCTCCGGAGTTTTCGAAGGGCTGACGACGGGCACGCCCATTGCCATGTTGATCCGCAACCAGGATCAGCGTTCCAAGGATTATAACGACATCGCTGGACTTTTCAGGCCGGGGCACGCCGACTATTCCCACTGGCAGAAGTATGGCGTGCGCGATTACCGTGGTGGTGGGCGGGCTTCGGCGCGCGAGACGGCGGTACGGGTGGCGGCGGGCGCTATCGCACGTAAATGGCTGGCCGGGAAGTTCGGTATCGTGATCCGCGGCTACCTGGCTCAGCTTGGCGAAATACGCATTCCCTTCGAGTCCTGGGATGTTGTTGCGGGCAGCCCTTTTTTTGCGCCCAACGTTTCGCTTCAGCCCACGCTCGAAACATACATGGACGGCCTGCGCCGCGAGGGGGATTCGATCGGCGCACGCGTCAATGTAGTGGCTGCTGGGGTGCCGGTGGGTTGGGGGGAGCCGGTATTCGACCGGCTGGATGCCGATATCGCCTATGCAATGATGGGTATCAACGCGGTGAAGGGGGTTGAGATTGGCGCGGGTTTCGCGTCGGTGAGCCAGCGCGGTTCGGAACACGGCGACGAGATTACGCGCGAGGGCTTTTTGTCGAACAATGCGGGCGGGGTGCTCGGTGGCGTGTCATCGGGGCAGGACATCGTGGTGAGCATGGCAGTAAAACCGGCTTCCAGCATCCGTCGTGAAAAACGTTCGATCAACCTCGCCGGTGAGGCAGTGACGGTAAGTACACAAGGGCGTCACGACCCTTGCGTGGGCATTCGCGCCATTCCCGTAGCCGAGGCCATGCTGGCCCTGGTGCTGATCGAGCATGCCTTGCGTTTTCGCGCCCAGTGCGGTGACGTGCACACGGATACGCCCAGGGTCGCGGCCTTGGCGCCGGGGACATGCGCGCAGCCGCCTTCGCCCCGCTGAATGCAGTGCAGTGGGTGATTCGTGACTTAAGTGTGAAATAATTAACACTTTCTGTTGATGATAAGTTGTTGGAACGTATGATGGGCAACAGGACGCTATACGAAAAACTGTGGTCGAGCCATGTCGTCCGCGAAGAGCCGGACGGCACTGCGCTCATTTACATTGACCGCCATCTGGTGCACGAAGTTACCAGCCCGCAAGCCTTTGAGGGGTTGAAACTCGCGGAGCGCAAGCCCTGGCGCGTCTCTTCCATCGTGGCGACGGTTGACCACAACACGCCGACCGACCACTGGGAAGAGGGCATCCTTGATCCGGTTTCGCGCCAGCAGGTGGAAACGCTGGACGCCAATATCCGTGAAACCGGAGCGCTGGCCTATTTTCCGTTCAGGGATGCGCGTCAGGGCATCGTGCATGTGATCGGCCCGGAGAACGGCGCGGTGTTGCCGGGGATGACGGTCGTCTGCGGCGACTCGCACACGTCCACACACGGCGCGTTTGCGGCAATGGCGCACGGCATCGGCACTTCCGAAGTCGAACACGTACTGGCGACACAATGCCTGGTGCAGAAAAAATCGAAAACCATGCTGATCCGGGTCGAAGGCCGCCTGGGCAAGGGCGTGACCGCCAAAGATGTGGCGCTTGCCATCATCGGCAAGCTCGGCACGGCAGGCGGTACGGGATACGCGATGGAATTCGGCGGTTCCGTCATCCGGGGGCTTTCGATGGAAGGGCGGATGACGCTTTGCAGTATGGCGATTGAGGCCGGAGCGCGGTTGGGGCTGGTGGCCGTCGACGAAGTGACGGTCGATTACCTGAAGAACCGCCCCTTTTCGCCGCGCGGCGAGGACTGGGACAAGGCGGTGGCGGCCTGGCGCACCCTGCATTCGGACGAAGGAGCCGTGTTCGACCATACCGTTGATCTGGATGCGGCGAAAATCCTGCCCCAAGTCACATGGGGTACGTCGCCGGAAATGGTCGTGCCCGTAATCGCCACGGTTCCCGATCCCCGAAAGGAGCCGGACGTGGTGAAACGGGAAGGCATGGAACGCGCGCTCGCCTATATGGGGTTGCAGCCGAACATGCCGATCCAGTCGGTCATGATCGATAAGGTATTCATCGGCTCCTGTACCAATTCCCGCATCGAGGATTTACGTCAGGCGGCGGCTGTCCTGAAAGGACGCCGGAAGGCGGAGAACGTCAAACTCGCGCTGGCTGTACCGGGTTCCGGCCTGGTCAAGCGTCAGGCGGAAGCCGAAGGGCTGCACGAAATCTTCATTGCTGCCGGGTTTGAATGGCGCGAGCCGGGCTGCTCGATGTGCCTTGCCATGAACGCGGACAGGCTTTCACCGGGTGAACGTTGCGCCTCCACCTCGAACCGCAACTTCGAGGGACGCCAGGGGCCGGGCGGACGTACCCATCTGGTCAGCCCTGCAATGGCCGCTGCGGCTGCCATTGCAGGACATTTTGTTGATGTGCGGGACATTCTTTAATCGTGGAGGAAAAGAGATGAAACGAGGAACTTTGCTTTGTGTTGTTCTGCTGATGGTTTTCATTTCCGGTTTGACAGCCTGCAATACCGTGCATGGTGTCGGCAAGGATGTCGAGGCGGGTGGCAAGGCCATCCAGAAGGCGGCAAATTGAAACCGGGAGATCGCGTAGGTTTGATGTGTCAACGTATTGAGATAAGAGCATGACGGCGATGTTGGGGTTCGCAAACGCACCTCAACCCACGGTCGACCGGGGAGTTTCGCAAGCAGGGACACGTATGGAAAAATTCATTACTTTTACGGGCCTCGTTGCCCCGCTGGATCGTAATAACGTCGATACGGACGCGATCATCCCCAAGCAATTCCTGAAATCCATCAAACGATCCGGGTTCGGGCCGAATGCGTTCGATGAGTGGCGCTACCTGGATCATGGCGAACCGGGCATGGACAACAGCCAGCGTTCCTTGAATCCCGGTTTCGTGCTTAATCAAGAGCGTTACCGGGGCGCGTCGGTTTTGCTTACTCGCGCTAATTTCGGCTGCGGGTCGAGCCGCGAGCATGCGCCCTGGGCGCTGGCGGATTTCGGTTTCAAGGCAATCCTGGCCGAGTCGTTCGCTGATATTTTCTTCAATAACTGTTTCAAGAACGGACTCTTGCCCCTGGCGCTGCCCAAGGCGGAAATCGATGCGCTTTTCGGGCTCACTGAATACACGCCGGGGTTTTCGCTTGCCGTGAATCTGGCGGAACAAACGGTTACCCGGCCGGATGGATATGTGGTTGCATTTCAGGTGGACGCGTTTCGCAAGGAATGCCTGCTGAACGGTTGGGATGACATCGGCCTGACGTTACGCCATGCCGACGAAATCCGTGCGTTCGAGGAACGGCGCAGGCGGGAATTGCCGTGGCTGTTCGCAACCTGATTGACAAGGACGAACTATGATAAAAAAAATCTGTGTTCTCCCCGGCGATGGCATTGGCCCCGAAATCACGGGGCAAGCCGTGCGCGTGCTGGAAGCCCTGAATCTTGGCTTTGAGATGGAAACTGCGCTTCTGGGGGGGGCGGCGGTCGATGCGACCGGCGACCCCTATCCGGAGGCGACCCAAAAACTTGCGGGACAGGCCGATGCCGTCCTGCTTGGCGCGGTAGGTGGCCCGAAATGGGATATGCTGCCCCGCGAGCAGCGTCCCGAACGCGGCCTGCTCGGTATTCGCAAACATTTGAACTTGTTTGCTAATTTGCGGCCTGCCGTGCTTTATCCGGAATTGGCGAATGCTTCTACCTTGAAACCGGAAATCGTTTCAGGATTGGATATCCTGATCGTGCGTGAATTGACTGGGGATATTTATTTTGGGCAACCGCGTGGTATTGATATGCGAAATGGCGAGCGTTTCGGTTTTAATACCATGTGTTATTCGGAATCTGAAATTCTCCGCATTGGCCGTGTAGCGTTTGAAGCAGCTCAGAAACGCAATAAAAAAGTGTGTTCTGTCGACAAAATGAATGTGCTGGAAACAACTCAGCTCTGGCGCGATGTCATGAATGAACTTGCATTGGAATATTCAGATGTAACATTGTCCCACATGCTGGTGGACAATGCGGCTATGCAACTTGTGCGTGCGCCGCGCCAATTTGACGTCATGGTAACCGGCAATATGTTCGGCGATATCCTTTCCGATGAAGCCTCCATGTTGACCGGCTCTATCGGCATGTTGCCTTCGGCGTCACTGGACGAAAACGGCAAGGGGCTTTACGAGCCGTCGCACGGTTCCGCACCGGACATAGCGGGGCAGGGCGTGGCTAACCCTCTGGCGACAATTCTTTCTGCTGCGATGATGTTGCGCTATTCCTTCGGCCTGGAAGAAGAGGCTGAAAGGGTGGAAAATGCAGTTAAAAAAGTACTGGCGCGTGGGTTGCGTACAGGCGATATTTACGAGCAGGGTATGACCCGCGTCGGTACGAAACAAATGGGTGACGCGGTGCTGGTGGGGCTTGGATGATTCTGACAGGAGTTACGCAATTTGGCGTAATCTGGTGTTCTGTGCAGGCGTAGGGTTTCGATTCAGTTATGAGGACATCATGAAACGAGTGGGACTGGTTGGTTGGAGAGGGATGGTAGGTTCCGTGCTCTTGCAGCGGATGGCGGAAGAAAACGATTTTGCCTGGTTTGAACCCATTTATTTTTCGACCTCTAATCCTGGCGGGAAAGCGCCTGTTTTCGGCGGCAGCCTGGACGCGCAGCCTTTGCAGGATGCGGCCAATATCGACATACTCAAGGTATGCGATATCGTTGTCACCTGCCAGGGGGGCGATTACACGAAGGAGATATTTCCGAAGCTGCGCGGCACGGGCTGGCAGGGGCACTGGATCGACGCCGCTTCGTCGCTCAGGATGGCTGACGACGCGGTTATTGCGCTCGACCCGGTCAACCTGGACGTCATCGAGGCTGCTCTCGCAAAGGGATGCAGAAACTGGATCGGCGGAAATTGCACGGTATCGCTGATGTTGATGGGGCTGGCCGGGCTGTTCCGGCACGATCTCGTCGAATGGGTATCGTCGATGACCTATCAGGCTGCCTCCGGCGCGGGGGCGCAAAACATGCGCGAACTGCTCTCGCAAATGGGCGCACTCCACGCTTCGGTGGCCGACCTGCTTGCCGACCCGGCTTCGGCTATTCTCGACATCGACAGCAAAGTGGCTGAAACCATGCGTTCCCCGGCATTTCCGACCAGGAACTTCCGCAACGCACCGCTGGCGGGTAGCCTCATTCCGTGGATTGATGCGCCGGTCGAATACGGACAGTCGAAGGAAGAATGGAAGGGCGGTGCGGAGTGCAACAAGATTCTTGGCAAACCTCCGTTTCGTGCGGCGGGCAGTATCCCGGTCGACGGTCTGTGCGTGCGTATCGGAGCTATGCGTTGCCATTCACAGGGGTTGACCATCAAGCTGAAAAAGGATGTGCCGCTTGACGAGATATCCGAAATCATTGCTTCAGCCAACGAATGGGTGAAAGTCGTACCCAACGAACGCGAGGTTTCCGAACGTGAACTTACCCCTGCCGCAGTGACGGGAACGCTTTCCGTTCCTGTTGGTCGCATCCATAAATTGGCGATGGGGCCGGAATATCTTGGCGCGTTTACTGTTGGCGATCAGTTGTTATGGGGTGCAGCCGAGCCGTTGCGGCGTATGCTACGCATTTTGCTCGGATAATGGATTTGGGTGGAATGTCCGAAAATGGAGAGCGCTCACGTTGAATCGGAAAATCTTTTTCCTACAGTATTTTTTATAGTCGCGTTAGTGGTATTCTCCTTTAGTCTGAAACGGTTGCTGCAAGTATCTCAAGTCAATGATGGATTGTGGTGCCAATTCTATGATATATCGCCCTTTGTTTGATGGATGAAGGGAAGCAGGTTTGAGGAAAGCGATGAAACGGATTATTAAAGTGCCCATGGTCGCGATAGCGATCTCCTTGTTAGCATTTGGTGCGCAGGCTGCCGGACTTGGTCAGTTCAACGTTCGAAGTAAGCTGGGTGAGCCGCTGAATGTCGAAATCCAAATCAATGCGACACAACAGGAGTTGCAATCACTGACGGCTCGCATTGCGCCATCCGATGTGTTCTTACAGGCGAATATCCCTTACGCAAGCTTCGTACCCAATGTGCGTGTTACGGTCGAAAATAAGGGTGACCGTTCCGTGCTGAAACTCAGCACCAATACCCCGGTAAATGAAGCCGTTGCCAGCCTGATCGTTCAGTTGAACTGGGACGATGGACGCATAGCGCGAACTTATAACATTCTGCTCGACCCACCCGACTTGGCCATTCGTCCGCCTGCCCCTGTCGAACCCGCGATAATCACCCAGACCTTGCCACCCCCGCTTGCGGCCGAAAACCCACTAGGGCAGCTTCCGGCTCAAACTCCGCCCGCCCAGGCGCAGGAGGCCCCAACTCCGAAACAGGAACTGGAACTGGGAGACGATCCGGTGGCCATAAATTACCGAAGCCGTTCGGAATCGGAGTCGCCTCCAGTAACCGTCCAGGAAGAAGTGGTTGCCAGTCCACCCGAAAGGCCGCCGGTTGAAAGGCCGCCGGTTGAAAGGGCACCGGTTGAAGAAAGGGTTATCCCTCCGCCGCCGCCTTCTGCGCTTGAGCTTGATCCCCCGGGAAGCTTGGGAGGTGACGATTACACCGTCAAGTCCGGTGATACCCTGGGAGCCATTGCCAACCGCCACATGTCTGGGGAAGTGACGCTCGACCAGATGATGATGGCCTTATACCGCGCCAATCAGGCGGCGTTTGTTGGTAACAATATCAACCGGCTCAGATCCGGAGCCATCCTCAAGATACCGTCTGCCGACGAAATACGCAGTACCAGCCATACCGAGGCACGCAAGGAAGTGCGTATCCACGCGCGCGAATTCAATGTGTGGCGAGCACAACTAGGAGCAGATGTTGCCAGCCACCGTCCCAAGAGTTCGATGGAGCAAGGCACTGGAGGACTAACCAGCGTTGAGAGAGTCCCGCCGCCCGCCGAGCGGGATAGTGACCAGTTGCAGATTGCGAATAATACCGAACAAGGTGGCGATGTCGCTCGTATGCAGCGGATGCAAGAAGATCTTGTCGCGAAACAGCGCGCGATGGAAGAGTTCGAGGAGAGGATCAAAGAACTCGAAGAAATGAACAAACTTCGTGAGTTGAGAGATCAGAAACTTGCGAAATCGCGGCAGCAGATACCTCCTCCTGTGGCGCCTGAACCGGTGCCCCCTCCTGCGGCTGAAATCACGCCGCCTTCTGTTCCCGAGCCTCCATCTGCTGTGGACGAAACGCTGGAGGTTCCCTCCGAACCGATTTCGGCTGAGTCTGCTGAGTCTGTCGTGGCCGAGGCTGAAACTGCGCAGGAACCCCCGCCTGGTGAGACTTCTGTCGCAGTACCGGCAGAGTACGATCTTCCAGAAGAGTACAAAGACCCGTTGATGAGGCAAGTGGAGAACATATGGGAATTGGCGACCGATCCACGGATTTTGGGAGTCATCTCACTATTCATCGTGGTTCTGGGCGCTCTCTTCGGCATTCGTTCCTGGCGGAACAAGCGCTCCGACGTCGGACTCGATACCCTCTCGCAGGATGATACAAGCATGTTCCTGGGTGAGACCACTTCGTTCTTTGGAGACAATGGCGGCCAGAGCGTGGACACCACTGCCAGCAGCGTCGTCCATACCGATTTCAGCCAGACCGGGTTGTCGATCGATACCAACGAAGGGGTCGATCCGGTGGCAGAGGCTGACGTTTACATGGCTTATGGCCGTGACAGTCAAGCCGAAGAAATCCTCACCGACGCGCTCAAGACCGATCCGAAGCGTGGGGCGATTTACGTCAAACTGCTCGAAATTTATGCTCAAAGACAGGATTTAACGCAATTTGAAACCAGGGCTTCCGAACTCTTTTCCCGCACAGCAGGTCAGGGCAGGGATTGGGAAAAGGCGGCGCAGATGGGTCGTCGGCTCGATCCTTCCAACCCACTCTACGCTGGGGGTTCGTCCAAACAGGGAAAAGGGGAAGTTTCGAAAATGCCAGAGCTTGAACCCACCCTCGAAGAACCTTCTACGCTGGATGCGGGTATGGCAATGGGTTCTGCCGGTTTTGGTCCTGTCTTGTCCGATCTGGATTTCGGAACCTCATCGACGGTGAACACACCTGCAACGGATGCCGGGCATCTGAATCTGAAAGAGACCGTAGTAATACGGGATCAATTGGACGACATATTGTCGACGCAGGCAACCGTCGTTCCAGGTGCGCGGGCGCAGTCCGGGCAAGAGCGGTCGTCTGGCATTGATGCCGTAGGAATCGATTTCCAGTTTGAACCGCTCGAAAAGACACCGAAGACCGCAGGCAGCATCGACTTCGATCTCGGCAAGACGAAGGCGAAGGCGAAGGCGAAGGCGACTTCCGAAGCGGGCAAACAGCCTATTTCCGTGACCATAACCAAGCCATCGGCAAACACTGCTTCCAAAAAAACGGGTACTGCGCCAATCTTAGGCAAGGGTGCGAACGATCTGGTCAAGCCACTTGATTTTGATTCGCCCGCGCGGAATATGGCCGAGACTGTTGTGTTGCCATCCGCACACGATGGTAAAGCGCATGGCGATGAAGTGACATTGGATCTCGAAAAAACCGGTTTCGATCCGAGCACGTTGGATTTCGATCTTGACCTCGATCTCAAGCCGGATGTTGCCCTGCCTGTCAGCGACCCGATTGATACGCTGGAGGCGGGGGAAATCGACACCAAGCTCGAATTGGCGTTGGCCTATAAAGATATGGGCGACAACGAGGGGGCACTGGAGTTACTTCGCGAGGTTATCATTCAAGGCAATGCCGCACAAAAGGCAGAAGCTAAGGCATTGATCGCTAATCTGAGTTGAATCGGTTTTTTTCATTGATTGTTATGCCGCCGCCGGGTATGTCCCGTGCGGCGTCTCTTTATGCATGCGGGTTCGATTCTTTTCCTGTGGGCGACGGCAGCTCTTTTCGTACAGCAGGCTGAAGGTTGGAGTCTTGTCGCATTGACCGCCGTGAGCCTCATTGTGGCGCTTGTATGCGCGCGTGCCCAGTGCGTGCGGCTTCTTGCCAGGATTTGCGTTCTCCTGTTGGCGATCCTGGTGTTGTTCGCGTGGTGTACACCTGGAGAGGCGGTTTTCATGGATTGGCCGCGCACGAGTCCCAGCTGGGAGGGATTATTGCTTGCCTTTACGCACGGTTCCCGACTGGTTGCGCTGGTGTGCTGGGTGGCGGTTCTGATTGGGCGCATGTCGGCAAATCGCCTTGTGAATGGGCTTTACGCGCTTTTCCGCCCATGCAGGGTATTCGGCTTGCCGGCGGAGCGTATCGCCTTGCGCCTGCATCTCGTGCTGCGCCACGCGAGTGCCGCGCGCGATGACGAACGGCCCTGGCAGAATTGGAAGGTTTGGCTGTATCCGCCCTCTGCCGCTGATGGCGAGGCCGTGCAATTGATGCATGAACAGCTTGGCTTTAGGGATATTGCCTTGCCAGTCATGGTGTGTATTCTTCTGGTATTGTGGCGGCTGCGGTGAGAATTGCGCTTGGCATCGAATACGCGGGCAACGCCTTCGAGGGTTGGCAGAGTCAGCCGCACGGGCGTACGGTACAGGATGTCATTGAACGTGCGCTCGGAATCATCGCCGATGAACCCGTCAGGTTGCACGCTGCCGGACGTACTGATGCTGGCGTACATGCTACTGCCCAGGTCGCGCATTTTGATACCGGGGCACGCCGCCCCGTGACAGCCTGGGTTCGGGGAACAAATACCTGGTTGCCGGCAGGCGTGGCGATTCGTTGGGCGGTGGAAGTCGATGAGGGTTTCCATGCCCGCTATCTTGCCCGTGCGCGCAGTTACCGTTACTTGCTCTATGATGCACCGGTGCGTCCAGCGGTATTGGCCGGACGGGTAGGCTGGTTCCATCTGCCGCTTGATGTGGAAAAAATGGCTACCGCTGCTGCGCAGTTGTGCGGCGAGCACGATTTTTCCTCTTTCCGCGCTACGTCCTGCCAGGCCAGGACACCTGTACGAACCGTGTCTGAGGCTCATGTGAGGCGTGAAGGCGGTATCATCGTGTTCGATTTCAGTGCCAATGGGTTTTTGCATCATATGGTGCGCAATCTCGTCGGTGCACTAGTGATGGTTGGCAAGGGCGAGCGGGCGCCGCAATGGCTCGGCGAGTTGCTGGCGGCCTGCGAACGGGCAAAGGGCGCGTCGACTTTCGCCCCGGACGGCCTTTACCTCTGCGGGGTGTCGTACCCGCAGCGCTGGCCGTTGCCGGAAGGTGGGCGTATCATGACGAAACCTTATTTTGCCGTGCCTTGAATGTCGCGTACCCGGATCAAAATTTGCGGCCTCACCCGGCCACAGGATGTCATCGCGGCGGCCGAGGCAGGAGCCGACGCGGTCGGTTTCGTGTTTTATCCACCTAGCCCGCGCAATATCACGTTCGAGCGGGCCGCTGAACTGGCAAGCCTGTTGCCGCCTTTTGTCACGGCAGTGGGGCTGTTCGTCGACCCGCAGGCTGAATTCGTGGCTGAGGCGTTGCGCCGTGTGCCCCTGCAATGCCTCCAGTTCCACGGCGACGAGAGTGATGCCCAATGCGCAGCCGCAGTTCCCCGTTCGAATCGCTGCCTGCCCTGGATCAAGGCGGCACGGATGCGCCCGGGGATTGATCTGCTAGAATTCTCCGCTTCCCATCCTGGCGCCTGCGGATTGCTGCTCGATACTTTCGTTGAGGGGTATGGCGGCGGCGGTAAGGTGTTCGACTGGTCGTTGGTTCCGCCAGGGATAGAGCGTCCACTGGTGCTTTCGGGAGGGCTTGACCCTGGCAACGTGGGTGAAGCCGTCTGTAGGTTGCGGCCTTGGGCGGTCGACGTGTCGAGCGGGGTGGAAGTAGCAAAAGGAATCAAGGACGCGGCGAAAATCGCCGCGTTTATCGCAGGAGTTCGCAACGCCGATGGCTGAACAGTATTCATTTCCCGACGCACGGGGGCATTTCGGGCCGTACGGGGGTATTTTCGTTGCCGAAACGCTCATGCCGGCGCTGGAAGAATTGCGGGTAGCCTTTGAAGCGTGCCGCACGGATGCGGCGTTCACCGCCGAGTTTGACAATGAACTCAAGAATTATGTCGGGCGGCCAAGCCCGATCTACCATGCCCAACGGCTTTCCGAAAATCTGGGCGGGGCGCAGATCCTCCTGAAGCGTGAAGACCTCAATCATACAGGCGCACACAAGGTAAACAACTGTATCGGGCAGGCGCTGCTTGCCAGGCGCATGGGCAAGCCCAGGGTGATTGCCGAAACTGGTGCGGGGCAGCACGGTGTGGCAACGGCTACCGTGGCGGCCCGCTACGGCTTCAAGTGCGTGGTCTACATGGGCATCGAAGACATGAAACGGCAGGCGGTCAATGTCTATCGCATGAAGCTTCTGGGGGCGGACGTGGTTCCGGTGGAGTCCGGCTCGAAGACGCTCAAGGATGCACTCAACGAGGCCATGCGCGATTGGGTGACGAATGTTTCCGATACCTTCTACATCATCGGTACGGTGGCCGGCCCACATCCTTACCCGATGATGGTGCGCGATTTCCAGGCGGTGATTGGCAGGGAGTGCCTGACGCAGATGAAGGGGATCTTCGGCCGTCAACCGGACATGGTGATTGCCTGCGTAGGGGGTGGCTCCAACGCGATAGGCATTTTCCATCCCTACATCCCCTTTGAGGATGTGCGCCTGCTCGGTGTCGAGGCGGCTGGGGAGGGGATCGAAACGGGACGCCACGCCGCGCCGCTCGCAGCCAATGCCAAACCCGGAGTCCTGCATGGCAACCGCACTTACCTGATGCAGGACGAAAACGGGCAAGTCATCGAAACCCATTCTATTTCCGCCGGACTTGATTATCCGGGCGTGGGGCCGGAACATGCGTGGTTAAAAGATAGTGGCCGCGCCGAATATGTAGCTGTGACTGATGCCGATGCGCTTGATGCGTTCCATACGCTTTGCCGTTTCGAGGGTATCATTCCGGCGCTGGAGTCTGCGCACGCTCTGGCGCAGGCCATGAAGATTGCTCCCACGATGGCTCGCGACAAACTCTTGCTGGTCTGCCTTTCCGGGCGCGGCGACAAAGATATGCATACCGTAGCCGAGTGTTCAGGCATTCGGTTTTGAACTTCCCGTACTCAGGGTTTTATGTCCAGAATTCAGACCACTTTTCAGCACTTGCAGGCCGAAGGGCGTAAGGCGCTGATCCCTTTCATTACTGCGGGCGACCCTGACGCTGAACTGACCTTGTCACTGATGCACTCGCTGATCAAGGGCGGGGCTGACATCATCGAGCTTGGCGTGCCGTTTTCCGACCCGATGGCCGATGGGCCGGTGATCCAGCGTTCCTCGGAACGGGCATTGGCCAAAGGCATGAGCCTTGCCCGTGTGCTCGATATCGTCCGCGCCTTCCGTGCGGAAAACGCAACCACCCCGGTCGTGCTGATGGGTTACGCCAATCCCATCGAGGCGATGGGTTTTGCCGTTTTTGCCGATCTTGCCAGACAGGCGGGTGTCGATGGCGTGCTGGTAGTCGATTATCCGCCAGAGGAATGCGAGGAATTCACCGCGTGCCTGCGCGCTGTCGGACTCGACCAGATTTTCCTGCTTGCTCCGACTTCTTCCGAGCAGCGCTTCCGTGATGTTGCACAGGCAGGCAGCGGTTATCTTTATTATGTTTCCCTCAAGGGCGTGACTGGTGCGGCCCGCCTCGACTTTGACGAAATCGCCTCCCGCATCCCGCGTATTCGTGCCGTGGCGGGGATGCCGGTAGGAGTGGGTTTTGGCATTAGCGATGCCGAAATTGCAAAAAAAATCGGTGCGGTGGCTGACGCGGTGGTGATTGGTAGCCGCATCGTCCAGGAAATCGAAGCCAGCCTGCGTGAGCGGGTTTGTGCCAATGTTGAAACGTTCGTGCGCGGGGTTCGTGTTGCGCTCGATGAACTTGCCGGAGCCTATTCATGAGTTGGCTGCAAAAACTACTCCCGCCCCGGATCAAGCGCGATGAAGGCGCTGTACGTAACAAGTCGATCCCTGAAGGGCTGTGGAATAAATGCCCGTCCTGTGAGGCGGTGCTTTATCACTCAGACCTCGAGAGCAACCTGAGCGTTTGCCCCAAGTGCGGACATCATCTGCGTATCGGCGCCCATGCCCGGCTCGATCTGCTGCTCGATGCCGAAAACCGTTTCGAAGTCGGTAATGAAGTAACTCCCGTCGATTCGCTCAAGTTCAAGGATTCGCGCAAATATACGGAACGGCTGACGGCGGCGGCAAAAGGGACGGACGAAACCGAGGCCCTGCTGGTCATACAGGGCACGGTGCTTAGTGTGCCGCTGGTCGTGGCCTGTTTTGAATTCGATTTTCTCGGTGGTTCGATGGGGTCGGTGGTGGGAGAGCGTTTCGTGCGTGGCGTTCGCGTTGCGCTCAATCAATGCCTGCCTTTCATCTGCATTACGGCTTCCGGCGGGGCGAGGATGCAAGAAGGATTGTTCTCGCTGATGCAGATGGCCAAGACCACGGCGGCAATCACCCAACTCGGCCAGCGCGGGCTGCCGTTCATTACCGTACTTACCGACCCGACGATGGGTGGGGTTTCGGCAAGCTTTGCTTTTATGGGAGATGTGGTGATTGCCGAACCCGGCGCATTGATCGGTTTTGCCGGCCCGCGCGTGATCGAACAGACTGTGCGCGAAAAGTTGCCGGAAGGTTTTCAGCGTTCCGAGTTTTTGCTTGAAAAAGGCGCGATCGACATGATCGTTGACCGTCGGCAGTTGCGCGAGCGTCTGGCTGAACTCCTCAATCTTCTCAACCGGCAACCGGCTGTTCATGCCTGATTCGTGCGGTCGCGAATTGCTGCCGGTGACGCTGTCCGGCTGGCTCGAATTACTGGAAGCGCGGCATGGCGCGTCCATTTGTCTTGGGTTGGAACGTGTCTCGAAAGTGCTTGCTGCGCTCGGCTCCAGCTCCGATGCAGTGGTGATCATCGTGGGCGGCACGAACGGCAAGGGTTCGATCTGCGCCATGCTCGAAACCATTCTGCGCGCCGAAGGCTATCGCGTTGGTTGCTACAACTCGCCCCATTTGCTGCGCTACAACGAGCGCGTGCGTATCGACGGCGCCGAGGCAAGCGACGAAGTGTTGGCGGCCGCCTTTGCCGACGTTGAAATGGTGCGCGGCGGTGTGCCACTGACTTATTTCGAGCATGGTACGCTGGCGGCCTGGAAAGTGTTCTGCGCGGCGCAGCTCAATGTTGTCATTCTCGAAGTCGGGCTGGGCGGACGGTTCGATGCGGTCAACGCCATCGATGCTGATTGTGCGATCGTCTCCGGTGTGGCGATGGATCATACGGATTATCTCGGCGATACGCGTGAGGCTATCGGTTTCGAAAAAGCGGGCATTTTCCGCGCTGGGCGTCCGGCAATCTGTGGCGACCCGCAGCCTCCACAAAGCCTTGTCGAATGCGCGCAGACGATTGGCGCGGAGCTTTGGATACTCGGGCGCGATTTCGGTTTCAACGGCAACCGGCAGCAATGGAGTTACTGGCGTAACGGAACGTCCTCGTCAACGCGTCTTGGCGATACCCTGGTCAAGCGCGGCGGGCTGGCCTATCCGGCCTTGCGCGGCGCAAACCAGCTTTTTAATGCAGCCTCGGCGATGGCCGCACTCGATGCCTTGCGGATGCGCATCCCGGTATCTATGCAGGCGATCCGGCAGGGCTTGATGCAGGTCGAGTTGCCAGGGCGCTTCCAGGTGTTGCCGGGGCGCCCACAGGTGGTGCTCGATGTGGCGCATAATCCGCAGGCAGCGGAGGTACTGGCCAAAAATCTCGGTGAACTCGGGTTTGCCCCCGAAACCTGGGCGGTTTTTGGCATGCTTGCCGACAAGGATGTGGAAGGTGTGGCGATGCGTATGAACGTGCGCGTCGACCATTGGTTACCCTGTGGCCTGCCCGGCCCCAGGGGCATCGATGCTGGGGCGTTGATTGGACGCCTGCGGGCGGCAGGGATAGAAGAGAGCAAAATAGCAGAAGGTTTTGCAACACCTGCCGACGCATTCGCGCGAGCACAAGAACACGCGGCTGTCGATGATAGAATTGTGACGTTTGGTTCTTTTCTGACTGTGGCTGGCGTATTGGCGGAAATTTAGGGTTGCCTCTAATGCGCAATACGCCAATAGGAGGGTTCAAGGTGAGCGATTTCTCGGCAGACGACATGAGTGACCTCGAAGTCAAGAAGCGGGCGCGTCGCCGTCTCGTGGGAGCGACAGTCCTGGCTTTGTTGGCTGTGATCGTGTTGCCATTGGCAGTCGAGAATAGTGAAGAGCCGCACACTGTACCTGATATGCAGGTTTCTATTCCCGAACGCGGCGAATTTGAATTGCCTCAACGCGTGCCTGAAGACAACGCTGAATCCGCCAGTGTCGATATCGAACCGGATGCGGCTTCCGATGCGCCTGATTTTCCCGTTGAAATACCACCCCCACCCGAACCCCCTCTGTCACCACCGGCGCCCCCGCCTTCGGTACAGTCCATGCCGAAGCCCACCCCGGCTCCGCCTGCCGCACAACCATCCAAGGAACCACGGCAGGAGAGGCCGCCGTCCCGTCCAGCTACTGCTGAAAAAGAAGCTGAGGCCGCACGGGCGCTTGCTTTGCTCAATGGCAACCTACCCGCAAAGAAAACAGGCGGAAAAGAGGGCAGTGCGCAAGACCAGGTCTTCATCCAGGTTGGGGCCTTCAATAAGGCGGACAGGGCCGCCAGGCAAGCGGAAGAGTTGAAAAAGCAGGGCTTTGATGCCTACGCCGAAAAAACAGGCAAGGTGACGCGGGTTCGCATCGGCCCGCTACCCCAGAGCGAGGGAGAACAGATCGTGGCCCGTCTGAAAGCGCAGGGCCGTAACGCAGTGTTGTCGTCGCGTTGAACACTGAATGTTGGATGTCCAGCGATGACGGTTTTTGATTATGTGTTCCTGGCCGTTCTCGGACTCTCGGCCATGCTCGGGTTGTGGCGGGGGGCGGTGAGTGAAATCCTGGGGCTGGCAGGTTGGGTTTTGGCCCTGATTGTGGCAGGCCAGTATGTCGATGTGGCAGCGCCCAGGTTTGTAAACACAATTGTCGACCCACGCTGGCGTGTGGTCGCGTCCTTTGCGCTGGTTCTTTTTGCTGTATTGTTGTTAATGTCATTAGTAAAATTTTTTTTACGGCATTTGCTGTACGCAGTAGGGTTGGGTGCGACCGACAGGTTTTTGGGAGCCGTGTTCGGCGTCATTCGTGGATTGGTGATTGCTTTGGCTGTGGTTTGGATCGGTGGCTTGATCGGGATGTCGCGCGAGCCGTGGTGGAAACAGGCGCTGTTTGCACCGCCGCTGGAAAATGCGATGGAAAAGGTCAGGGCATGGTTGCCGGAAATTGACATTGACCTGGCAAACAAAGATATTCGTTTCAAATAGGATGGTATTCCATGTGTGGGATTCTCGGAGTCGTAGCGACATCTCCGGTCAACCAGTTGCTCTATGACGGGCTGCTGGTATTGCAACATCGCGGGCAGGACGCGGCAGGCATCGCTACTGCGGAGAACGACCGCTTTTTCATGCACAAGGGGCCTGGGCTGGTGCGCGATGTCTTTCGCACCCGCAATATGCGCAGCCTTGCTGGTAACTGGGGGATAGGCCATGTGCGTTACCCCACGGCGGGTTCGGCGTTCAACATTGCTGAGGCACAGCCCTTCTACGTCAATTCGCCTTTCGGGTTGCTTCTGGCGCACAACGGGAACCTGACCAATTCGGAGGCGCTCAAGCGGGAGACATTCCTCTCCGACCGCCGCCACATCAACACCAATTCCGATTCCGAAGTGTTGCTCAACGTGCTGGCGCATGAACTGGAAAACGCGGCCAGCGGCCTGCGTCTCGATGAGGCGGCGATATTCTGTGCCGTGGCAGGCGTGCATCGACGCTGCCGGGGCGCTTACGCAGCCGTGGCGATGATTGCGGGTTACGGGCTGCTTGCTTTCCGCGACCCATGTGCCATTCGCCCTTTAGTGATCGGCAAGAAGGAACTGCCGGACGGCAGGAATGAATGGATGGTAGCTTCCGAATCCGTTGCGCTCGATGCCCTGGGTTTCAGGCTTTTGCGCGACCTTGCGCCGGGCGAGGCGGTATTGATCGACACGGAAGGGAATTTCCGCAGCCGCGGGTGCGCGGTAAAGACCATGAACGCGCCGTGCATGTTTGAGTACGTCTATCTTGCAAGGCCCGATTCCATTATGGATGGCGTATCGGTGTACGAAGCGCGCCTGAAAATGGGCGAGTTCCTGGCCGAGAAAATGAAACGCACCATGCCACATGCAGGCATCGACGTCGTGATCCCGATTCCCGATTCAAGCCGCCCTGCTGCGCAGGAAATGGCGTTGCGGCTTGGTTTGCCGTACCGGGAGGGCTTCGTCAAGAACCGCTACATTGGCCGGACTTTCATCATGCCGGGCCAATCCTTGCGCAAAAAATCCGTGCGTCAGAAGCTCAATACTATCCACCAGGAGTTCAAGGGCAAGAGTGTGCTGCTGGTCGACGACTCCATCGTGCGCGGCACGACCAGCAAGGAAATCATCAACATGGCGCGCGAAGCGGGCGCGACCAGGGTGTATATGGCTTCCGCCGCACCGCCGGTTCGTTATGCGAACGTTTACGGCATCGACATGCCGACGCGTAGCGAACTCATCGCCAATGAGCGTAGCGAAGCCGAAATTTGCCGGGAAATTGGTGCGGATGGCCTGCTTTACCAGAGCCTTGATGATCTCAGGGTATCCGTGCGCGTGATCAACCCCGCGCTTCAGTTTTTCGAGACCTCCTGTTTCGATGGTTGCTACATCACCGGCGACATCACCGTCGAATATCTTTCTGGAGTCGAAAACCAGGGAAAATACGAAGATTTCGGTATGGCGACCGATATTTTGGGAGGCGGGGCCCAACTTGACCTCAACCTGATCAACCAGGAAGAACGCTGAGATTCCCCCAGTTTCCTGCCAGGAAGCGACACCCGCGCGGCTCGGTTCGCGCCTTCAAAAATATACTGTAAAAATATTCACAACGTACTTTTGGTGGAGTACACTCCTACTTAGCTATTCCATACCGTCGGGATAGGGGGCAGTGCCGGAAGGGCATCCTGGGATCGCGCACAAGGCGTTTACGGTACGCTTTCTCCTTGCGGAGCCTGGGCTGTCCATTTCCCCTTTTATGATGGATGACCGAAAAAGGACAACGCTTTCCATGTTGACTTTTGACGAACGTTCGGACTTTCCGTTTTTCTGTGCCTCCGACGAAACACAGGCGGTTGTTAAGGCTTACAACGCCGTTTGTATCCCCGGATTTTTTGTGGGTTTCAACACTTTGCTACCGAAACCACGGTTCTGGGGAGGTTTGGATACTTTACAGAAGGATCCGGCTTTGCCAGAAGTCCGGTGCGACTCTTACCCTGGAGGGCTTAGTGTAAAGCAGGAGTATTGAAGGGAGATTTAAATCATGCTGGCACATAAAATTTACTATCGAAGATTGATCATTGGTTCCGTACTTATCCTGGGAATGTTTTTTTTGTTGTTCCTTGCCCAGTCACCCGATTTGGCGGATGCGGGCATCGCGATTCTCTTTACGATTACCATGGGGATATGGCTTGGGATATCCATGCCGGGTGTTCTGCTGTGCGTCATGACCTCATCCTGTCTGATGGGGTATGGGCTATTAGTGCGTAAAAGATATGCTCTGATGTTGTTCTGGAGCGGTTTTGTCCTGTTTTTTTTGGCGGGAATGATGGGGTTGGGCGCACGCTATTGAACGCGTGGCGTTATTGATTACATATTTCCATCAACGGCGCAGGGCAATCGAGGCTTTGCGCAAAGGCGCGGAGCAGTTCGTTTTCCACTGGGGTGACCTTACCGTCGTAATGGATGGCAATGGCGCAGGCGGAAAGGAGCTTTTCCCGGTAAGGCGGCGTGGTGAGCGCAAGATGCGCAAGTGACTGGGAGATCGTGTTAAGGGAGATCTCAGTGATTGAAGGGAAGGGGGGCGGCGTAGAGGCAGGGGAACAACCCATCGCTGCCTGATAGGCCGCTTTGGCTGTCTCCAGGTCTTCATGCCCGGCATGGGCGATGAGCGCCAACAGGTTGCCGATGTCCTGGTCTAACCGATTCGTGCGCAACTTGCTACGTTTGGCGCGGTGTGCCGAAGGGGGCAGCAGAACGTTGCGCATGATGCTGTAGAGGGCAAATTCGCTGGGACTCACATGCCCGTCGGCATGGATCAAAGCTGCCGTCAGGGCGATCAGTTGCTGACGTTCGGCTTTCGGCGCTTCGCGCAAAGTGGGCAGAGCCAGATCCAGCCAGGCGATCCGGTAATGCGCGCCCTGTTCCGGCTGTGAGGACAGCCATCGGTAGAGTTCCTGTGCCGTGGGCAGGGCGGCGGGGGAAAGCAGTTTTTCCTGCTGAAACCGGACATCGGGTTGCCTGGAGAAGAACAGCCCGCCAATGATGCCGGTGGCGCCTGTGACATGCCATACCTGCTGGCGCAGGGGTTCAGGCAGGTTGGCGAGCAAGCTTTGTGCCTGGGTCATGCTTGCAGAGGGAATTTCTTCCGCCACGGTGCCTGCCAGGGCGCCGAGGGAGGAAATAGGCATCACCGCATGTGGGTTTGCCGCCAGGGACTGGGGACGGTGGGCCTCAACCGAGGCAACGTCAATGGATGATTGGAAGGCTTCTTTTTCCTGGCGACGTAGCAACTGCTTGCCACCGAGACGGCGGATGCGGTCATCCAGCGGCGGATGGGTAGCGAATAGGGAAGAACCGATCGCGCCAAAAAAGAGATGGCTTGCCGCTGTCGCTTCCGGGCGCTCAATCTGGGAACCGGAATTGAGCAGCTTGTTGAGCGCGGAGGCCAACCCCGCAGGGTGGCGGGTGAATTGGACGGCGGAAGCATCGGCCAGATATTCGCGTTCTCGGGAAACGGCAGCCTGTATCAAACGTCCGAAGAACAAGCCTATTGAGCCAACGACGCACAACACGAGGCCGCCCAGGACAGCAGGGGCAGCGTTTCTGCCCCTTACCCGCATCATGAAGCGGCCAATGAGAGTGATGGCGTAGATGCCGAACAGGATACCGATCAGCTTGATGTTGAGGCGGCTATCGCCATTGATGATGTGGCTGACTTCGTGGCCGATGACGCCTTGTAGTTCGTCGCGGTTCATGGCCTCCAGAAGGCCCTGGGTGACGCCAATCACGCTGTCTTGCGTGGAAAGTCCGGCGGCAAAGGCGTTCAGGCTGCGTTCTTCAGGAAGCACGAAGGCCAGGGGCGCGGGGATGCCTGCGGCAATGGACATTTCGTCGATCACGTTGAGCAGGCGTTTTTCCGCTGGGTCGGAAGTTTCTCGCGTGATCATGCGCCCACCCAATTGCTCCGCAATCAGCGTGCCGCCGTGACGGGAGATTTGCCATATCTTGAACAGGGAAGCTACTGCAATGCTGCCGCCTACCGGCAAGAAGATCAGGAAGAACCGCTTGCTATCCCAGAATTGAAAAGCATGTGCAGGCTGTATTTGCATTTTATTTTCAAATAACGGGTGTTCCATTGATTGCAGTACCTGCTCCCCTCCAAAAAGAAGATTGATCCACCAAATAGAAAACAGAGCGAGAAAAATAGCCGCTATGACAAATATTGCACTGACAGCACGGGAACCCATCCATGTAAAGTATGCAAAAAGACCCAGAACGAAGGTAATTACTAACAGGGAACCAGTGAAGAGGCGGTATGTGAAAGTCTGCACCGCCGACTCTTTGTAAGCCACCCAGAACGTCGCGCCCAGATAAATAACAGTGATGATGCCCAACACTGCCAGGACGAACCAGAATACCAGCCAGCGGCTTTTCTGCCGGGCTTGCTCTTGGGCAGTAAAAAAATCCATACTACCTTATTGCTGCCTAAAAACTTACCTTGACATTTTTCCGGATTGCTTTACCCTCATCGCTTTTCCAGGTTTCTCCAGCCAGGAAACCGAAACGCGATGCAATCAAAGAATTGGGGAAGGTCTCGCGCTGGATGTTATAGCGCATTGCGGCGTCGTTGTAGGCTTGGCGGGCGAAAGCGATGCGGTTTTCGGTTGAGGCCAGTTCTTCCTGTAATTGGCTCATGTTCTGGTTGGCCTTGAGATCGGGATAGGCTTCGGCCAGCGCAAAAAAACGGGTCATCAATCCGCCCAGCGCGCTTTCTGCGCCTTGCAAGGCTTGCATCGCCTCGGGGGAAAAGGCATCTTTGGCCTGTCTGGCAGCCTGCATGGCCTGGTTACGGGCAGAAATAACCGCTTCCAGCGTTTCGCGCTCGTGCTTCATGTATGCCTTGGCGGTTTCCACCAGGTTGGGGATCAGGTCGTAACGGCGCTGCAATTGCACGTCGATCTGCGCAAAGCCGTTGCGCATCTGGTTGGCAGATGCGATAAGCCCGTTGTAAATGATGATGCCCCAGACGATCAATACAACGATGATCAATACGACGGTCAGGAGGAGCGCGAAGACAGTATTTAAAATCATAGCCGGAATCCTTGTAACAACTGCATGTATTGACCGGCCGATTGTAATCGCAATTCTGCCAACCGTTGGCATCGGTGATTGGGCAAAATTTATGTTTGCCTGATACCCCCGTCAGGGCGTTTTTACCCTGCTACCCGTGTTCACGTGTAGAAAAAGTGTGCAATTAAATCAAAATATACTAGATGCTGAAATGCGAAACATGCTCCCGTAACGTGCGCGCCAGTTGTTCCAGATCCGAGGCGCATTCCGCCGATTCCTTTGCAATCTGGCTATTCTGGTCGGCCATCGTGGTAACTTTTTCGACATTGCGGGAAATAATGGCAATTGCTGACGATTGCTCCGACAGCGCATCCGAAATGACAATCGTTGCCTCCGAAACCTGGCCGGCGCTCTGGCGGATGCTGGCGATGCTCCCGCCTGCCTGTTTGGCGTAGGAAACGCCTTCTTCAACCTGGCGCACGCCTTCTTCCATGCTGGCGACGGCATTGGTTGTTTCGTCGAGAATGCGCTGGATCAAGGGGCTGATTTCCTGCGTCGAACTCGACGTGCGCTCGGCAAGTTTTCTCACTTCATCGGCGACGACGGCGAAACCGCGCCCCTGTTCGCCGGCGCGTGCCGCCTCGATGGCGGCATTGAGCGCCAGCATGTTGGTCTGGTCGGCAATTTCCCTGATCACGTTGACAATGTTGGAAATGGCCTGCGACTCCTTCCCAAGCATGCTGACAGCGTCGGAAGCGCCGCGCACAGTGTCGGCGATGCGCGTCATGCTGTCCGTTGCCTGCTGGATGACCACGGCACCTTTACTGGAGATGTTGTCGGAATCGAGCGAGACCTGATGTGCCTGTTTGGCACCGTCGGAGACTTGAACGATGTTGGCGTTCATCTCCTCGATGCCGGAAGCCATTGCCGATGCGGAATCGCTTTGCTGTACCGATTGGTCGGCAGAATCGTTAGCGGTTTTGACCAGATGCTCGGCGTTGATGCTCAGTTTCTGCGCGGCCTCCTGGATGTCGCCCATCGCGGAACGTATGTTGCCAGCCATGGTGTTGGTGGCCTCCAGCAATCGCCCCACTTCATCTTTGCCGTGTGCGGGGATTTCAACGGTCAGTTGGCCCTCGGCAATTTTCTCCATCGCGCTG
>WREK01000011.1 GCA_009779355.1 Betaproteobacteria bacterium | reverse complement strand
GAAAGGCAGCAAAAATCCCGGTAAGGGGCCAAAAAACAACCTGAAACGGGTTCCCAGGTTTCTCCAGGGGTTTGTCGAATCCAATCCGTCGCCGTCAGAGGCCAGTTACCGAAGGTGCCGGGGGATTTTTGAGCATCCTGTTAGCCTAAATTATACCACAAGCATTTTCTGAATGGGGGTTTTTGAGCATCCTGTTAACCCGGCAACCTTTGTTTTCACATTTAATCCATTAAAAATCAACGAATTACATCAAATATTCATCGTCTGATTGCCGGTTTAATATGTCGCGTCCTCGTGGGCGCGCGGACTGAAACGCATCGTTCTGCGCCCGCTCGCACCGATGTATGGTTCAGTCGCGTCCTCTGTCACCTCTCGCCATAATCCGGCCACTGCGTTTTCGGCATATACCGGCCACGAGTGTGCGAGAGCGGGCATCTCGAAAGAGGTTCAAGGATGGATATTTTTTGCGTGTTTGACAAGCTTGTACATTGGTGCTTCAAAACTTTACGGCATACCACTTATCAGGACGACACCACTCCGAAAATGCACCACTTCATCCCGTGGAAGCCCAGAATTTTGTGGGGGTATTTTCCCAATCTTTACGCTTGTAAAGCACTCAGGCCAGTTCAATGACTGGCCTGAGTTTTTGATTTTATGGTCGGGGCGGCGGGATTCGAACTCGCGACCCCTTGCACCCCATGCAAGTGCGCTACCAAGCTGCGCTACGCCCCGACGTGAGAAAGGCGCGATTGTACAAAAACTGCTCGGAACTTTCCAGAAGAATCTGGTGCCGTGCCCAAAACCTGTTCAACCTCGCAACACGCCCAGCGTGGCTTCGACCTCTGCACGAAGTTCGATGAGCAGGGCGCGAGCCTGTTCGGCGGCGATGGCGTTTTCCTGATCCTGAATCGCGGCTTCACCGAGGCGGTTGCGCGCTCCCGAAATCGTAAACCCTTCTTCGTAGAGCAGATGACGGATCTTGCGCACCAGGAGCACTTCGTGGTGCTGATAGTAACGCCGGTTGCCACTGCGTTTGACGGGTTTGAGCTGGGAAAACTCCTGTTCCCAGTAGCGCAATACGTGCGTCTTGACTCCGCATAGTTCGCTAACCTCGCCGATGCTGAAATAACGCTTGGCAGGAATAGGCGGCAGGGTCACAGCGGCAGGAATGTGCTCAGACATTTCTGTTGCCGTCATTACCAAGTTCCTCCACGATGGTTTTAAGTTTCTGACTGGGATGGAAAGTCACCACGCGCCGGGCGGAAATCGGGATTTCTTCGCCAGTCTTGGGGTTGCGCCCTGGACGTTGTGGCTTGTTGCGCAACATGAAATTTCCAAAGCCGGAGAGCTTGACACTCTCCCCCCGCTCCAAGGTCATGCGGATTTCTTCAAAAAAACCTTCCACCATGTCCTTTGCTTCACGTTTGTTCAACCCTACCTGTTCAAAAAGCAGGTCGGCAAGCTCAGCTTTGGTCAAGGTCATGGAATCTCTCCCTGTTAAACGCGCAACCGTCCGCCTACGGTGCGCTCGACATGACGAAGCAACCCGGAGACCACTTCATCCACTTCAGCGTCTTCGAGAGTACGTTGAGTATCTTGCATGGAAATTCTGAAAGCAAGGCTCTTGCAGCCAAATTCAATGCCTTTGCCTTGATAGACGTCAAAAAGGACGATTTCTTGTACGGTGGCAGGCGCCGCCTCACGCAATGCGTCCAATACCCGCCCTGCGGGAATGCCTGCCGGAACCACGAGCGCGAGGTCGCGCAACACTGCCGGCATGCGTGAAATTTCGCCACTCTCCGGGCACAGGGCGGAAAGTGTTGCGTCGAGATCGACTTCAAAGACGATCGGGGCTGTACCCAGTTCGAAGCGTTGTACCCAGATCGGATGAATCTCACCGATCACGCCAATGTTCCGGTTATCCAGGAACACCGCAGCCGCACGCCCTGGATGCAGGGCAGGAACCTGCACCGGCGCAAACGTCAGCGCACGCGGCGCAAACAGGGCTTCGAGGTCTCCCTTGAGATCGAAGAAATCGACGGTGCGCGCCGCCGCCCCCCACTGTTCGGGGAGGGCCGTGCCTGCCGCCAGGGCCGCCAGCCGCCGTGGCTGGTGGAAACCCGGCACTTCTTCCCCTGCCCCGCCTGCGGCTCTTCCTTGTTCCTGGTGCGTAAAGCAGCGGCCTAATTCAAAAACCCGTACGCGTCCCTGCTGGCGTTTGCGGTTCGTCGCAAGGTTGGACACCAGACCCGGAATCAGGCTGGACCGCATTACGTCCATCTGGCTGGCAATCGGGTTGGCCAGTTTGATTGGCGTGTCGTTGGCGCAAAAATCCCGCTCCCAGGCAGAATCGACGAAAGAGTAATTCACGACTTCCTGAAAACCGTGACCGGCCAGGAAGTGGCGCACGTCCCATTCCGTGCGCGCTGATTCGGTGCTGGGGAGCATCCCCAGGTTGCCTCGCGGGGCAAGGGACGGGATGTTGTCGTAGCCGTGCAGCCGCGCGATTTCTTCGATGAGATCTTCTTCGGTTTCGATGTCGAAACGAAAGGCTGGGGGCATCACCCGCAGTTCGACCGCCAAATCGCGCACCGCGAGGTGCACGCTCTCCAGCAGTCCCCGCATGACCTCGGCATCCAGGTCGATGCCAAGTACCTGTCGTACTCGTGCCGGACGCAGGGCAACTTCCTCGCGACAAGGCAGGTGTTCATCCGAGCGCGCTTCTCCCACCGGGCCGGGCACGCCGCCGCAAATGTCGAGGATGAGTTGCGTGGCGCGCTCAATGGCCGGGCGCTGCAACTGGAAATCCACCCCGCGCTCAAAGCGATGCGAGGCGTCGGAAGTAAAACCATACGTGCGCGCCCGTCCGGCGATGGCCTCAGGCGTAAAGAAGGCGGATTCCAGGAATACTTCGGTTGTTTCCTCCGTCACGCCGGTTTTTTCCCCGCCCATGATCCCGGCCAGCGCCAGCGCGCAGGTTTCATCGGCAATCAACAGGGTATCGGGTTCGGGTTTTACCGATTGTTCGTTCAGGAGCAGTAATTCTTCGTCCGGGCGCGGCAGACGGACATGAACCGCACCAGAAAGACGCATGTTGTCGAAGGCATGCAGGGGCTGGCCGAGTTCGAGCATCACGTAGTTGGTGATGTCAACCAGGGCATGAATCGGACGCAGGCCGGACCGTTTCAGGCGGTTTTTCATCCAGCCGGGAGTCTGTGCCCTGGCGTTCACCTCGCTGATGACTCGCCCGCAGTAGCGTGGGCATTTCTCAGGCGCATCGAGCACGATGTCACGGCGGGAATCGCCCGCCGGAGGGACTAGCGACAGCGGCGCAGGAATGAACGGTGCGCCGGTGAGCGCGGCTACTTCCCGCGCCACACCGGTCAAACTCAGGCAGTCGGCCCGGTTGGGGGTGAGTTTGATGACGAAACAGGTATCGTCGAGCGCAAGCCATTCGCGGATGTCCATACCGACCGGGGCATCATCTTCCAGCGCAAGCAGGCCGGACTGATCCTCACCCAATCCCAGTTCGCGCGCCGAGCACAGCATGCCGGAAGATTCGACCCCGCGCAGTTTGGCGGCTTTGATGACGAAATCGCCGGACAGCACTGCCCCTACTTTCGCGCAGGGGACTTTCATGCCTGCGGCGGCATTGGGCGCACCGCACACGATTTGCAAAGGTTCGCCCGTACCGATGTCAACCTTGCACAGCTTGAGCTTGTCGGCATTCGGATGCTTTTCGGCTTCGATGATGCGGGCTACCACCACACCGCTGAAAGGCGGCGCGACGGGACGGGTTTCCTCGACTTCAAGTCCGGCCATGGTCATCAGGTGCCCAAGCGCGCCGGAGCCGAGCGATGGATTGACGAAGAACCGCAACCAGTTTTCGGGAAATTGCATATTCGCTACCTGTTACCTGAATTGGCTCAAGAAACGTAAATCGCCTTCAAAAAACAAACGTAGGTCGCCTACGCCATAACGCAGCATGGTCAGCCGATCCGGGCCGAAGCCGAACGCAAACCCCGTGTAACGCTCAGGGTCGATGCCGCCGAAGCGCAACACGTTGGGATGCACCATGCCGCATCCGGCCACTTCCAGCCAGCGCCCATCGAGCGCGCCGCCTTTGAACGCGACGTCGACTTCCGCCGAAGGTTCGGTAAACGGGAAGAAAGACGGGCGGAAACGAACCTGCAAGTCATCTGTTTCGAAGAACTTGCACAGAAAATCGGCCACCACGCCCTTGAGGTCGGCAAAACTCACTCGCTCGCCAATCCAGAGTCCCTCAACCTGATGGAACATTGGTGAATGGGTGGCGTCGGAATCGACCCGGTATACCCGCCCCGGCGCAATCACCCGTAAATCGGGCATGGGGTCGCAATCGCGGGTCTGTTCGACGTGCGCGAGCATGGCACGGATCTGCACTGGGCTGGTATGGGTGCGCAACAGCACGTCCTCCCGGCCTGCGAGGAAGAAGGTGTCGTGCATTGAGCGCGCAGGATGATCCGCCGGAATGTTGAGCGCGGTGAAGTTGTGCCAGTCGGTCTCGATTTCCGGGCCATCGACGGACACGAACCCGATGGACTGGAATAACCGCTCAATGCGTTCAAGCGTGCGGCTGACCGGATGTAGCCCCCCCAGCGCCACGCCACGCCCCGGCAGGGTCACATCGAGCGCTTCGGCTTCGAGTTGTGCGGAAAGCTCTGCTTCGCGCAGGGCTTCGCGCCGCTCGGCAAGTGCCGTTTCGATGGCGGCCTTGACGCGGTTGACCTCAGCCCCCCGCTCGCGCTTTTGTTCGGGAGCCAGCCCGCCAAGCGCCTTCAGTTGTTCCGTGACGAGGCCGTTCTTGCCGAGAAAACGCGCCTTTGCCTGCTCCAGCGCCGCGACGGCCGTGACTTCGGCAAAAGCCGCTCGCGCATCGATGACCAGTTGACAGAGATTGTCCATATGAAGATTGCGTAAGCCGGGGTGTGCGAGAGCAAACCCCAGCGTATGGAGGCAAAGATATGACGGCAATATCGGGGTTCGCTCTGCTCACCCCAACCTGCACGGTTGATTCACTGAAAAAAGGAGGCATGGCCTCCTTTTTACGCTGCTGCAACCTATGGAAACCATAAAGCTCCCGCAAGTTGCGGTGTTACGCAGCGATTTGAGTCCTGGCCTGTTCGGCGAGCGCGGCAAACGCAAGTTTGTCGAACACGGCCAAGTCGGCCAAAACTTTGCGATCCACCTCGATGGCGGCTTTTTTGAGGCCGTTCATGAAAGAGCTGTAGGTCAAGCCCAATTCACGTGCGGCAGCATTGATCCGGGCGATCCACAGGGCGCGGAACTGACGCTTGCGTTGACGGCGGTCGCGGTAAGCGTACTGGCCTGCTTTCATCACCGCTTGTTTAGCGATGCGGTAGACGTTCTTGCGGCGGCCCCGGTACCCCTTGGCCTGATCGAGAACCTTCTTGTGACGCGCGCGGGCGATTACACCACGTTTAACTCTTGGCATGGCGGTCTCCTGTCAGGCAAAGGGCAACATGGCGCGGATCAGCTTGGCATCGCTGTCATGGGCAGCAACCGTGCCACGCAGATGGCGCTTGTTCTTGGTGGTTTTTTTGGTAAGAATGTGGCGCTTGAACGCATGGGAACGCTTGATGCTCCCACCTGCGCGCACCGTGAAGCGCTTTTTGGCGCCACTCTTGGTTTTCATCTTGGGCATTGCAACTACTCCTACTACTCTTGTTTATAGATGCCGCCAGGTAGCCTTTTGGGCATTTTCGTACCTGGCGCCACTTGTATGGCTCCTTTCGGAGCCGATTTTTGCCGCATTTTACCGACTCTTGCGAGCCGGAGCGACGACCATCACCATCAGACGCCCTTCCATCTTGGGCATCTGTTCGACCTGGGCGATATCTTCCAGGTCGCCTTTGATCCGTTCAAGCTGCCTTAAGCCGAATTCCTGGTGCGCCATTTCGCGCCCCCGGAAACGCAAGGTCACCTTGCATTTATCGCCATCTTCCAAGAAACGACGAAGGTTGCGTAGTTTAATCTGGTAATCGTTTTCATCGGTGCCTGGCCGCAGCTTGATCTCTTTGACCTGCACCTGTTTCTGCTTCAAACGGGCTTCGTGGGCTTTTTTCTGTTCCTGGTAGCGAAACTTGCCGAAATCCATCACCTTGCAGACGGGCGGCTGCGCCATCGGCGCAATTTCGACCAGATCCAGACCGGCTTCGTCGGCCGCACCAAGCGCCGCACGCAGGGACATGATCCCAAGCGGTTCGCCGTCTTCACTGACCAAGCGAACCTCAGGTGCGCTGATCTCCTCATTTACGCGCTGCTTCTTTTCCTGAACGATGGTTTAATTCTCCACAAAAGCCAATATCAGACCTATACCGCCTTCGCTTCTATTTCGCAAAGCCAGCGGTTGATCAACAAATCGAGGGACATTTGGCCAAGATCCTGGCCGCCTCGGACACGCACCGCCACAGTTGCCGTCAACTTCTCCTTCTCGCCAGTTACGATTTGGTACGGCAATTTGTGCACACTGTGCTCGCGGATTTTATAATTGATTTTTTCGTTGCGCAAATCAACTTCTACACGAAAACCCGCGTTGCGTAGCATTTGCGTTACATTGAGGGCATAGTCGGCCTGCCCTTCTGAGATATTCATCACCACCGCCTGCACCGGCGCAAGCCACAGCGGCAGTGCGCCTGCGTGATGTTCTATCAGGATGCCGATAAAACGTTCCAGTGAGCCTAGAATCGCGCGGTGAAGCATGATCGGCGTCTTGCGCACGTTATCCTCGGTCACGAACTCCGCGCCAAGCCGTCCCGGCAGGTTGAAATCCAGTTGCAGGGTTCCGCATTGCCACACCCGCCCAAGGCTGTCCTTGAGCGAAAACTCGATCTTCGGGCCGTAAAATGCGCCCTCTCCCGGCTGCAAATCGTAGGCCAGCCCCTGGGCGTCGAGCGACGCGGCCAACGCCGCCTCGGCGGCATCCCACTGCGCATCGGATCCCACCCGCTTGTCGGGGCGAGTCGAGAGCTTGACCAGCACGTCATTGAAGCCGAAGTCGCGGTAAACCTTCTGCAACAGGCAGATGAACTCCGCCGCTTCCGATTGCACCTGTTCTTCGGTGCAGAAAATATGCGCGTCGTCCTGGACGAAATTGCGCACCCGCATGATGCCGTGCAACGCGCCAGACGGCTCGTTGCGGTGACAGGAACCGAACTCGGCCATCCGTAGCGGCAGGTCGCGGTAACTCTTGAGCCCCTGATTGAAAATCTGGATATGACAGGGGCAATTCATCGGTTTGACCGCGTACTCCCGCTTCTCGGAGTGCGTCGTAAACATCAGTTCCGAATACATGTCCCAGTGCCCGGAACGCTCCCACAGCGCGCGGTCGACGATCAGCGGCGTTTTGACTTCCTGATAGCCATGATGCTGAATCGTCCGGCGCAGGTACTGTTCAACCTGTTGCCACAGCGTCCAGCCCTTTGCATGCCAGAACACCATCCCCGGTGCATCGTCCTGGAGATGAAAGAAATCGAGTTGGCGGCCAAGCTTGCGGTGATCACGTTTCTCAGCCTCTTCGATCATGTGCAGCCAGGCGTCGAGGTCTTCTTTCTTCGCCCATGCCGTGCCGTAGACGCGCTGGAGCATCTCGTTATCCGAGTCGCCGCGCCAATAGGCCCCGGCGAGCCGGGTGAGCTTGAACACCTTGAGTTTGCCGGTCGAAGGCACATGCGGCCCCCGGCAAAGATCGACGAAACCGCCCTGTCGGTAGAGCGACACATCCTCGCCTTCCGGGATCGAAGCAATGATTTCGGCCTTGTAATGCTCGCCGATGCCCTTGAAGAACTCGACCGCCTTATTGCGAGGCCATACTTCCCGCGTCACATGCAACTCGCGGCGGGCGATCTCGCCCATGCGCGCCTCAATGGCCGACAAATCCTCCGGCGTAAATGGGCGTTTATAGGAAAAATCGTAATAGAAGCCGTTTTCGATCACCGGGCCGATCGTGACCTGGGCATCCGGAAACAGTTCTTTCACCGCCTGCGCCAGCAGGTGCGCGCAGGAGTGCCGAAGGATATCGCCCCCTTCCGGGTTTTTGTCGGTGATGATGGCAAGCAGCGAGTCTGACTCAATGCGGTGGGACACATCCACCAAGCACCCATCCACCTTTCCGGCCAGTGCTGCCTTGGCAAGTCCCGCGCCAATAGAAGACGCCACTTCGCCCACCGTGACCGGCTGATCGAAGCTACGGACAGAACCGTCGGACAAGGTAATGTTTGGCATGGAGCGTTGGTAGGCGCGATTGGACTCGAACCAACGACCCCCACCATGTCAAGGTGGTGCTCTAACCAACTGAGCTACGCGCCTGCTAAAGAGGCGGAATTATAGGCGAGAAAACGGCGCTGTCAAGAAAACCGGACAATTCTAAAAACTCACAACAGAAAACCGGTAACGCCGGCACAGATTTCAATGCGCTTCATCCCAGTTATTCCCCACCCCCATGTCGACCCGCAGGGGGACAGTCAGGTTGGCGACGCTTTCCATCAGCCTGGGAAGGTTCTCGCGCAGTGTGCCGATTTCCCCATCAGGGACTTCAAGCACCAGTTCGTCGTGAACCTGAAGCACCAGCCGTGACTGGCGTTCAGAATCGTGCAGCCAGTGATGGACGGCGATCATCGCTTTTTTGATGAGGTCGGCGGCGGTTCCCTGCATAGGCGCGTTAATCGCAGCACGTTCTGCTGCCTGACGGCGGTTGAACTGGCGGGCGGCAATGTCCGGCAGATAGAGTCGCCGCCCAAAGACGGTTTCGACGTAACCCTGCTCACGCGCGATTGTTTTCACCCGTTCCATATAAGCGGCCACGCCTGGGTAACGTGCGAAATAACGGTCGATCCAGCCTTGCGCCGCACCGCGTTCGATTCCGAGCGCCTTGGCAAGGCCGTGCGCGCTCATGCCGTAGATAAGGCCGAAGTTAATGACTTTAGCATATCGACGCTGCTCGGAGGCGACCGCTTCGGGGTTGACGCCGAATACTTCGGCAGCGGTGGCACGGTGGATGTCTTCGTTGCGCGCGAAAGCGTCGAGCAGCCGGGAGTCGTTCGAGAGGTGCGCCATGATGCGCAGTTCGATTTGCGAATAGTCCGCCGAAACGATCCGCCAGCCGCGTGGCGCGACGAAGGCGGCGCGGATGCGACGGCCTTCTGCCGTGCGCACAGGGATGTTTTGCAGATTGGGGTCGGAACTGGCAAGCCTCCCGGTGACGGCTGTGGCCTGAGAAAAACTGGTATGCACCCTGCCCGTTGCCGGATTGACCATGCGCGGCAGTTTGTCAGTGTAGGTTCCCTTCAACTTGGCGAGGCTGCGGTGTTCAAGCAGCAGCTTGGGCAGCGGGTAGTCTTCGGCAAGTTCGCTCAAAATGTCTTCGTCGGTCGAAGGTTGGCCGGTAGCGGTTTTCCTGCGCACCGGCAGGCCAAGGCGGCCAAAAAGGATTTCGCCGAGTTGTTTGGGGGAACCGAGGTTGAATGTACCCCCCGCCAGTGCGTGAGCTTCGCGCTCCAGGTCGAACAGGCGGCGACCCAGTTCGTTGCTTTGCTGCGCGAGAAGAAAGGGGTCGATAAGTACGCCGATCCGCTCCATCGCCAGCAGCACGGAAAGGGTCGGCAGTTCGATGTCCCGGTAAAGCGCGGCAAGCCCGGGGGCAGCCTCCACCTGCGGGCACAGCTTTTGATGCAGGCGCAAGGTGATGTCGGCATCTTCGGCGGCGTAGCGGGTAGCGATATCCAACGCCACTTCGTCGAAACCAATCCGTTTTGCGCCTGTGCCGCAAATGTCGGCGTAGGGGATCGTGGCAAGCCTGAGGTGCCGCTTGGCGAGCGAATCCATGTCGTGCGGACGGTTGCTTTCAAGCACGTAGGACTGGATCAGGGTGTCGTGGGCAATGCCCCGCAGGGTGATGCCATGGTTGGCGAAGATATGGGCATCGAACTTGATGTTCTGCCCAAGTTTGGCGTACCTTTCCGATTCCAGCCACGGCTTGAGCCGCACCAGCACCTCATCGAATGGCAGTTGTGCGGGCATGTCGGCGCCGCGATGCGCGAGCGGCAGATAGGCTGCGTCTTCCGGTGCGAACGAAAAGGAAATTCCGACCAGCCACGCAGTGAGCGGATCGAGCCCCGTGGTCTCGGTATCGAGCGCAACGAGGCTGGAAGAAGAAGATCCGGCCTCCAGCCGCTTCAACAGCGCCTCGAAATCCGGCCAATCGACGATGGCGCGGTAACGGGAACGATCCGGTGCGCGGACGGGTGCATCGTCCTCGCTCTCATCAGGCTGGAAGCGCCGTGCCATGTCTTCCGGTGCGAGCGGCGCGGCGACCTGCCCTACCTGCCCCCGCCTCAGCCAACTCTTGAATTCAAGGCGTTCGTAGAGTGCAGTCAGTGCCGGAATGTCGGGTTCGCGCAAGGCAAAATCGTCGAGGCCACACGGTAAAGCCACGTTGGTGGCGACTGTCACCAGGCGACGGGCCAAAGGCAAAAAATCGAGATGGCGCCGCAGGTTTTCGCCCACTTTGCCGCCTATCTCGTCCGCATGGGCAATCAGATTGTCGAGGCTGCCGTACTCGGCCAGCCATTTCACCGCTGTCTTGGGGCCGCACTTCTCCACGCCAGGCACGTTATCGACCGTGTCCCCGACCAGTGCCAGGTAATCGACGATGCGCGATGGCGGCACGCCAAACCGGGTTTTCACCCCGGCCTCATCGAGCGTCTCTTCGCTCATCGTATTGACCCAAAGCACGCCTGGCCGCACGAGTTGGGTCAAATCCTTGTCGCCGGTAGAAATCACTACTTCCCAGTTACGTTCGGCACCAAGGCAGGCAAGCGTGCCGATGACATCGTCGGCCTCAACCCCCGCAACCGACAACAGGGGCCAGCCCTCCGCCCTTACCGCATCAAACAAGGGCACAACCTGGACGGCAAGCTCTTCGGGCATGGGCGGACGGTTTGCCTTATATTGCGGATACCATTCATCCCGGAAGGTTGGCCCTTTGGCATCGAATACACAAACGCGATAATCCGCCTTGTAGTCCCCGGCCAGCCGACGTAGCATGGCAAGAACGCCACGGACGGCTCCAGTCGGTTCGCCACGCGAAGTGCGTAGGTCGGGCAATGCGTGGAATGCACGATAAAGATAACTGGAGCCATCGACGAGCAGCAGGGTAGTCATTGAACATAATCCTCATAATCAGGGATACATGACACGAAATGAATATAAAAGACAAAATGCCGCCCGGCATGGTTGCTAACGTACCGCATTTCAACGGGCGTGAATCATGGCGGATCTTTGGGATTATGGCAGAGTTCGTCGAAGCCACTGAACGGCTCAACGCCATCCGTCCAGCAGTGTCGATCTTCGGTAGCGCCCGGGTCGAACCGGATCATCCTTATTACGCGCTGACCGAACGCATCGCCCGCCAACTCTCCGACGCCGGGTTCGCAGTGATATCGGGGGGCGGGCCAGGCATCATGGAAGCGGCCAACAAGGGGGCGTTCTTCGGCAAAAGCCCTTCGGTTGGGCTCAACATCCAGTTGCCGCACGAACAGCAGGCCAACACCTACCAGGATATTTCCCAAACTTTCCAGCACTTTTTTGCGCGCAAATTCATGTTCGTGAAATGCGCAAGCGCCTATGTCGTCATGCCCGGCGGCTTCGGCACACTTGACGAACTGCTCGAAGCCATGACCCTGGTGCAGACGCACAAGAGCCGCCAGATCCCGATCATCCTCGTGCACGGGGCTTTTTGGCGCGGCCTGCTCGACTGGTTCAGGGATCGGCTCGTGACCGAGCACATGATTTCCCCAGAAGACCTCAAATTGATTCAAGTCATCGACGAACCCGGCGATGTAGTTGAGGCCATTTTCAAACATTACGAGACGCGCGGCTTCATGCCCTTGCCCGAAGAGCACGAAATAATGCTTAATCTCTAATCCCCCCAATGGAGAGTTTTACCATGCGTCCCTCACTGTCCGCCGTACTCGCTACTTTTGCCTTCTGTATCGGCTCAATAGCTACCCAACCGCTGTTTGCCCAAGAGCCGGAAGGTCTCGAACCGTTGGACGAGGAACTACCCCAGGTCACCATCGTCAAACGCGGAGATGACACCCATACCGAATTCCGCCTGCGCGGCAAGCTTTACATGATAAAAGTGACACAGTCGAATGGGGCTTCCTATTTCCTGATCGACCGGGAGGGCAAGGGCCATTGGATACGGGATGACGGCGCCACTAAACTGGTCGTGCCGGCCTGGGTGATCACGAGTTGGTAAGCCTGGACGCATGTCCGTCTTCACATTGCCTACCGAAGAAGCCCTGGCGCGCTGGCTGGATCATTACTCCATCGGGCGGCTGACCGGGTTCAAGGGTATCGCGGACGGCGTCCAGAACAGCAATTTTTTCGTCACGACCACGCTTGGGCGCTATGTCCTGACGTTGTTCGAAGATATTGCACGTGCCGAACTGCCCTATTACCTGCACCTGATGGCCCATCTTGCCCGCCACGGCCTGCCCGTGCCCGCGCCAATCGCCAATCGCGACAACGAATACCTGGGCACGCTGGCGGACAAACCAACGGTTCTGGTATCAAGGTTGCCGGGTGTTTCGGAAACGCATCCGGGCAGCGGGCACTGTGCCCGGATCGGCGCCATGCTCGCGGGCCTGCATCTGGCCGGACGTTCTTACGGAAGGCGGCAACCCAATCCGCGCGGCGCATGCTGGCGCGCGCAGACTGCTGCCCTGCTCCGGCCCTGTTTATCCGCCGATGATACGGCCTTGCTCGATTCCGAATTGCATTTCCAGGAAAATGCCAACGCCGTTTTTTCACGCCTGCCTGCCGGGGCAATTCATGGCGATCTTTTCCGTGACAACGTATTGTGGGCGGAAGATGGGTTCATCGGCGGAGTAATCGATTTCTACTTTGCCAGCCATGACGCCTTGCTTTTCGATGTCGCCGTTACCGTCAATGACTGGTGCTGCCTGCCCGGCGGCGCACTCGACCCGGCATATGCACACGCCCTGCTTACCGCTTATCATTCATCCCGTCCTTTTACCGATACTGAACGTGTCATCTGGCCGACGATGTTGCGTGCGGCGGCGCTCCGCTTCTGGCTGTCACGGCTCGCCAACCGCACCCTGCCGCGCACGGGCGCACTGGTGCTGGTGAAAGACCCTGACGAATACCGCGATATTCTGCGCTTACGCGCCTGTGAAACAGCCCCTCCTATACCTTGATTTATAAAATCCACCCATGAGAGACAACAAAACAACCAAAACTGGGCCGGCTTCCATCCTGCCGCTGACTACCTTGTCTCAACAGGATAATGGCAGACGTCGACAACGCCATTACTCCCGTCCCCTGAAAATCCGGCGTGTTCCCATGCAACATGGATGGTACTGGTTGATCGAAGGTTTCATGCTGTGGGTACGCAACCCCGCGTTTCTCAGTTTCCTGACCTTCTGTTGCATCGGCGGTATCATCCTGGCAGTGATTACTCCTTATGTTGGCGAACTGCTTGGATTGATCCTGTACCCAGGCCTGATGCTTGGGGTCTTCAACGGATGCCGCGCCATCGACCGCAAGCGCACCCTCAGCCCGGGCTTGTTGATTTCAGGTTTTCGCCGTTACGCCTTCGATCTGCTGCTGGCAGGTTTTTGCAATTTCATTGTAGGAACAGTCATGCTGTTGGGAACCCGGTTGATCGATGGCGGCATGATGTGGCGGCTGGTCATGCATGGCGAAATGCCGGATTTGAAAGACAACACGTTCATTATTGCGTCAGTTGTCACCGCAGTGTTGTCCGTACTTTGGGCAGCGGTGTACCTGTTCGTGCCGCAACTCATTGGCTGGTGGAGGCTGTCCGTGGGCAGGGCGTTGCTTTACAGCCTGAAAGGGTGCCTCTTGAACTGGTTTCCTTTTTTCACCTACTGCTTTTGTTTTGGTTCCTTCATCATCCTATTGCCGGCTCTCGTCATCAACTTTTTCGGACTTACCTTTGAAGGACTTGGCGTGGTAGTTTGCGTTGTTTTTCTGCTGATCACCGTCCCTGCCCTGATTGCAAGTTTTTATGTTGCGGCGCGCGACATTTTCGGATTTCCCCGCCGAAGAAAGCATAAAAAACGTCCATCGAATCCGGCACAGAATGCGCGTAAAAAGCGGAGGGCACATACGTAATCCTGTATTATTTGCTGGCATCGGTTGGATACGACAATTCAGTAAGACTATTACTTTTTTCGAAAGCACTCTATGGATAGCCACTCTGTTGATCCGAATAATCCTTACCTGGCACCTGCAACAAATGTTGCGGACATTATTGTTCCCGGCAAAATCGAACTCGCCAAGCGGTTCGTCCGTTTAGGCGCCTTTACAATTAACAGTCTTGTGTTCATAATACTTTTCTATGTCCTCATCTTTATTCTCTCATTTTCTTTTATGTTTTTCAATATATCTGACACAAATTCAGGCTTCTCTTATGGAGGGATTGCTTATATGTGGACTCTTTCTTCCATATTAGCTTTTATAGGAGCGTTTATCCTTTTCATCGCAATAAATTTTCAACTACTGCGTGACAACGGACAAACTTTTGGCAAGCACATTTTTAAAATAAAGATCGTCAATAACGATGGCTCTTCCATCAATGTGTGGTGGATAATATTCTTCCGTTATTTTTTGCAATGGATCTTTTTTTTAATCCCTATAATCGGTTTTATTTATATATCTATCAATTATTTATTGATTTTCCGTAAATCTCACAAATGCTTGCACGACAATATTGCCAACACTATCGTCGTCAAAATATAATTTATGTCTTTTCTCGATACCATTCGAACCATTGAAACACCTGAAGGGGTGAATATTCGCTTGCGTCTGGCCGGACCAGTACCGCGTGCGTTGGCTTGGTTGTTCGATTTTTTCATCCGCTTCATTCTCTGGTTGATTACATTATTTTTCTTGACTCGATTAGGAAATTTCGGTTTCGGTATTTGGATGATCGTCTTTTTTTTACTTGAGTGGTTTTATCCTGTTTTGTTCGAAGTTTATGCGCAAGGGGCAACGCCAGGGAAAAAAGTGTTGGGTCTGGCCGTGTTACAGGACGATGCCATACCGGTTGGTTGGCCGGCTTCCATGGTGCGCAACCTGTTGCGTTTCGTCGATTTTTTGCCGTTCTATTACGCCTTCGGGTTGTGTTCGATGTTCCTGAACCGCGACTTCAAGCGATTGGGCGATATTGTGGCGAAAACAATCGTTGTTTATCGCGATAAACCCAGTCTGCCGCAAAAACTCCTGCCGGGTCGCGCATTACCGTTGCCCGTCTGGCTTTCTTCATCCGAACAGCAACTGATCGTTGCTTTTGCCGCCCGGGCTCCCCGGTTGACGCCGGATCGAGCGCAGGAACTGGTACGGATACTGGGCCATACAAATAGTGGATATGTGCCGGGCGCAATCCCCGTAACGAATGACGGGGCTGCTCAAAACACCCGCAAGCACGCCAATGACGCGCTTCAGGCCGATGTAGATTCCATGCTCGGCTATGCACAGCATATCGTCGGGGAGCGTTGAACCTTCATGACTCCCAATGAATTTGCCCACCGTCACGAACAAGAATGGAAGCAACTCGAAACACTGATTGCTGCACGCCCCGGGCATCGGCCAGCCCAACTGGATCATCGGGAAAACCAATCGGATACACCCGATGGTTCAGGCATGGAACTTACGCCGAAACGGGCAACGAACCAGGCCATTTTCCCGTCGCTTTACCGCCGGATTTGCCTGCATCTGGCCTTGTCCCGCGAAAGGCACTATCCACCCGCGCTGATCGAGCGCCTCAACCACCTCGCGCTGTCCGGGCATCAAACGCTTTACGGCGCACGCCCATTGCGCAATATCGTTCAATTCATTGTCTGCGGCTTTCCCACGCTAATCCGCGAACACGCGCGCCTTTTCTGGCTCGCCAGCGCACTGCTTTATCTACCCGCCCTGCTCATGGGCTTGCTGGTTTATTTTCAGCCGGAAATGATTTACAGGCTCCTGGATTACAAAAGCGTGCATCATCTGGAGGAAATGTATAGCGCCAACGGCGTAATTGAGATCGAAACCGGTTCGGGACGGGTAGCCAGCGAAAATTTCTCGATGCTCGGTTTTTATATCCACAACAATATTACAATCGGTTTTCAATGCTTTGCTTCCGGCCTGCTGTTTGGGTTGGGTACGCTTTACTTCCTGATCTTCAACGGCCTTATATTTGGTGCGGTCTCGGCACATCTGATCCACCAAGGCTCGGTCGAGCGGTTTTTCCAATTTGTTATCGCGCATAGCGCTTTTGAGCTAACCGCCATCGTACTTTGCGGCATGGCTGGCCTGCTGCTCGGTCGTGCGCTGATTGCGCCCGGACGACGACGACGCAACGAGGCACTGACCCACGCAGCAGGCCCAGCAGTGCAGATCGTCTATGGCGCCACGGCCATGCTGTTGATTGCCGCATTCATCGAAGCCTTCTGGTCTTCCGGCGCCTATTTGCCGGTCACGGGAAAATTCATCGTTGGCGGGTTGCTCTGGGCGCTGGTCGCGGCCTATTTTCTGTTCATGGGGGTGCGGCGTGAGACCTGATGCCCTGACCATCGAAATCCGCGCGCGCACGTACTGGGAAGCCATCGACCTTGGCCTTGTGCTGGTGCAGGCGTACTGGCGGAATCTGTATGCGGCTTGGTTTGTCGTCATGCTTCCGGTTGTTTTTTTGGTACTGGCGCTGGCTTATCTCACGGACAATAATTGGTACTGGGTGTTTCTGCCGTTGTTGTGGCTGAAACCGCTTTACGACCGCATACTTCTGCACGTCATGAGTCGCGCTGTTTTCGGCGAAGTAGACAGCTGGCGCGACGTCTTGCGTGCCATGCCCGGTCTGTTGCGGCAATCCGGCCTGTTCCGAGCCTTGACCTGGGGACGCTTTACGCTACGGCGCAGTTTCATGTTGCCGGTATGGCAACTCGAAGGAATTCCCAAACAGACACGGAACCAACGTTTCCATGCGTTGAAGGGACGTGGCGCAATCTGGTTGATCATCGTGTGCGTTGCTTTTGAAGTCATCCTGTTCATCGGTATGCTGGGTCTTCTCTTCATGATGCTGCCGCCTGAATTAGCCCCATCGGACACGAATGACCTGCTTTACGATTTTGTCTTCGTCGGAATGCCGTTCTGGTTCAAACTGGCCTGTGGCCTCATTTTCCTGCTCACGGTCGGCATCATCGAACCGTTTTATGTCGCAGCCGGATTTACGTTATATCTCAACCGGCGCACCGAACTCGAAGGATGGGACATCGAATTGGGTTTCCGTACGCTAGCTGCCCGGCTTGAAGCACAGCAGGTTGCATCATGAAGCTATTCATCCGGCTCAGCCTCTGCCTGCTGCTCTGCGACCCGGTATCCGCACAAACAAATAGTGCACCGCCTGCGCCTGAAGATCCGGCATCGGTTTCCAGCCATACCAGCCCTGCCTATGTCGCCCAGGCACGAAAAACAATCGATACCGTCCTTGCTGAGCCTGAATTTGACCAAACCCGAATTACCAAAATACGACGGCTCAAACAATCGTCCACCAATAAGAAAGTCCCCAGCAATTATTCGCAAAACAAATTCCTCGACTGGGGTCAACTTTTTGCCCAATCCGGGCAAATCGCCTTGTGGCTGCTGGCATTTGGGTTAATCGTACTGTTGTTGGCCTATTCAAAACGCTGGCTCCCCCTCCTCGGTTTGCAGCGTTTTCGCGACAAACCTTTGGCTCCGGTACGGCAGAGCGACAGCACCCTTGAAATCGCCGTGGCGCTGCCGGAAGACATTGCCGCAGCAGCCGAACGCTGCTGGAAAGAAGGTAAAAAAGACGAAGCACTGAGCCTGCTCTATCGCGGGGCAATTGAATTGTTGGCGGCTCGTTACTGCATCAACCTGACACAAGGCGCTACAGAAGAAGAAATACGCCTGCTTGTTGGCAACGCCATGCCTTCTTTCAAGGACGATTTCGGCATTATCGTGCGCGCTTGGCTTCGCTTGGCCTATGCGCATCGCCCGCCTACGGACATCACTGCTCTATTGGCGGGATTCAGCCGTATCCAGCAAGCCGAGGGAACCGTCTCATGAAAATCTCTACCGGGAAACTCGTCCGCTTGCTGCTTCTATCGATTTCATTGCTGTTTTTGTTGTGGCTTTACACCCAGACTGAAACCGTTGAGGTAAAACTTCCCGCTGGTTTTCAGGGAGCCGCCGCAAATAACCCGCTGCTTGCCGCCGGCCGGTTGATCGAGCGTTACGGTGCGATTGCGCATTATGTTCCCGCTTACAGCAAACCGCCTAAGCCCGGCGCTACGCTGGTATTTACTGCGCCGCGCTACTGGCTCGCGCAAAAACAAAACGATGCGTTGCTGGAATGGGTGGAAAAAAAAGGTGGTCACCTGATAGTTTCCCTGCGCTCTTTGCAGGATTTCGAAGAGAATGTACTTCTGCGCCCGAATCGCATAAACGATAGAGAAACAGACTTTTCCCAAGATTCGTTGCTGGCTTTTTTTGGAATCTCCGTCAAATTACGAAGTAAAGCGCCTGCCGGAAGTATCGAATTGCCCGATGGCACACGTCTGAAAGCCCGATTCCAACCCTTTTCGTCATGGCTGCTTGAGGACTCTGTAAAAAACAGCGACTGGCAGATTTCGGAGCCGACCGCAAACATCGAAAATCGTGAAAATAAAGGCAACTATGCCCTCAGCTATACGCATGGCAAAGGGCGCGTTACGGTTCTCACCAGTCTTGATTTCATCGGCAACCGCATGATCGGCGAGGGCGACAATGCCGCGCTTTTCGTCTATCTGGTTTCATTGGCGAAGGGTCAGGACATCTGGCTCGTTTATGGCAGCGATGCGCCCGCGCTCTGGCGTTGGTTCGTCGATCATGCCTGGGCGGTTCTCATTGCCGCCGCCCTGTTGCTGATTGCCTGGCTGTGGATGATCTCGCGGCGTTTTGGCCCTCTGCTGCCAGCCCGTCCCGCTGCCCGCCGCAGCATCGTTGAACATGTGGCCGCCAGCGCGCGTTATCTATGGCGCAACAAACAGGGACAGATGCTTTACCAGACGCTTTGCAACGATTTTTATAAACAGGCTTACTTGCACCATCCGCAGTGGGGTCATTTGCCGAAACAGGAGTTAAACCGGCAAATCGTTCTTTTCGCCAATGAATCCAGGATTCCACAACTATCCGGCCTGACCGAAGATGCCGTCGAACACCTGCTCGACGCCAGCCGTCCCCGCAACGAAAATCAATTTACCGCCAACTCACATCTTTTGGACATTCTCCGGAACAGATTATGAACGATGACACCCTCGCTCAAAGCACCCTGGAACCTTCAACCGTCTCCACGGTGGCCATGCAGGAAAATATGGGGAAAACCTATTCCTTCGCATCGCGGATGAAGGAAGAAATCAGTCATGCGCTGATCGGTCAGGCGACTACGCTGCATCATACGCTGATCGCCCTGTTTGCCGGCGGGCATGTGCTGATTGAAGGAGTTCCCGGCTTGGGGAAAACTTTGCTTTTCCGCGCGCTGGCACAAACATTCAATGGTAGTTTTTCGCGTATCCAGTTTACGCCCGACCTGATGCCGTCGGACGTTACCGGCCATGCGCTTTACGACCTCAAGGCACAAGAATTCAGGATCCGTCGCGGGCCGGTGTTCGCCCACCTGCTGCTTGCCGACGAAATCAACCGCGCGCCGGCAAAAACCCAGGCCGCGCTACTTGAAGTCATGCAGGAGCAGCAAGTCACCATTGAAGGCGAAGCGCATGCCTTGCCGCGCCCGTTCATGGTCATGGCGACGCAGAACCCGATTGAGCAGGAAGGCACCTATCCGTTACCGGAAGCGCAACTCGACCGCTTCCTGTTCAAAGTGCTCATCGACTATCCGACGCTCGACGAAGAGCGGCGCATGCTCGAATCGGTCACCCGTAATCAAGTTGGCGACACCCTCAATGTTGCCACCGTGCAAACGATCATCTCGCCACAGGAAATTACTTCGATCCAACAGATTACGGCACAGATCACCGTCGATGCACGCATCATCGACTATGCTGCCCGTATTGCACAGACCACGCGTGACTGGCCGGGGCTGTCGATCGGTGCGGGGCCGCGTGGCTCAATTGCGCTGATCCGCGCCGCCCGTGCCGCCGCCGTGCTGGCCGAACGCGATTTCGTCACTCCGGACGACATCAAAACCGTCGCACTGCCTGCGTTACGCCACCGTGTCACCCTGACGCCGGATTATGAAATGGAAGGCCGCACGGCCGACCAGTTGCTCAACACCCTGCTCGAACACGTTGAAGTGCCGCGCCAATGAGACCTGCCACCCGCCTGTTATGGTTTCTTGCCGGATGGTTGGCCTGGGCCGCACTTGCCTCCTTCTGGACGACATTGACCGTGCCCTGGGCGGTTGGTGGCATCGTGCTCCTGCTACTCGTTATTCTGGACGGCTGGCGGGTGTGGAGCCAGGCACCGCCCCGCATTGCCCGCAAGGCCGCTCATTCCCTGCCGGTCGATGTCTACCGTGAAGTATTGCTCGAAATTGATAATCCGCTGACACGAAAGAGCGTCGTCCGGGTTTTCGACCATTACCCGTCCGCCTGCGACATGGAAGGTTTGCCATTCACCTTCATCCTTGCGCCGCAAACCCGCGCCAGTGCGTCTTACCGCCTGCGTTTCACGGTGCGCGGCGAACATTCTTTCGCCGGTATCGAAGCCTTGGTCGATTCTCCGTTCGGTTTTCTGCACCGCCGCGTGTTCATCGATGCGCCGCATCGCGTGCGCGTCTATCCCAATTTCGCCGCCGTGGCCAAATACGCCCTGCTAGCCACCGATAATCACCTGAGCCAGATTGGCGTACGCCAGCGCCGGCGCCGCGGCGAAGGGTGGTCCTTCCACCAGTTGCGCGAATACAGAGAAGGCGATACACCGCGTCAAATTGACTGGAAAGCCACCGCCCGCATCAATAAACTGATTTCCCGTGAACACCAGGACGAACGCGACCAACAGATCATGTTCCTGCTCGATTGCGGCAACCGTATGCGCGCTAAAGAAAACGGCCTGCTCTCGCATTTCGATGAAGCGCTGAACGCGCTATTGCTGCTCGCCCACGTTGCCTTACGGCAAGGCGATGCCGTCGGCTGCATGAGTTTCGGTCACGATACCCGCCTGATCCCTGCGCGCAAAGGCCATGCTGCATTGAACTATCTGATGGAGCGGCTCTTCGACCTGGAACCCGGCAGCAATTCACCCGATTACCGTAGCGCGGCCACGCACATCGCACAAACTGTGCCCAAACGCTCGCTTGTGCTGATCTTGACCAACTTGCGCGACGAAGACGATGAAGAACTGGCTGACGCCATCAAGGTGCTACGTCGCCGCCATCTGGTATTGCTGGCCAGCCTGTGTGAGACCGCCGTGCAACGCCTGATCGAGCAGCCGCGCAATACATTTGAAACGGCGCTCGAAGCCGCTGCCGCGTTACAATACATCGGCATCCGCAACGCAACTATCGAACGCCTGAAACGCAGCGGGGCGCATGTGCTCGACGTTACCCCAAAGGCATTGCCGATCGCGCTAATCAACCACTACCTGGCTTTCAAAAGAAGTGGGGCTTTGTAAATCGACCGGGCGACAATGCCGTCTTCCACAACCCTTCCATCCACATCATGAATGAAGAATGAATACATCCGACCTGGAACAGATCATCATAAACGCCCTTGAAGATATCAAGGCGCGTGACATTGAAGTCATCGATACTTCCCCCCTCACCTCGCAATTTGAACGCATCATCGTTGCCAGCGGCGATTCCGGCCGACAAACGCGGGCACTTGCGCGCAATGTCCTGGATCGCACGTTCGCGGCGGGGGTCAAGGCGCTCGGTATCGAAGGCGAGGAAAACGGCGAATGGGTGCTGGTGGATCTGGGCGAAATCGTGGTTCATGTCATGCAGCCGGCCATCCGCACCTATTACCGGCTCGAAGAACTCTGGACGGCGGCCCTTCCCCGTCGCGCCGTCATACTCGGGAATACGGCAGGGGCATAAAGCATGAGGTTTGTCATCGTTGCTGTCGGCCATCGCATGCCTGCCTGGACTCAAGCCGGTTTCGACGACTTTGCCCGCCGTATGCCGCGTGAGCTGCCGATTGAACTGATCGAGCTCAAGGCCGAACCACGCAACTCTGGAAAATCCCCGCTAATGATGATGGAAGCTGAAGCGGCCCGTATCGAGGCGGCCTTGCCGTCGCGTTGCCGCAGGGTGGTTCTCGATGAGCACGGTACCGATTTCACCAGCGTGGCACTCGCACGCCGCCTGGAGGAATGGCGTAGCGGCGGCGAAGATATTGTTTTCATTATTGGCGGGCCGGATGGCCTTGCCCCATCGTTCAAGGCAAGCGCACATGAATCCATCCGGCTCTCCAGCCTTACCCTGCCACATACGCTTGTGCGCCCATTACTCGCCGAAGCCCTCTACCGGGCATGGAGCATCACATGCCACCACCCCTACCATCGTGAATGAGAAGTGACACTCATGCCAGAAACTGTTTCCTGCATCTACCTCGCCTCATCCAGCCCACGCCGCCGTGAATTGCTGCACCAGATCGGCGTAAATTTCAAAGCGCTCATTTTTCGTTCCATCAGACGCGGACGGGATGCCGATATCGACGAAACCCCGCTTCCGGGTGAGTCTCCAGACCACTACGTCGAGCGTATGGCACTCAACAAAGCACATGCCGGCATGCAGCGTTTGTTCTGGCGCAAACTGCCATACCACCCCGTGTTGGCAGCCGATACGGCAATCGATATCGATGGCTGCATCATCGGAAAACCTGACAATGCCGATGATGCATGCGAAATTCTCCGGCAGCTTTCCGGTCGCAGCCACCGCGTCCTGACCGCTGTCGCGCTCAACGACGACGAACACATCCAATCGCGCCTATCGGTGAGCGATGTGAAATTCCGCCCGCTCACCGAAGACGACATCCGCCGCTATGTCGCCACTGGAGAGCCGATGGACAAGGCCGGAGCCTATGCCATACAGGGCCGCGCCGCAGCTTTCATCATGGAAATCTGCGGCAGCTACTCCGGCATCATGGGGCTGCCGCTGTTCGAAACAGCCTCTCTTCTGGAAGCTTTCGGTTACCGGTTTGAGCCCTCCGGCGAAGCCTGAAACTGCATACTGGAACAGGTTCGCCCAAGAATTGGCTCCCCTGAAGTGCCCCCAAAAAGTTGTACGGGCGCTTGGCTTTTGGGAACCACTTCTCAACAGGCTCCGAATCGGATATACCGACTAGAACTCCGTACCCGTCCGCTGTACACTTCCTGTCCCTTGTCATCACGATAGCGGTTTCGGTAACGGCTGTGCGGGCTTGGGATCCGCCATCTACAATGAGCCATACGCAATGGCTGGCTGCCGCCCGGCATTGCGTATTTCCCATTGGAACCGCCATGAACACTGAATTCTTGCTGAACTTCACCCCGCAGGAAGTGCGGGTAGCCATCGTGGAACAGGGCGTAGTGCAGGAATTGCACGTTGAGCGGCCCGCGAGCCGGGGCATCGTCGGCAACATTTACCTTGGCCGGGTTGTCCGTGTCCTGCCAGGCATGCAGTCCGCGTTCATCGACATCGGCCTCGAACGCACCGCCTTCCTGCATGTTGCGGACATCTGGAGCGAACGTCAGAACGGTGAAGTAGTGCGTCCAATCGAAAAAATCCTCATCGAAGGCCAATCTACGATGGTTCAAGTGCTCAAGGATCCGATTGGCACCAAGGGGGCGCGGCTGTCTACGCAGATCAGCCTGGCGGGACGTTTATTAGTCTATTTGCCGCAGGACAAGCACATCGGCATTTCACAGCGTATCGGTGACGAATCCGACCGCGAACAATTGCGCGAACGGCTGGGCCGACTTGTCCCGGAAGATAATTTCGGCGGGTTCATCGTCCGCACGATGGCCGAAAACGCTACCGACGAAGAATTGACCGCCGATATTGATTACCTGCACAAGCTCTGGGGAGAAGTCCTCCAAGCCTCCAAGGATGTCCAGGCGCCATGCCTGCTGCACGAAGATTTGAGCCTTGCGCAGCGCATCCTGCGCGACCTGGTCAATAACGACGCAACGCGCGTGCGCATCGACTCGCAGGAAAACTTCGTGAGACTCCAGGATTTTGCCGCCGAATACACGCCCAAAGTCCTGTCGCTCCTGGAACTCTATACCAGTGACCGTCCGCTTTTCGAGCTGTACAACGTCGAGACGGAAGTGCAGAAGGCATTGGCCCGGCGCGTTGACCTGAAATCCGGCGGCTACCTCATCATCGACCAGACGGAAGCCCTGACCACTGTCGACGTCAACACCGGCGGCTTCGTAGGTGCGCGCAATTTCGACGACACCATCTTCAAAACAAACCTCGAAGCGGCTCAAGCCATTGCCCGCCAACTCCGCCTGCGTAACCTGGGCGGCATCATCATCATCGACTTCATCGACATGGACAGTTCCGAGCATCAGGAGATGGTGCTTGAAGAATTCCGCAAGGCGCTCAGCCATGACCGCACCAAGATAAGCCTCAACGGCTTCAGCACCCTGGGGTTGGTGGAAATGACCCGTAAACGCACGCGCGAGTCACTTGCGCATCTGCTGTGCGAGCTTTGCCCCACGTGCAATGGACGGGGCGAGGTTAAGACCGCACGCACTGTCGCCTACGAAGTCTTTCGTGAAGTGTTGCGCGAGTCGCGTCAATTCAACGCCCGTGAATTTCGTGTCCTGGCCAACCCCGAAGTTATCAACCTTTTTCTGGACGAAGAAAATCAATCGCTGGCGATGCTCTCCGATTTTATCGGCAAGAAGATTTCGCTACATGCCGAAGCAAGTTACACGCAGGAACAGTTCGACATCGTGCTGTTGTAGAGTAACGTCCCGTCTCAAACCCGAAAGAAACTGCATCAACCCAATAACGAGGGTACCCTCCACCATGTCTTGCCGGATTCAACTCCAACCCAGCGGCCATACCTTTGTCGCCAACGAAAACCTCACCGTGCTCGATTCGGCCCTCGAAGCCGGACTGATACTGCCTCATGGTTGCCGCACCGGCGTTTGCAGTGCATGCAAGAGCAGGATACTCCACGGCCAGGTCGACCTGGGCGCTTATGCCGAACATGCCCTGCCCGATTCTGAGCGTGAATCCGGCTATGCCCTGCTTTGCTGCACGCGTCCGCGCTCCGATCTCCTGATCGAAGTCCACGGCGTAGAACAAGAAACGGATACCCGGCCCAAACAGATCCCCTGCCGCGTGAGTCGGCTCGAACGCCTGGCCGAAGACGTGATGCTGGTCGAACTGCAACTGCCGGCTTCGGAGCCTTTCACTTTCCGCGCCGGACAGTACGTCGACTTCCTCCTTGCTGATGGACAGCGGCGCAGTTTTTCGATTGCCAACGCTCCCGCAAAAACAGGTTGGCTCGAACTGCATATTCGGCTGATCCCTGGCGGTCATTTCACCACTCATGTATTTGAGAGTATGAAACTGCGGGATATCTTGCGCATCGAAGGCCCGCACGGTTCCTTCTGGCTGCGCGAGAAAAGCAATAAACCCATTGTGATGCTTGCAGGTGGTACAGGTTTCGCGCCGCTCAAGGGATTGGTAGAGCACGCGATCCATCTCGGCCTTGAGCGGCCAATTGCCCTTTACTGGGGCGCACGCGTGCCATCAGGTCTCTACTTACATGAAATGGCGCAAAGTTGGCAGTTAATACTGCCTACTTTTCGTTACATTTCAGTTGTTTCCGATACATGCCCGGACGATGCTTGGGCGGGACGCCGGGGTTTAGTGCACGAGGCAGTCCTGGCCGATTTCGCGGACTTGTCACAACACGAGGTTTATATTTGTGGCGCACCGCCAATGATCGAAGCTGCCCGAGACAGTTTCACACACACACGGGGGCTGCCCATCGATGCGTTTTACTCCGACGCCTTTACCTTTGCCGCCAAGCCGGTTGCAAAGGATTGAGCGTCAATGAGCCAAACCGTCCTGTTCACCCGCGAACCTGTTGTCAACAAAAAACAGGCAATTACCGCTAACCGGCTGATCGCACACAGCTCAGATATTGCCTCCATCACCAGGGCGCTCAATGCTGCCAGCGAATATTGGCCTGAACAGCTCCCGGTGTTTCTCAGCCTGAGCCGGCTGGTTCCCACGCCCGAACTGATGGATTGGCAATTTCCTTCAAACGCGTATGTGGAAATCCCGGCGCAGACGCTGAAGCACCCCCTGACGCAGGCGCTACTACCGCTGCTCCGGGAGAAAGGAATCGAAGTCTGCCTGACATGGTACACGCAAGGCGTGACCCTTCCGCCAGACGTGAACTGGCGCTTCATCCTCATCGACGGACGCAAGCACTCAGCCCTCAGTAAGGCACTTGGTTTGAGTCTGGCCTGGGGGCTACCCGACGTGGCCGCTTTCAAGCAGGCAATCGCCGATGGTTACGATGGCGCATTGGGATGGTTCTTTCTCAATGCCCTTTCCCCAGCGAAAGAACTGGCAGCCGACCACGCGCATATCATCCGTTTGCTCAATCTGGTGCGCAACAAAAGGGAAATCCACGAAATCGAGAACGTACTCAAACAGAATGTGGCTTTATCCTGCAAGCTGTTGCGCTACATCAACTCGCCAGGTTACGGCCCGGCGGTCGAAATCCTATCCTTCCGTCATGCGATAAGCATTCTCGGTTACGACAGGCTCTACAAATGGCTGTCTCTGCTCCTGGTGACGACCCGCCGCGACCAGGGCGCACCGGCGATGATGCAGGCCGCCATTGCCCGTGGGTGGCTCATGGAACAGATCGGAGCACACTTCTTCGGCGAAACGGATTGCGATAATCTTTTCATTACGGGCGTTTTTTCGATGTTGGGCACCCTGCTCGGCACTTCGATGCAAGTGATACTCGACGAAATGTTGTTGCCGAAACCAATCATCGACGCCCTGCTCCATGATCAGGGTAACTATGCGCGGTTCCTACGTCTGGCCCGCGCGTGCGAGGGTTTCGAACCGAATGCACTCATCCAGGCAGCAAACGATTTGCAGCTTGTTCCGGAACAGGTCAACCGCGCGCAACTCGTGGCGCTCGATTTCGCCGACAGCCTGCAATAAAACCTTCTGCGGTAATGCGGCAAAAAAAAAGCCGACAAACCTTGCCGGCTTCTTTTTGCTTACTGGCAAAAAGACATATTTACTTCAACGTCAAGACCCAAGTCACGAGTTGCTTCGCTTCTTCGGGGGTGACATTGTTCGGGGTCATCGGTACATTCCCCCACACTCCCGAGCCGCCTTTCATCACTTTCTCTGACAGGCTGGCAACGGCATCTTTCTGTCCGGCGTACTTGGCGGCAACGTCCTTGTAAGACGGGCCAATCAGCTTACCGTCAATCTTGTGACAGGTCATACAGTTCTTGGCCTTGGCCAAATCTTCTTCGCCAGCGGCAAAGGCCGAGGCGGAAAAAAGGAGGCTAGCGCCAACCATGATGGAAATCAGTGCCTTCATCATTGCTCCTTTGAAATAATCATGCTGTGTATAAGGCAGGGCAATATTACGCCATTTGCGTGCATTTGCCTACTGTTAAAGAATACCCACATTTCGGGTGTTCCGTCGTCTCGGGCGTTTCATACACGGTGTTGAACATGCCATGTTTCTTGTGTCTTCGCTCTTCCGCTAAGGAAATTACGTACCGGACAAAAAAACAAGCTTAGTAACATTACGCATCCACAGTCCCGATTGCAACCGATATTAACAAGACCCGCACGTAGAAGTGTATGAAAGTGTATGATGCTAAGAGTTGTGTGTTGGAAGGGCTGTGTAAGCAGCCAAGTTTCTGGTTTGGAGTAGCTGAACGTGGGTTTTTTGGGTCACCTTTTTTCTTTTTTCCGCAGGAAATCCCTACCTGAGTCTATCGAAGATCGACTGGAGGAACGCCGTCTCCGTCCCCGTGCGAACCCCAGGGAAGGAACCCGGATTCTTGTGATAGACGATTCCCCTACCATTCTTACGGCGATGAAACGCTTCCTCGAATCGGCACACTGCGTTTTCATAGGCGCATTGGATGCGAGGATGGGCATGGAATTTGCCCTGACACAAAAGCCGGATATAATCTTTCTTGACATCGTAATGCCCGGCATCAACGGTTTCGCGGCTCTGCGCGCCCTACGCAAGAATTCCCGTACCCGTGAAACCCCAATCATTATGATGAGCGGAAACGAGCAGGCCAAAGCACAATTTTTCGGTGCGCACATTGGTGCTGATGACTTCATGAAGAAGCCATTTTCCCGCTTTGAGGTGTTCGCCCGCATTGCCCGCCTGCTCGACGACGACCGGATCCCACGGCGGTCGTCCGGTTCCAGTACCTCCACACAGGATGCCCGGACGGCAGAAGTATCTTCTACCGAGGAAGCAGTTTCCCAACAGACGGTGCAACCGCAGTCCGAAATCGAAACATTACTTGCGCCTCCCTCTCGTCTGGTTTCCAGAAGAACTACCCGCATCATTGACGTTCCGGCGATCCCGTCTTCCGACCTTGTCGTGTTGACATCCGATCAGGTCGTTGAGCAGACTCCTGTCGTCGTCGATGTATTTCCTCAACCCGTTGAGCCGCAACCGGATATCCATGCGGCTCACGTAGCAGAGAAAGAGCCTGCCGTACCGCTCCAGGCACAACCTGAACCTTCTCTGGAACCTGCGCACCCTGTTTCTGCGCAAGTGGTGCACATCACGCAACCTCCTGCCCAGGAAACTCCACACCTCAGCGTTTCGACGGAACTGTTGTCCCGGATCGCGCGTCTGGCGCAACTCGCCCAATCCGACCCTGAAGCATTGAAAGCCTTGGTAGTTCTTTCGGCGCAACTAGCTGCCCAATACGCAGCAGCCGCTTCCTCTCAAGAAGCTGTCACCCAAGCGCGGGCAGCAGCGACGTAACAGACAACGACGTTATAATCGGGCAGCGAATGGGTCTCGTCCGCAGTAGAATGAGTTTCGCCTATTCTTCTTGACCTGGCTTTGGTATCCAGGGCTTCAATTTTCCAAAAGGCGAAGAACCCGAAAGCTAAAGAACCATATCGGAGAACCACATGAAACTCAGTAGTAGTAGTTTTGCCGATGGGCAAAAAATTCCGGAAGATTTTGCTTTTGGCATATATGATGCCTCTTATCATGTCAGCTTGGGCAAGAACCTCAATCCTCACTTTGGCTGGACCGATGTCCCCGAAGGGGCCAGGAGCTTTGCCCTGATCTGTCTTGATCCTGACGCGCCCAGCAAAGGAGACGATGTCAACCAGGAAAACCGTAGCGTGCCAGCCAACCTGCCCCGAGTGGATTTCTACCACTGGGTGCTGGTGGATTTGCCCGCCAGTCTACGCGAAATCGCCGTTGGCGAGTTTTCCAATGAAGTCACCCCGCGCGGCAAAGCCGGCCCAACGGCTCCCCACGGGGCACGGCGCGGCACCAACGACTACACAGGCTGGTTTGCCAATGACAATGACATGCGTGGCGAATATTTCGGCTACGATGGCCCGTGCCCACCGTGGAACGACGAACTCGTACATCGCTATGTTTTCACGCTTTACGCACTGGACGTGGAACGGTTGCCGATCGAAGGACACTTCAACGGCGCTGCCGCTCTTGCCGTCATGGAAGGGCATATCCTGGCGCAAGCCAGCCTGACCGGAACGTATAGCCTGAACCCAAAACTGCTATAACCGCCTGCCGTCTCCCCAAAGCAAACGCCCGCGGCTTAGAGGAAGCCGGCGGGCGTTTTGTTGAGTGGTGCCTGACGATGGCCTACTTTCGCGGGCGGGCTGCCCACTATCATCGGCGCGGCCCCGTTT
>WREK01000010.1 GCA_009779355.1 Betaproteobacteria bacterium | reverse complement strand
GATCCCGCCTTGTGACTTTCTTCTTGGCCGCGTACTCCAGTTCGGAAAAACTCGATTGCATGGCTGTCTCCCTATGATTTCTTGAACGCCTGAGATTATATAATTAAATAGCATATTGTGCAAGGGTTTGAATAAATCAGCGTGTCCCCAGGGAAACGCTGAACAATTCCTGAGCGTTCTGGCATCGTAGATGCGGGTTTCAAACCCGCCCAAAACATAGCTTGGCACATGGTCTGCAAGCCGACGAACGGACATGGACGTGTTTGAAACCCGCACCTACGATGCCTTGATGGAATAAATCAGTGTTTCCTTAGCGTGAAGTGTTGGGGTTATGCAGGGGTTCCCTGACGGAAGGAATGAGCGGTAAGTTACAGCGTTACCCTCCGGAAATCCGCCAGCAACTGCGCGAGACAGACGTTGAAACGCGTTGCCAGCGCGCCATCGATCACGCGGTGGTCGGCAGTGAGGGAAAGCGGCAGTGTCAGCCTGGGCTGGAACGCCTTGCCGTCCCATACGGGTTTGAGCGCCGATTTGTTGACGCCAAGAATGGCGACTTCCGGCGCATTGATGATGGGCGAGAAATATGTGCCGCCAATGCCGCCAAGGCTGGAAATGGTGAAGCCTGCGCCCTGCATGTCGCCGGGTTTCAGTGTGCCTTCGCGGGCTTGGCGGGCAAGTTCGCCGGTCTCCTGGGCGATTTCAAAAATGCCTTTCTGGTCGGCGTTCTTGATGACCGGAACCATGAGGCCGTTGGGCGTGTCGGCGGCGAATCCGATGTGAAAATATTTTTTGAGGATGAGGTTCTCGCCGTCGACCGAGCTGTTGAATGCGGGGAATGTTTGCAGCGCACGTACAACGGCCTTGATGAGAAAGGCAAGCATCGTAAGTTTGGCGCCGCCCGCTTTCTCGTTTTCTTTGTTGACCTGAATGCGGAAGGCTTCGAGCTCGGTGATGTCGGCGTCTTCGTGGTAAGTCACGGCGGGGATCATCACCCAGTTGCGGGCGAGGTTCTGGCCGGAAATCTTCTGGATGCGCGATAGGGGGCGGGCTTCGATTTCACCAAATTTGGAGAAGTCGACCTTCGGCCAGGGCAGGAGATCGAGGCTGCCGCCAAGGGATGCACCAACCGTGGCCGGAGTGGTGAGGACGCCCTTTACCCAGGCGGTTACGTCTTCCCTGAGAATGCGGCCATTCGGCCCGCTGGGCTTGACCTTGGAAAGGTCGGCGCCAAGTTCCCGGGCGTAGGCGCGCACCGAGGGGGAGGCGTGGACTTTGCTGCCGGGAGAAAGAGGGGGGGGCGGGGCGACGGGCGCCACCGGCGCTGGCACCAGCACCGGCGCCGGTGTTGGTGCCGGTGCGGAAACAGTGGTTGAATCTGCGGGGATCGGTTCCGTTTTTGCCGTCTTTGGTTCCGTTTGGGCGGGAAGCCCGCTTTCCACGCGGATCAGCAGGTGGCCTTCGGAAACCCTGTCGCCCAGTTTCACCAGCACTTCCTTCACTACGCCTGCGGCAGAGGCGGGCACGTCCATTGTTGCCTTGTCCGACTCCAGCGTCACCAGCGCGTCGTCCAGCGCCACGGTATCCCCAGGGTTGACGTAAATCTCGATGATGGGCACATCGGAAAAATCACCGATGTCGGGAACCTTGATTTCTGTCATTTGGCTCATGTTTTTGTCCTCAAACCGTCAGCGGGTTCGGTTTGTTGATGTCCAGCCCGTATTTGCCGATGGCCTCGGCAACTTTTTCGCGTGGCAACGTCCCTTCGTCGGCAAGGGCTTTCAGAGCGGCGATGGTGATCCAATGGCGGTCGACTTCAAAGAAGTGCCGCAACGCCTCGCGCGTGTCCGAACGCCCGAAACCGTCCGTACCAAGCGTCGTAAAGCGGCGGGGGACGAAGGGACGGATTTGTTCGGCGTACAGCCGCACGTAATCGGTAGCGGCGATGACTGGGCCGGAAGTCGTGGCAAGGCAGGTTTCGACATGCGACATCCTCGGCGTTTCCAGCGGGTGCAGCATGTTCCAGCGAAGAACGTCCTGCCCATCGCGGGTGAGGGAGTTGAAACCGGGGCAACCCCAGAGATCGGCCTCCACGCCCCAATCGTTTCGGAGCAGGTCGGCAGCGGCAATGACTTCGCGGAAGATACTGCCCGAGCCAAGTAGTTGCACCCTCAGTCCGTCGGTGGGCGGGCCTTGCCTGAAGAGGTACATGCCCTTGATGATGTCGGCTTCGACACCGCTGGGCATTTCAGGGTGCTCGTAGTTCTCGTTCATGACGGTGATGTAATAGAACACGTCTTCCTGTTCCTGGTGCATGCGGCGCAGCCCATCCTGCACGATGACCGCGACTTCGTACTGGAACGTCGGGTCGTAGCTCACACAGTTGGGGACGAGGTTGGCGAGGATGAGGCTGTGCCCGTCCTCATGTTGCAAACCTTCGCCGTTCAAGGTGGTACGGCCCGCTGTGCCCCCGATCAGGAAGCCGCGCGAACGCTGGTCGCCCGCCGCCCAGACGAGATCCATCGTGCGTTGCAGGCCGAACATGGAATAGCAGATGTAGAACGGGATCATCTGTACGCCGTGCACGGAATACGCTGTGGCGGCGGCTATCCAGTCGCTCATCGCGCCCGCTTCGTTGATGCCTTCCTGAAGGATTTGCCCGGTTTTGGATTCCTTGTAGAACATCAATTGGTCGTGGTCTTCCGGCACGTATTTTTGGCCTTCCTGATTCCAGATGCCGTACTGGCGGAACATCCCTTCCATACCGAAAGTGCGTGATTCGTCCGGCACGATAGGGACGATATGCTGGCCAATGGCCTTGTCGCGCAACAACATGTTCATGATGCGCACCATTGCCATCGTGGTGGAAAGCTCCCGTCCTTCGCCGGAGGCTTTGAGGAGCGGCTCGAACGCCGCCAGCGCCGGAATCTGGAGCGGGGCGGCCTTCCCGCGCCGTTGCGGCAGATAGCCGCCCAACTCGGCGCGGCATTTCTGCATGTATTGATATTCGGCGGAGTCCTTGGGAAAAGTCAGGTAGGGCAATTTTTCGAGGTCTTCGTCGGAAACCGGCAAATGGAAACGGTCACGGAAACGGGCGATGGCATCCCGATCCATTTTCTTTTGCTGGTGCGAGATATTCATCGCTTCGCCTGCCGAACCCATCCCAAAGCCTTTGATGGTTTTTGCCAGGATCACGGTCGGCTGGTTCTTGTGGTGGACGGCGGCGTGATAGGCGGAAAAGACTTTGAAAAGATCGTGCCCGCCACGGTTCAGATGCCAGATGTCCTCGTCCGTCCAATCCGCGACGAGCTCTTTCAGTTCCGGTGTGTTGAAAAAGTGTTCGCGCACGTAAGCGCCATTTTTCGCCTTGAACGTTTGATATTCGCCGTCACAGATTTCCATCATGCGCTTCTTGAGGATGCCTTTTTTGTCGCGCAGCAGGAGCGTGTCCCAGTGCGTGCCCCAGATCACCTTGATGACATTCCAGTCCGCGCCCCGGAAAAGCGCCTCCAGTTCCTGGATGATTTTGCCGTTGCCGCGCACGGGGCCGTCAAGTCGTTGCAGGTTGCAGTTAATGACGAAAATCAGGTTGTCAAGCCTTTCCCGGCCGGCCATGTCGATGGCCCCAAGGGCTTCCACTTCGTCTGTCTCGCCATCGCCGAGGAAAGCCCAGACCTTGCGCTGTTCTGCGTCTTTGGCGTCGATCAGGTTGCGGCTGGCGAGATATTTCATGAACCGCGCCTGATAAATTGCCTGAATGGGACCAAGCCCCATCGAAACGGTGGGGAACTGCCAGAAGTCCGGCATCAGCCAGGGGTGCGGATAGGAGGAGATGCCTTTTCCGCCTGTTTCCTGGCGGAAATTGTCCAGTTGTTCTTCGGTGAGGCGCCCGAGAAGGAAAGCCCGTGCGTAAACGCCTGGTATGGAATGGCCCTGGAAAAAGATGAGGTCGCCGCCCGACTGGCTGGACGGCGCTTTCCAGAAATGCGCAAACCCCACGTCGTAAAGCGCGGCGGCGGAAGCGAATGAGGCGATATGCCCCCCGACATTAGTGTATTTGTTGGCGCGAACCACCATCGCCATTGCGTTCCAGCGGATGTGGGAGTGGATCCGAATTTCCATGTCCGGATCGCCGGGGTAACGCGGCTGCTGTTCGGTTGGGATGGTGTTGATGTATTCGGTCGTAGTGCTGTAGGGAATTTCTGCGCCCATTTCACGGGCGGTGGCGATCATGGATTCGACTAAATAGTGCGCGCGGGGCGCGCCTTCCTTTTCGATGACCGCGGTGAGTGCATCCACCCATTCCTGTGTCTCGACCGGGTCTTGATCCGTCAGGTGCGGAATGACGGGCAATTGCGCCATGTCGTTATCTCCTTTATGTTCTGAGTCTGACCCGTTACCGTCTGCCTGTTTTTGCACAGGCAAAAGACAATGTAATGCCAAAAGCTGTTCCAGGGCAACGCAAATCGGGCGACAGCACAACGCCGAACGGGAAGTCAGGCGCAGGCGCGGCAGGCGACGTAACCGTGCTCAGTTATCGTGCGGCGATTCCATTTCGGTGACGAGTCTTTGTTTGGCGGCAACAGCCTGCCCGACTGTTTTGCGCACCTTTGGAGAGGTATCGTTGGCAAAGCGCTGGATAAGCTCATCGAAGGTATTGATGGCTGTGTTTGATGCCCCTTCCTGTTTTCCAAGAGCCAGCCCCTTGCGAAAAAGCGCCGTGGCAACCAGTACGCGGGAACCCTCGGCATTGTCTTTCCCAAAGCGCTTGACGATTTCGTCGTAGACGTCGATGGTTCCCTGGTTGTTGCCAGCGAGCCGCAGGGCTTCGCTTTTCCTGAGCAGCGTGACGCCGACATCATGGCGGATGTTGGGGTCTTTGTCGTTTCCGAAGCGCCGGACGATGTCGTCATAGACGGCGATTGCAGCGGCGGTATCGCCGGTGGGCCTGAAGTTCATGTTTGGGGTTTCGCTGTCGGGTTCTTCACCCGCTCCCTGCTTACCCAGGAGCATGCCTTTGGCAGAAAGCGCCCTTACGGCCCGCTGGCGAAAACCGGCATCGCGGTCTTCAGCGTAGCGGCGGCCGATTTCCTCATAGGCGGCAATGGCCGCCCTGGCGTTGCCCTGTTCGGCCAGCGTTTCGCCTTTCTTGGACAGGGCATCCGCGACGACTGCCTTGAAGGTGGGGTCGGACTCCTGGGCGAAACGCTTATCGAGCCGTTCGTAAGCGGCCACGGCAGCCTTGGGGTTACGCATCTGGCGCTGAAGGTCGCCCTGATAGGAAATCGCCCAAAGCAGCCAGGATTTGTCGTCGCCGTCTTTATCGTAGGTCTGCTCGATTTCCCTGTAAATCGGGATTGCTTCTGCAAGATTGCCTTCCTTGCCCAAGATTGCAGCCTGATTGAACATGGCGGTGACGAGTTTTTTGCGCTGGGCGGGGTCGGTGGCTTCCCCGGGACGGCGGCCGGTTTCGGACTGGGCGGCAAGCGGTTCCGTGGGTGGGGGGGCGAACGGGGCCTTGAGGGAATGCGCCTGCGCGAGAATCGCCTGGACGGATTGGCGGGAGTCTTGCCCGAAGCGGCGCTCAAGTTCATCCAGGGTGTCTAAAGCTTCCTGGGTCTTGCCTTGCTGGAGCAATACCTGCCCTTTATTGAGAAGCCCCCTGGCGTCTCCCTCCGGTTCAAGGCGACGCACGGCAGCCTGATCCTTGTCCTTGGCAGGAGGGGCCTGCGCAGGCATGGTGCAGGCTGACATGGCGAACGCCACGCAAGCCAGCAGCGAGATTATCTTGAATGGACGTTGCTTTGCGTCCGTTGCGCGGAGCGATATGAGATTCTGGGCGATAGTTTGCATGAGCGATTTTTTGTAAATAGTACACCGCCCCGACCTGGTGGCCGGGGTTCGTTGTTCTTCAGCCTGAGTTTACCGGCTGGATGATAACGCTATTTTGCTGCTGGTACGTATTTCGGCAACCCGCCACTTGATGATGTCGATCAGACGTTTGATGAAATCGTTGTCGTCTTTGTCGAATTGTCGTTCGAGCTGAGTGTAGGTGTCGAGGGCTTTTTCGATGTCGCCCTGCTTATAGAAGGATTCGGCTTTGGATACGAACGCCGAAGCCAGTACTTCGCGAATGGCCGGGGTTTTTTCATTCCCAAAATTTCGCTCGATCCGTTCGTAAGTAGAAATGGCCTCTTTGTCATTGCCCATCTTGCTGAGAATGCCGCCCTTGTTGAGCAGTGCCCTGATTGCATACTGCCGGGAACTGGGGTTGGAGGCTCTCCCAAAACGTTGCATGAGTTCATCGTACCTGGCCACGGCTTCTTTGGGGGATTCCCGTTCGATCGAGACAGCCTCGCTGTAGAGCTTCTGTGCAAATACCTCCCCCCGTATGTCAACGGAGGGTGCGCTCCTGCTCTCTGGTGGTGCGATCCTGCTTTCTTCCTGGTCGTTGGTTTGCGGGGCGGGCTGCGCATGGCTTGAAGCCGGCATGATGCCCGCAACGAAAAACAGCGAGAGCGCTACGGCTGCAATGAGACGGATTGCGGCGGGAGTATCGGAAGTATCGAGTAAGGGACGATATGGAAGTATGGAACTCATGGAAAATTTCTCCTTGAGCCTGGAAAGGCACACGACACATATAAAAGCTTGTACGTGTACATATTAACAAGCCTTTAACCGCCGAATCCCATACGATAAAAGTTTTTTTACGAATCGGATTTCCGCCCGGTGCACGGCAAGCCCCGTCCTTGAGGGCAGGTCACGGGGAAGGATGGTGCTGACGCTGCAGGCGTCTTCCGGGGCGGTCAGTGCGACCGCTCGATATATTGGCGAATGATTTCGATGGGTGCGCCACCGCGGTACGCTCAGGCTCGACACCACGCATCCTGAGAAAACACAGAAGTTGGACGGCAACCCAACCCCGAAGACCACGATCACCCTTTAATCGCATCTTGCTCAACTGCATGCTTTTAAATGGCGATCGTGGTTAGTTCCTCCATTGTCAAGTGTTGAGTTTCGCTTCGCTCAATTCAACCTGTACGGGCTAACGTGCAGAGCAGGAAACATCATACCAGTTGTGTCCTGCTTGTGCGGCCACAAAGGTGCTGGATTTGCCCATGGCCGTAAGATAAACGTAACGGTCGCCCCATGAGGTCTTAGCAGGATACCAAGCACCAGAATTTTTTCTAGTATAAACGTTCACCATAAGCTTTTTGCCTTTGGGAATACTCCTAGTTTGTACTATAACTCGGATGCGGTCATTGGGATAATCCTTGCCAGTTATTACGCTTCCTCCTCCGCTACAATTAACAAAAGCGCCTGCTGATGTGGCATGAACTCCCAACGCCGCTACCGCAGCCAGCACAATCGCCTTCTTGATTGAAAAACGACACTTTTCCATGATACTCTCCTCGATGAGTGATGGTGAGAATGAAAGCCGTTATGCGCGTCTCACCGGGCAGCCCATAACGTTCTTGCAAAACATTTATTTCCATCACTCGCCCATCCACGCCATTGCGCGGATCAGGGGTTCCGGCGCGGGCGCGGCAGGGATGCGGCAGCTCTTGATGAATTCGGTGACCGCCATGAGGCAGACGCCGACGGTTCACACGATGCGGCCCTTTAACCCGGCGGGCAGCCCCCCAATCCAAGGCCGTAAGCACGCGGGCCATTGGGTGGCATTCGGGAGTGATAGAGAGGGTGGTTGTGCTGAAGGCTTTCATGTCAACAATGTTAGTTTCGTCGACATGACATGTCAACCCCTTAACGCAAAAAAATATGCTCAGATCACAACACCAGGCTGCGCCTGCTTTTGTAACTCAAAGTACCCATTCTCCAGAGGTTGGCTGGATGTCCAGCTTCTGGGGGTCATACTTTAATCGCTTACCTGAATGACATATTTTTATCTTTGCTAAGCTTTGTCAACAGCCTGAATCGTGGTCAGAATTGTTTGCAAGGAGGGAAATCCGGTTGGACATGGGAGCAAAATCCGGATATAGTTTTGACTTGTCTGGTCAGACTTGTAAAGTCTTTAAGGAAGCTGTTATGCAAAGCTGGCAAATGCAAACCGCCAAGGCGCGGTTATCGGAACTGGTCAAGCACGCAGCCCAGGAAGGGCCGCAGGACATCACGGTGCATGGGCGCTCCGTGGCAGTCGTGGTGTCGCGCGAACTGTTCGACCGGCTCTCCGGCAACGAACAGTCGCTGGTGGACTTCATGCGTGCCTCGCCATTGGCCGGGCACGGCGAGATCGCGTTCGAGCGCGACCGCAGCCTGCCGCGTGAGGTCACGTTTTGAGCTACCTCATCGACACCAACGTCCTGTCTGAGCTTCGGAACAAAAAAGCCGACGCCAAAGTCGTGGCGTGGGTGCAAGCACGGCCGCGTCAGTCGCTGTACCTTTCGGTATTGAGCCTCGGCGAAGTACGCAAAGGCATCGAAGGTGTTGCAGATCCCGCGTTCCGTCAAGTCCTTACGGATTGGCTGGAGGTGGAGTTGCGCAACTGGTTCGTCGGCAGGCTGCTTGGCATCGACGAGCAGGTTGCCGACCGCTGGGGCCGCGTACAGGCCAGTGCGGGACGTGCACTGCCGGTCATTGACGGCCTGCTGGCGGCTACAGCCCTGGTGCACGACCTGACGCTTGTTACGCGCAATACGAAGGACTTCGCGGGCCTCGGCGTGCAACTGGTTAACCCCTGGGAAGCATGACGTTGATCGGCATAGGGGTTTGAACAGTTCGTATGAAATTGACTCAAATGTACGCGAATTTATACAAAATAGATTGATTTACAGGTATGGGCGGCGCATTTCATTTTGGTACAATCGGTGTGCGCTGACGGTTTCTCCTGCTCGACAGGCGTATAAATCCGGTTCCGAATGGACAGCGCCTACGGCGAGTTCCGCCGGATGTGAAGCCTGTGGAGAGGAAGGCGCTGGCTCCGGTCGAAAGACCGGAACGAAACCGGCCTCGACGAAGCAGGAAGTCAGCAGCAGATTTGCTCAGAAATGAGTATGTTTGCATAGGTATGACGGAACGGGAAACAAAACCTCAGAGCCGGTAAAACCAGTCACATATTCCGTTATGACGTTTCCCGGCCCGCCAGCGCTTCCAGCCAGTGACGAGCCAATTCGGCCATGCGGTTGGCAAAGCCCCATTCGTTGTCGAACCATACGAAGAGGTTTACCATGCGCGGCCCACAGGCGCGGGTCTGGGTGCCGTCGACGATGGCTGAGTGCGGGTCGTGGTTGAAGTCGATCGAGGCTTGCGGGGCACCGGACCAGTCGAGGATGCCTGCATGGGAGCCGCAGGCAGCTTCGCGCAGCAGGCTGTTGACGCGTGCGGCGCTGATTTCCCTTGAGAAAGTGAGCGCCATGTCGATGGCGGAAACATTGTGTGTCGGCACGCGGATGGCCTTCGCTACGACCCGCCCTTCGAGTTCGGGCAGCAACCGCTCAACCCCGCGCGCCAGCCCCGTCGTTACGGGGATGATCGATTGCATTGCCGAACGTGTGCGGGCCAGTTCGTGGTGGTGGTAGCCGTCGATCAACGGCTGGTCGTTCATCGCCGAATGCAGGGTGGTGAGCAACACCCGTTCGAGGCCGATTTCGCGGTGCAGCAGGGCCAGTACCGGGACGACGGCGTTTGTCGTGCATGAAGCGGCGGAAACCAGCTGCGCCGTCAGGTCGAGCGCGGCATGGGTGACGCCATAGACCACGGTGGCATCGACATCGTGCGCATGCGCGCCGGGGTTGGAAAGCAGCAGGCGCGGGCAGCCGGCGACGATGAAACGTTGCAGTTCCCGGCGTTCGATGTATCGGCCCGAGCATTCGACGACGAGATCGATTCCGTGCGCACGCCAGTCGGCTTCCTCGGGCGTGGAGGCGTGGGAGATGGCAACAGGCTGCCTGTTGATGAGCAGATGATGGTTCTGGATGCTGATATCCCCTGGAAACCGGCCATGCGTGGAATCGAAACGGGTCAGGTGGGCGATGCTGGCCAATTCGGCCGGTTCGTTGATGGCTACGACGCAAAGGCGGTCAGCCAGTCCGGCTTCCTGAATTGCGCGCACGAAGCAGCGGCCGATGCGGCCATAGCCGTTGACTGCAAGCCGGAATGGGATAGCCGTGGCGGTAGTGCGCGATAGAGGCAAAGCCGTCTCCTGTGCGGGATGTGGGATTCTACGCGTTTTGCGGCTGTGCAGGTTTTTTGGCCTGTGCAGGTTTTTCGGTGTGATATGCGATAGCAAGCGAGGTCAGGGCGAGCGCGATATAGGCTCCGACGAGCGGAATGACTGTGCCGTTGAACATAAGGCCGATTGCCAACCCGATTAGTGCGCCGCCGATCGTGGAGACGAAACCGATCACCGATGAAGCCGTTCCTGCGATATGGCCCATCGGTTCCATTGCCAGCGCATTGAGGTTGGAGGCGAGGAGGCCGAATGTGAATACGCTTGCGCCCTGCAACAACATGAATACGAGCAGGTTTTCATATCCGGCGAGACTGAATCCCAGATGGAAGAGATTGATGACGATAATCGCTGCCAGGCCGGTCACGACGATGCGCCGCATACCGACGCGGCGGACAAGTTTTGAATTGGTGAAAGCTGCTATTCCGGTGGTGAGTGCGATGGCGGCAAAGAGCAGGGGGAAACTGCGTCCGGCATCGAACACGTCGACAAAGATCTGTTGCGACGAATAGATGAAACCGATGTGCGCGCCGAAGATCAGGGAGAGCGCCAACATGTATCCTGCGCAACGGCGGGTTGTCAGGGTTTGGCGATAGGCGGAATAAACCGAACGGGGCGTGAGCGGCATGCGGCGCTCAAGCGGCAGGCTCTCCGACAACCTTACGACCGTCCAGGCCAGCAGTGCGATGCCTGCCGCTACCAGCGTACCGAACACCCAGTGCCAGTTGGGCGTGACCATCAGGACGAGTTGGCCCAGCGAGGGGGCGAGCACCGGCACGATCATGAAGATCATGACAGCCAGCGACATGACCCTTGCCATCCGCGCACCTGCGAAACGGTCACGAACCAGCGAAACTGCCATTACCCGTGGCGCGCCTGCGCCGATGCCCTGCAAGGCACGAGCCGCGAGCAGGGTGGTGAAGGAATTGGCGGCCATCGTCAGGATGCCTGCAAGGGTAAACAGGGTGAGTCCCGCAATGAGGATCGGTTTGCGGCCAAAACGGTCGGCGAGCGGGCCGTAAAATATCTGTGAAAACCCTGTCCCGACAAGGAAAAAAGCGATTACGGCCTGCGCCTGATTGGGATCGGCAAGCTTGAAGTCGGCATGCAGGAGCGGTAGCGCCGGCAGCATGATGTCGATGGACATCGCACTGAGCGCCATGCAAGCGGCAACGAAACCGACGAATTCACCGAAAGCCATTGCCGGACGTGGTTTAGAGGGCATGAGGTGTAGAGTGGAGCGGGAAAGGCAAGTTTCAGAAAAAAACGCGTGCTTTTGTGATTATGACTCCAGATGTTCGCGTTCCTGCTTTGGATCGCGCGCCAGCAGTTGCTCCACTAAGTCATGGGCGTTGGCGCCGCCATGCAGCAGGGCACCTACGCCGGTGCAGATCGGCATGTCTACGCCGAGGCGGTGGCTGAGTTGGGTGATTTCGCGTGCAGTGGAGACGCCTTCGGCCACATGGCCGAGTTCGGCGAGAATGTCGGGGAGTTTTTTCCCCATGGCGAGCGCTAGCCCAACCTGGCGATTGCGGGAAAGATCGCCGGTGCAGGTGAGGATGAGGTCGCCCATGCCGGCCAGTCCCATCAGGGTTTCGGGGCGCCCGCCAAGCGCGTTTGTGAGCCGTGCGATTTCAGCCAACCCGCGGGTAATGATCGCAGCCCGTGTATTGAGGCCGTACCCCATGCCGTCGGCCACTCCGGTGGCGATGGCGATGACGTTTTTGAGCGCGCCGCCGGTCTCGCAGCCGATGACATCGTCGTTGGCGTAGATCCGGAATTTCGGTTGGTGCAGCTTGTACACCCAGTCAGTGGCAAAACCGGGATTGCTTGATGCCAGGGTGACGGCTGTAGGTAACCCATGCGCGACATCGGCGGCGAAACTGGGGCCGGTGAGTACGCCGCAGACGGCATCCTTGCCCATTTCCTCGGCAATGATCTCGTGCGGCAGTTTGCCGCTCCCGGCTTCAAACCCTTTGCACGCCCAGATGAGCGGCGCGGCAGGGGAGGTTTGCTGGAGGTTGCGCAGGGCACGCGTGGTTTCGCGCAGTCCGGCCAATGACGTTGTAATGAGGTGTAAATCTGCGCCCTGGGCGGCCTGATTGAAATCGGAGTTGAATTCCAATTCGGGCCGTAAGGCAATGCCGGACAGGAAGAGTTTATTTTCCCGCTCGCGGCGCATCGTTTCGATGTTGTCGGTCTCACGGCCCCACAGGCATACTTCATGGCTGGCGGAAAACACCTGCGCCAGTGCCGTGCCCCATGCGCCTGCCCCGAGAACAGCGATACGCATCCTCAGCGGCGGTTTTTTCAAAGCCCCCATATCTCGGTAGAACGCAGAAAGCCGCTGCTGCCGCTGGCGTGTTGCACTTTGACCCATCCACCCAGTTCGATGGAAACGAATTCGAGCACGACATCCCGGATGGCTTCAAAAACCACTGGGGAGCGTTCGTTCGCTTCGCGCCGCACCGCCACCTGCTCAGCGGTGACGAGCACGGTACGCTGTTTGCTGAGGGCGTTGCCCTCAATCCACGACAAGGTGCCGGAAGGGTCACGCACCCTCACCCATTGCATGTCGGGACTCGTCACTACCACTTCTACCGGCGTGCCGGTGAGGATAATGGCGAGTTTACGGGCTTGCAAGGAGGAAGACTCGAAAAGGATCGCGTTCCGGGATACGGAGGCATAGTCGATAGCTTGAGCTGAACTGGTCAGTAAGGCCAGTCCGGCGGCAAGGATGACAGGACGGATCATAGCGTTTCCTCCTTGCAAGGGTTGGTTATTGCACCGGTTGGTTCTGCTCTGCGGTGCTGTTCTGGCGCGTTTGTTGGAAAAGGGCTTCAAAGTTGACCGGGGTGAGCAGCACGGGCTGGAAGCCAGCGCGAACCACGGCATCCGAGATCGTTTCGCGCACGTAAGGGAAGATGATGTTTGGACAACCGATGCCCAGTATCAGTTCCAGTTCATCTTCTGGCGCGTTCTGGATGCGGAAAACACCAGCCTGGGTGACCTCAATCAGGAAAAGAGTACGGTCTTCGCTCAGAGTGGCTTTGACGGTGATGGTGAGCTTGACTTCGAAGATGCCATTGTCGACGGGAGCGGCTTCGGTGTTAAGTTGAACGTTGACTTGCGGGGTTTCGCGCACCAGAAAAATTTGCGGCGCGTTCGGGACTTCGAGCGAAAGATCTTTGACGTAGATTTTTTCGATTGCGAAGACGGGCAGATTGTTGGAAGAAGCATTGTCGGTCATGTTAATGTCCTATGGTTGATTGAGCGGGATGAAAGAGTAGGGTAAATTTAAACGCTTTGCTCGCCTAGCAGGGTGGCCAAACGTCCTTCACTGTCGATGGTTTGGAGATCGTCGCAACCGCCGACATGATAGTTGCCGATGAAAATTTGGGGAACCGTCCGGCGACCGGTAATTTGCATCATCTCATCGCGGGCGTCAGGGTCGAGATCGACGCGGATTTTTTCGATCCCGGTCACGCCACGCGCGCGCAAAAGCTGTTCGGCGCGTTGGCAGTACGGGCAAACGGCAGACGTATACATTTTCACGGGCAGCATGGGGCACTCATTTTTTCTTGCGGGTAATGGGGTATCCGTCTTTTTCCCAATCGTACAGTCCCCCGCGCAGATTGTAGAGTTTTTCGAATCCCGCTTTTTTCAGGGCGGCAATTCCCTTGGCCGCAGTCTCCCCTCTGTTGCAGTAAAGGATGAGCGGGCGGGAGCGGAATTTTTCGAGTTCCGTTTTGCGGCGTTCGAGATCGGAAAGCGGCAGGTGGCGAGCGTTGGGCAGATGTCCTTTGTCATAATCGCCTTGTGTGCGCACATCGACTGTCACTGCGTCCTCGCGGTTGATGAGCAAAGTGGCCTGGATGGGCGTGAGCAGGCTCTTGTCGCGATACTGGCGGATAGTCTCGACGAGCAGCCACCCGCCCGAAGCGACAGCCAGGACGAGCCAAAGCAGGTTCTGTTGTTGTTGCAAAAACTCCACGTAAAAAATGCTCCAAGGGTTATTATGCTGACGTAAAACGTAAAATTGTGTGCTTCTGTCTTCGTCCTGTCTTCGATGTCGGACTTTGCACCGAACTTTGCACCGTGGGGAGTCAACTCCTGAAGGTGGCAGGGAAAAATAGTGTGAAAACCGTTAGTATACGATAGATCGAATGTTTCTACCCCCTTTCATTTCTTTCTCTGGGCTATTCCTTCATGTTCAAAATCGTGCTCCTTCGCCACGGCGAATCTGTCTGGAACAAAGAAAACCGCTTTACCGGCTGGACTGACGTCGATTTGACCGAACGGGGCATCGCAGAAGCGCGTGCCGCCGGGCAGTTGCTCAAAAGCGAGGGCTATTTCTTTGACCTGGCTTTTACCTCGATGCTCAAGCGGGCCAACAAAACCCTCAATATCGTGCTCGAAGAACTCGACTCCCTCTGGCTGCCGGTTGAACACTCCTGGCGGCTGAACGAACGTCATTACGGCAGCCTGCAAGGGCTGAGCAAAACCGAAACTGCCGCGCGATATGGCGATGAACAGGTATTGCTCTGGCGGCGTTCCTACGATATTGCCCCCGATCCGCTGGAAGAGGGCGATCCCCGGCTCACCGCCGACGACCCCCGTTACGCACTGCTCTCCAAGTCGGCGTTTCCGCGCACCGAGTGCCTGCGCGACACCGTGGCACGCGTCGTGCCGTACTGGGAAGCCGTGATTGCGCCGCAAATTCTTGCCGGTCAGCGCGTTTTGATTGCCGCGCATGGCAACAGCATGCGTGCGCTCATCAAGTATCTTGACGGCATTAGCGAAGCGGACATCATCGCGTTCAACATCCCGACCGCGCAACCGCTGGTCTACGAACTGGACACCGGCCTGCGTCCGATCAAGAGCTATTACCTTGCCGACGAAAACACCATCCGTGCTGCCCAGGTTGCCGTGGCCAACCAGGGCAAGGCCAGTGGGTGACATTTTCTATTTCACCGTGGGTGTTTTCTCCGTTCGACACATATTGGTTTTGACTTGCACACTGGTGATGTGGGGTGGGATGGGCTTGCCCGGCCCGTTGCACGCCAAGCCAGCCAGTGTGTCGGCTAAAAGTACCCAGCCTGCCAAACCCGGGGCGGCTAAAACCCCACAGCCTGCCAAATCCGGGTCGGGCAAAACCACCCAGGCTGCCAAACCCGGAGCGGCTAAAACCACCAATGCCGCCAAGCCGGCCAGCGAGTCGGCTAAAACGCCTAAAACCACCAGACCGGCCAGCGGGTCGGGCAAGGCCACCAAAACAAACAAGCCTTCGAGTGGGTCAGGCAAGGGCGAAATCCGCGCCAAGAACTCCGAACTCAAGGACGTCGAGCGCCGCCTTGGAAACTTGCAGCGTGACGTGGAAAAAACCGAAACCCTGCAAACCGAAGCGGCCCGTGCCGTAGTCGAGGTTGAGCGCGAAGTCTCAAAGGCCACACGTGCTTTGCGTCAGGTCACGTCCGAACGCGCCGAGGCTGGCCGCCAGCTTGCCGAACTCGAAACTGAGCAGCAACTGCTTGAAGAACGCATTGCTGCGCGTCAGAACGAACTGGGCGAATGGCTGCGCCAGAGCTACATGTACGGGGCGGCCAACGACATCGCCGCCTTGCTGGCGGCGCGCGATCCCAATCAGTTCGTGCGCGATACTTATTACGTTGAACGCCTTGGCCGTGCCCGCCTTGAACTGATCGAAGGGCTGAGGGCCGACCTGCAACGTAAGGCCGAGCAGGCCGGGAAAATCTCTGTTCACCGGGAAACCTTGGTCCGTCTCGAAGACGACCGGCGCAAGCGTCAGGAAAAACAGGAAGAAACCTACGCACGCCGTCGTGAATCCTTGGAAAAGATCGAGACGACACTGAAAACGCAAAAGGAGCGAATGGCCGCGCTCAAGGCCGACGAAGCACGATTGACCCAGATAATCAAAACGTTGAGGCAGCGAGCTGCCGAAACTGAAGCGCGGGCTGCCGCCACAAGGCGCGCGCAGGAACGCGACCGCACGAATGCCCGTGCGCGGGCACGGCAAAACGGCGTGCCGGACAGTGGGGTGGAACCTTACCCGAAGGTGGGCAAAGCGGTCGAGCCGGTTGTCGGTAAAGTGCGGGAAGTCCCCGAGTCAACGTCGGTAGATACAAATTTTGCCCAGTTACGCGGTAAACTGAATTTTCCGGTTGCCGGTGAACTCCTTGGCAGGTTTGGCGCGCCGCGCGCCGGACAAGGCACAACCTGGCGGGGCGTTTTTATTCGTGCCCGGAGCGGAGCCGAAGTGCGGGCTGTCAGCAATGGCGCAGTCGTCTATTCAGACTGGTTGCGCGGTTATGGCAATCTGCTGATCGTCGATCACGGTGGTGGCTACTTGTCCATTTATGGTAATAATGACGCACTCTATAAGGAGACTGGCGATACCGTGCGCACAGGTGAGGCAATTGCCAGTGTCGGTGCAAGCGGATCGGAGTCAGAATCCGGCTTATACTTCGAAATTCGCCACCGGGGGCAGGCTATTGACCCAATGCAATGGGTGAAATCCAGATAACCATGGATTTTCACTTGGAGATCCCATGCCAAACAGTAAACTGAAACAGATTGGCCTGATGTTGGGCGGTGTCGCTATCGGCATCATGCTGAGTTTGAATTTTCCCGTCAGCGCCGACAGGCTGGGGCACCAGCCCCTGCCTGTCGAAGATATGCGCGCCTTTGCTGAAGTATTTAGCGTCATCAAGCGCGATTACGTTGAACCGGTCGAAGACAAAAAACTAATCATACAAGCCATCACCGGCATGTTGAACGGGCTCGACCCTCATTCGGCCTATCTCGATGCCGAAGCGTTGAAAGAACTCCAGGACGGCATCCAGGGTGAATTCGGTGGCATCGGCATCGAAGTCGGCCTGGAAAACGGCTTCATCAAAGTCGTCTCCCCAATTGAAGATACGCCTGCCTTTCGTGCCGGCATCCAGGCTGGCGACCTGATTGTCAAGATCGACGAAACCTCTGCCAAGGACATGACCCTTGACGAAGCGCTCAAGCGCATGCGCGGCAAACCTTCAACCAAAGTTACCCTGACGCTGGCGCGCAAAGGAGAACAGCAACCCATCGTCGTTGCCCTGACACGCGAAATCATCAAAGTGCAGAGCGTCAAGTCCAAGGAAATCGAACCCGGCTATGGCTACCTGCGCGTGACCCAATTCCAGGAAAACACCGCCAAGTCGATAGTCGAACACCTCGACAAGTTGGGCAAGGGAGGAAAACTCAGGGGTCTGGTGCTCGATCTGCGCAATGACCCTGGGGGGTTGCTCAACAGCGCGATTGGCGTAGCCGCTACTTTCCTTCCGGAAGGCGTAACGGTTGTAACAACCAACGGACGCACCCCAGGCGCTCACCGTGAATACCGTGCTACAGCGAAAGATTACGTACACAACAGCAGTGGCGATTTTCTGCGCACACTCCCCTCCTGGGTGCGCGAAGTGCCGATGATCGTACTGGTCAACGGCGGTTCCGCTTCGGCTTCCGAAATCGTTGCCGGCGCGCTTCAGGATCACAAACGCGCGACCATCATGGGGACACGCACCTTTGGCAAGGGGTCGGTACAAACCACCCTCCCGCTAAGCAACGCTGCCGCGATCAAACTCACCACGGCGCGCTACTACACCCCGAGTGGCCGTTCGATCCAGGCCAAAGGTATCGATCCTGACGTCATCATCGAAGAATCCGCGCTGGGCGGTTCGACCAGGCGCCTTCGCGAAGCCGACCTCCAAAGGCATCTCGGCAACGACCTCGATTCCGATGCCGAAAAGACGCGCAATGACGTCCGCCCCGGCAAACCTGCCGGTGCCGGTGCCACTGCGCCCCTTAAACCCTTTGAGTTCGGCAGCCAGGATGACTATCAACTGTCCCAGGCGCTCAGTAAACTCAAGAGTTTGCAAGTAGCGGAAAACAAATCAAACCCCTGATGTCGGATACGCCGCCACGTGCGGCGTTATGCCTTTAGCATACCTCTTTTCTGTTTCGACACAGCGCTGATGCCTGTGGGCAGGCGTGCTGTGGCGGCCTCGCCCAGCGGTTTTGAATAACAGGAAAGGGAGAAAAATGTCAAGATGTTGTTTCCGGGCACGCAATAACATATCCTTACACGTTTCGCCCATCGGGTACACGCCGCAAGGCTTCCCGTTTCCGGGCGTCCTTTTTTCGGTTATTCCTGCGCTTGCTGAACGTGTCACGGTAGGGCGGTAGCCTGCTTGGAATACGGATTATTAAAATGAATGTTACTCCCAACGAATCTGAACGAATCTGCGGCTTTGCCTCAGGATGTCGTTATTGATGTCGTGGGATGCGTTGCCCGAGGCGAATGTCATCGTTGCCGCAGCATCGCACCGGCAATATCTCTCTCGCCATGTCCACGGAAACATTGCTGAACAGCCTGAGACCCGGAGGCGTGTTCATGGATGGGCGCCTCGAAAAACATCGGGTTTCGCTAAAAGAGCAAAAGTTTTTCCAATGAAATCGAAGGGAAATTTTTCTGACTCCATGAAACAAGGGAGTTTTTCGAGGTGCCCGTTTATAAGAGCGATTGCTTTGTGAATATTCTACTGACTGGCGGTATGGGTTATATCGGCAGCCATGTGGCAGTGGTGTTGCTTCAGGCGGGACACCGTGTTGTCCTCTACGACAATTTGTCCAACAGCGATGCAGGTGTTCTGGTTCGAATAGAACAAATTACCGGCAAAATGCCGATTTTCATCCAAGCGGATATTCGTGCGGCAGAAACGCTCGCAGATGCGTTGAAACAGCATGCGGTCGAAGCGGTAATGCATTTCGCCGGGTTAAAGGCAGTAGGCGAGTCGGCGCAAAAACCGATTGAATACTATGCCAATAATGTTGAAGGCACGATCAGTTTGTTGGAAGCCATGTGCAAAGCGGAAATACGTACACTGGTATTCAGCGGTAGCGCCGCTGTGTATGGCGAGCCACAGTATTTACCGCTGGACGAGATGCATCCGCTTTCCGCGACCAATCCCTACGGACGCACAAAACTGCATATCGAAGAAATGTTGCGCGACTTGTCCGCTTCGAACCCGCTTTGGTGCATTGTTTGCCTTCGCTATTTCAATCCGGTCGGCGCGCACGAAAGTGGGCTGATTGGGGAGAATCCGGTGGGTATTCCCAACAACCTGATGCCTTATATTGCACGGGTTGTGGCTGGGGAACTCAAGGAACTTTCAGTGTTCGGCAACGATTACCCCACACCGGACGGAACCGGAGTGCGCGACTATATTCACGTCATGGATCTGGCGGAAGGTCACGCGGCCTCGCTTCCCTGGCTTGCCGAGCATCCCGGCTGCTATGCGATCAATCTTGGGACGGGGCAGGGTTACAGCGTGCTGGAGATGGTGGCAGCGTTCGCCAGTGCCAGCGGTCATGCCGTACCTTTCCAGATTGTGCCCCGCCGCACGGGGGATGTGGCGGCCTGTTATGCCAATCCTGGAAAAGCCGGGCGGGAGTTGGGATGGCGGGCGCGGCGCGGCCTTTTCGATATGTGTGCGAGCACATGGAAATTTCAGAGGTGCATCGGGTTGGAGTCGTGCACCAGTCGAGCAATAAGTCCGTGACAGGCATTCATGCCTGTCATGCTCGCCACGATTTTTGGCAGGGGTTTGCACCCCTGCCAAATAAGTCAAGTCGCCGAAACCCCGGCCTTCAGGCCGGGGTCCGGCTGATATCTACTGCTTTGTAGTGATTCCAAGAAGCACGTAATGATTTCGAGCAATGTAATAATGAATATTGTGCTGCGCGGGACGACCATCGCCAGCCGGTTTCTGTTCATTTTTTTTCTTGCGCGATTCATTGCGCCTTCGTCTATGGGCATATACGGTCTTTTTACCGTGACCGTTGGCTATGCGCTTTATCCCATGGGACTGGATTTTTATACGTACACAACCAGGGAAATAATTAAAAGAGATAAAAAGGAGTGGGGTGCAATTCTCAAAAACCAGGTAGCGCTTTCAGGCGTGCTATATGCGGTATGCATCCCGCTATTTTGCCTTCTGTTCGTATTTAATGTTTTGCCTGTCGGTCTGCTGCCTTGGTTCGTGGTTATTTTGATCTTTGAGCACATCAACCAGGAACTTGGCAGACTCTTGATCGCCATCTCGGAACAGCTCATGTCGAGCGTGCTGCTGTTTATCAGACAAGGGAGTTGGGCGCTGGCCATTGTTGCGCTCATGTATTATGAAGAGACAGCCAGAACATTGAACTATGTTTTCGCAGCTTGGTCCTTAGCCGGGGTGATGGCCGTTTCTTTTGCCATTTATCGTCTCCGAAAAATGAAAATCGGTGGATGGCAACAGTCAGTGAATTGGGGTTGGATCATCAAAGGGCTGAAAATCTGCATCCCTTTTCTTCTGGCTACGCTGGCACTTCGGGGAATCCAGACATTGGATCGGTATTGGCTGGAGGCAGCGATTAGCATCGAAGTGGTTGGTGCATACACACTTTTTATGGGGATGGTGGGCACGTTGTCAGTGTTCCTTGATGCCGGCGTTTTTTCTTATAGTTACCCGGCACTCATCAAAGCTCATCATAACAACCAAGCGGGTGAATTCCGGAGGCTTTTGCGCAAAATGCTCCTGCTGGTCATTATCTTTACCGCGTTATTTTCTGTTGCTACATTAATAGTGCTTCCATATTTGCTTACATGGATAGGAAATGATTTTTACTTCAAGCACCAAGCGCTATATGGCCGACTGTTGTTTGCAATGGTCATTTGTGAATTCAGCATGATTCCCCACTACGCTTTGTACGCACAAGGCAGAGATCGCCCGATCATTGCAAGCCATATCCTCAGCTTGTTTGTATTCATCGCGACAACCTCGCTATTCATCCGGTTCCAGTCACCGCTCACAGCCATTCCTATGGGATTGAGTACCGCGTTCGCATTCATTTTATTATGGAAAAGTGTTTGTTATTTGAAAGGACGTACCGTGCAACCAGTGATAGCGCAGGCTTCTGCATGATGAAATACAATCCGGCTTCGTATGACTCAGGCATATCACACATACGGTGATTCACACTATTTCGACAACATGATCAGATACGGTCAACAACACATTACACAGGCAGACATCGACGCAGTTGTCGATGTCATGAAATCTGTCAACTTGACGCAAGGGCCGGCGATTCCGCGCTTTGAACAAGCCGTGCTGGAGCACTGTGGTGCATGTCACGCCATCGCCGTTAACAGCGCGACATCTGCCTTGCATATCGCCTGCCTGGCTTTGGGACTGGGCCCGGGAGATTGGCTCTGGACAACGCCGAACACCTTTGTCGCTTCTGCCAACTGTGCTCTTTACTGCGGTGCACGGGTGGATTTCGTTGATATCAACCCGCGCACCTACAACCTGTGTTCCGAAGCACTCGAAAGAAAGCTTCTGCTTGCCGAGAAAGAAGGTCGCCTTCCCAAGATCGTCGTTCCCGTCCACTTTTCCGGCCAGCCCTGTGACATGCGCGCTATCCACGCGCTGGCGCAGCGTTTTGGCTTCAAGATCATCGAAGACGCCTCGCATGCCATTGGCGGTCGATATCTGAATGAACCCATTGGCAACTGCCGCTACAGCAACATCACCGTATTCAGCTTCCATCCGGTCAAGATCATCACCACCGCCGAAGGCGGCATGGCCGTAACCAACAGCGACGAACTGGCTATCCAACTCGGTTTGCTACGCAGCCACGGTATTACCCGCGATCCGGCGCTGATGACCAGGCTCATGGATGGCTCCTGGTACTACCAGCAGGTGGCGCTGGGCTTCAACTATCGCATGACCGATATCCAGGCCGCTCTTGGTGCGAGCCAGATGACGCGGCTGGAGCATTACGTGGTGCGCCGCCACGAAATTGCGCAACGCTACGATCGGCTGCTTGCTGAACTGCCGCTGACCCTTCCGTGGCAACACCCGGACGGATACTCGGCATTTCACCTCTACGTGATCCGGTTGCAACTGGACAAAATCAACAGGACGCATTTGCAGGTGTTTGAAGCCTTGCGGGCCAGGGACATTCTCGTCAACCTGCACTACATCCCGGTGCACACGCAACCTTACTATCAGCAAATGGGGTTCAAGGCAGGCGATTTCCCCAAAGCTGAGCGCTACTACACAGAGACCATCAGTATTCCAATGCACCCGATGCTGACGGATGAGCAGCAAAACGAAGTAATCGCTGCAATCAAGGAGGCGATGGGCCTATGAGGTTCGCTATCATTCCCGCCCGGGGTGGAAGCAAGCGCATCCCACGCAAGAACATCCGTGACTTCTGCGGAAAACCGATGATTGCTTATGCAATTTCTGCCGCACAGCAGAGCGGCCTGTTTGAGCATGTTCTCGTATCGACCGATGATGCTGAAATTGCTGAAATGGCTGCCTTCCTTGGCGCTGAAACGCCATTTACTCGCCCATCCGAACTGGCCGACGACCATACGCCGACAATTCCAGTCATCGCCCATGCGATCCAGTCTTGCGAAGTACTCGGATGGGATGTGGATTTGATCTGCTGCATCTATCCTGCGGTTCCTTTCCTTCAGCCTATGGATTTACAGGCGGCATTGAAATTGTTTCTGGAGGGGCATGCCGATTTTTGTTTTCCGGTTACCAAATTCCCCTCAGCTATCCAGAGAGCCATGCGCAGAACGGTAGAAGGAAACATGGTGCCGATATATCCAGAATACGAACTCACAAGAACGCAAGACCTCGAACCTGCCTACCACGATACGGGGCAGTTCTATTGGGGGGCGCGGACGTCTTGGTTGGAGAAGCAGCGCATTCATGACAATGCAGTTGGTTATCTGATACCTGCTTGGCGTGTCGTTGACATCGATACGAAGGAGGATTGGGAGCGTGCCGAATTGCTATACAAGGCACTCAATACAACAAGGAGGTGGCAATGAGTTTATTCAAAACAGAGCAAGAAGCATTCTGGGCCGGAGAGTTTGGGGATCAGTACATTGAACGCAATGCTAGCAGCAACTTATTGGCAGCAAATCTCGCATTCTTCTCAAAATCGCTCAATATGGTTGCTGCACCGAACTCATGTATCGAATTCGGAGCAAATATCGGGATGAATCTTCGTGCCCTGCGATTGCTTTTTCCTTGCATGGATTTGCACGCGATTGAAATCAATCCTACGGCTGCTGCTCAACTCTTGGAGTTTTTGCCGCCAGACAATGTGCATCGAAAATCCATCCTGGAATTTGATTCCATAATAAAATATGATATTACATTAATAAAAGGGGTTTTGATCCATATTGATCCTGAGCAACTCACAGAAGTCTATGATCGTCTCTACACAGCAAGTAACCGCTATATATTGGTTTGTGAATATTACAACCCTTCTCCCGTCACTATTCCATATCGCGGACATGCAAATCGGTTGTTCAAGCGGGATTTTTGTGGAGAGATGTTGGATCGTTTTTCATCTCTGCGCCTAGTCGATTATGGTTTTGCATACCGACGTGATCCTAATTTCCCACAAGATGACATTTCCTGGTTCTTGATGGAAAAGTCAGTCTGATTGACATTGCCGAACATGAGATTTGTATTTCGCGTCGATGCCTCCCTGCAGATCGGCACTGGCCATGTTATGCGCTGCCTGACGCTGGCCGATGCGCTACGCGGTAAAGGCGCGGTATGTCGTTTTGTGTGCCGGGAGCATCCCGGCAATTTGCTTGAAACGATACAGCAACGAGGATTTGCTGTGCTGCTGCTGCCTGCTGCGACAATAGCGGAAGGGTATGCGAGCGAGTCCACTGCAACTGCGTACGCGGCCTGGTTAGGCACCGACTGGCAGACTGATGCGACGCAGACCCTGAATATTCTGGGTGATGTGAGCGACGATTGGCTGATTGTCGATCACTACGCGCTTGATGCGCGATGGGAACGCAGTATGCGGGACAAATGTCGGCGGATCATGGTAATCGACGACCTCGCGGATCGCGAGCACGACTGCGAGTTGTTACTCGACCAGAATCTGGGCCGTCAAGCGGCGGATTACCTGAACCGTGTGCCAACGACTTGCAAACTGTTGATCGGTCCAAAATTTGCGTTGCTGCGCCCCGAGTTTGCCGCAATGCGGGATTACAGTCTGGTTCGCAGGAGCAACCCTGAAATCAGGCACATCCTGATCAGCATTGGTGGTGTTGATAAAGACAATGTTACCGGACGAATACTGGAAGCGCTAAAATTGTCTGCGCTTCCGGCGAACTGTCGCATCACCGTGGTCATGGGAATGACGGCGCCTTGGCTAGAAATGGTCTGCTGTCTGTCTAAAGATATGCCGTGGCCAACTGAAGTCCTCGTGGGCGCCAGCGACATGGCGAAATTGATGGCTGATAGCGATTTGGCGATTGGTGCTGCGGGTTCCACATCGTGGGAACGCTGTTGCTTGGGATTACCAACCCTAATGCTGATTTTGGCAGACAATCAACGTGCGGTGGCACGAGGGTTGGAGCATGCTGGTGCAGCGTATGTGGTGCAGGATGTGGGGGAGATTATGGAGGCGATACCTAGATTAATACACGCTAACCTAGCATCACCGCAGCAGTATATAGCCATGAGCCGAATCGCTGCAAATATAGTGGATGGTCAAGGTGCGATACATTTAATCAATCAACTGGGGTGTTGAGGTGAATGTCATTTCATCAACAGATGGTTGCCTTCGTCCGCTAAAGAGTGATGACCTTGAACGTGTACTGTGCTGGCGCAATCATCCCGAAGTGCGCCGGTACATGTACACGCAGCACGAAATTGGCTTGGACGAACATACTCGCTGGTTCGAGCGTGTATCGCAGGATCCGGATCGGCAACTACTTGTGTTTGAATTGGCCGGAGAGCCTCTCGGGTTCGTCAATCTCCACCAAATTGTACTGGGGATAGTCGAATGGGGGTTTTATGTTGCTCCTGATGCCTCGAAGGGTACGGGCCGTTTGTTGGGTTTGACTACTTTATTCTACGTATTTAACCACGAAAAGTTTCACAAAATATGCGGGCAGACCATAGGCTATAACGAGCGCGCGATCCGATTTCACCGATGCCTGGGTTTTAAGCTAGAGGGAACTCTCCGTAAACAACATTACGATGGCCAACAATATCACGATGTTGTGTACTTCGGTATGCTTGCCGATGAGTGGTTGTCGGAAAACACTACATAGGCAACATCATGAGAAATTGTCCCTCAATCTGTATTGCTGGACATCGTATAGCAAGCGATACCTCTCCATACGTTATTGCTGAACTCTCCGCTAACCACAACGGAAAGCTGGAAACTGCGATTAAGATCATCGAAGAGGCAAAAAAAGCAGAAGTCGACGCGGTCAAGCTGCAAACCTATACGGCTGATACTATCACACTTGACAGCGACACCGAGGAGTTCCAGATTCACGGTGGCCTCTGGGACGGCAAGACCTTATACCAGCTCTATCAAGAAGCACATACGCCCTGGGACTGGCACAAGCTGCTATTCGAGTATGCCCGCAAGCTTGGCATCACCCTCTTCAGCTCGCCCTTCGATAACACTGCCGTCGATCTGCTGGAAGACCTGAATACTCCGGCTTATAAGATTGCCTCGTTTGAAGCCGTTGATTTGCCGTTGATCAAGTATGTAGCTAGCACTGGTAAACCCATGATCATTTCCACAGGTATGGCCAACGCTGATGAAATCCAGGAAGCGATAGATGCCGCTCGCGAAGGCGGCTGTAAGGAGTTGGCAATTCTGCATTGTGTCAGCGGTTATCCTGCGCCGGCAGAAGACTATAATCTGCGCACAATTCCAGACATGATAGAACGTTTTGGGCTGGTGACCGGACTGTCGGATCATACGTTGGACAATACAACAGCCATTGCCAGCGTAGCGCTAGGTGCATCGATCATAGAAAAACACTTCACCTTGGATCGTAATGGTGGTGGCCCGGACGACAGTTTTTCGCTGGAACCGCACGAAATGAAGGCACTATGTGGCGGTGCGCGTACTGCGTGGGAAGCGTTGGGGGGTGTTGACTACGGTCTTAAATCCAGTGAGCAAGGCAACATCAAGTTTCGGCGCTCGCTCTACTTCGTGAAAGATATGAAAGCTGGTGACATTGTTACAGCAGATTGTATTCGTAGTGTAAGACCTGGTTATGGATTAGCACCTAAAGAGATCGTCAGAATTATCGGGAAAAAGCTTAAATGTAATGCGGAAAAATATTCACCGATTCTCATTTCTTATTTGGAATAAAAATCTAAATGTTGAGTGATTCAACGATGTCTAATATGCAAAAAAAATCCGCTTTTATTGTAACAAAGCCTCTGCAATTAATGGTTGCTATGTCATTAATTGAGCAGCTTGATCTTAAGGCAGTTTCAGACTTTTTGATCGTTGATGCATTCGCAAATGCTGAAGACGTTGCACAAAGACTTCAAAAATATTCGAATTTTGGGAGGAGTATTTTTTGTGATAGCTTTAAAAAAGCATATCGTATTGCAAAAAAACGTTGTTACCAACACTTGTATATCGATTCAGATGTTGGGTTACGTCAATATGCACAATTGGTATTGATAAAAGTGTTTCATAGGAAAAAAGAAATAAATGTTTATGAAGAAGGACTTGGAACTTATCGTAATGACTTATATCATGGAACGCGTAAATATTTCCTTGATTTGATTGGTGCTGGAACATATTTTGGCGGCTGTTCTCTCACTTCGAAATTCTATGCATACAGGCCAGAAGAATACAAAATAAAACTAAATGTACATTATAAGAAAGTTGAAGAAATTAGAAAACCTCTTGAACAATTTATACTTGAGAACATTGATATTTTGAGAGACATATTTAATTTTCGAGAAATTGAAAAGATAATGAATTTCTCGATGTTTTATGATGAGTGTCATGTTTACTTAAGCAGTTGGACTATTGATAATTCAATTATGAAAGATATTAATGGATTCTCTGGGTTAAAATTGCTTAAACCACATCCACACATTAAAAATAATAAATCGAATGAAGGTTTTTTAACCATTCCGGCATATATTCCAGCCGAGTTATTGCTTATAAAATTACTTGAAGTATGTAAAAAAATAAATGTTTATCATCATGGGACAAGTGCAAGTAGATATATAAACTCCGACCGAATTCATTTTGTGAATAAAAAATTTAATGAGGAGCGATATTAAATGCAAATGCATTTATCAATAAAATCAAATGAAAAAGGAGTGCCCCACAAAAGTTTCTCAATGAACTGCTCCGGTAGGGATTCCCATACGGCGCTATCGCTCTAGCGGCAAAAACGCCTATGCGTATTCTTTCAGTCTCCATAGTCAGAGGACAAGTCACTAGTTAATTTTGGAGGTCTCATTCTTGTTTAATACGCTTATATTGTCACGTCTTTTTCTTTTGCTTATCGGAATAATTGGGTTTCTTATAGAAGGATCAGTTAAATCTGAAACAGCTAATCCGCTTGTGTATTCCCCATTCTTTCTTCTTCTTGTTTGGCATCTTTTTCGAGAAATCAAATATAATCATCAATATATTTTATCACAATTTTACGCAATTTATTATTTTTTGGGAATGATGGTTAGCAGCATTATTATAACGAGTGGTGCTTTAATGATAGAAATTAATGAATTTGGAACCCCAAATGGAATATTTTGGATATTATTGATTTTTTTCATGATTAGTTTAATTTTTGGAAATGTTGGATTCAAATGCGGAATGTTTATGACTAGACATGTAAATGTGCATATCAATAAGAAGCAAGAAAGGTTTTTTATTTCAATTTTCCTTGGTGTTGTGGTAAGTTTTTGTTTTTATGTGCTTATTAAATACAGTGGTCCGATATTTCTCGAAATCGATAGAGTGCAATTTTGGAACAATGTCGTACCAGAGTATTTGAAATTTTTACATTCTTTATTAAGTCAAACATATATTCTTTTTTGTTTTTTACTTCTGTTTAAACGTGACCGCTTTCAGGATTTTTATGCAAAAATTTTATTCATTATTTTAATAATTATCATCGTTTTATTGCTGGGTGAAAAATTTAGCGCATTTATCTTGCTGTTGAATGCATTATTGGTTATTCGTGCTGGCGATGTTAAACCTATAGTATTAAATGTTCGTATATTATTGAACTGGATTTTAGTAATTTTATTTATTTCTGCTTTGATAAGTCTGCATTATGCAGATAAGGAAGATGGCTTTGGATTTGTTAGAGTTGCACTTCAAGGTCAATTGTTATGGAGTGTTCTCAATGATTCATTTAAAGTGTTATTACAAAATGATTCATTTGTTTGCTTTTTTGAGTGCGGGCAATTTTCTGATGCAAGAGATTTTATTAGTTATAAATACTTACCGTTTCCTAAATATGATTATTATCAAAACACCGGAACAAATTTGAGTGGTTTTATGCCAGCAGTTCAAATTATGATATTTGGTCTTATTGCTGCCTTGTTGTTACATTCTTTGGTGTCATTTCTGCTTGGTTTTTTTTCTGGTGTATTAGTTAAACTAATTAATAGTGAAAATATTTTTTACGCTTTTATTTTATTTAAAATTTTGTTTTCTATTACTATTTTCTGGTATACTATGTTGCCAGCATCAATTTTTTCTGTACCCTTTTTTCTTTTTGTTGTTTTATCAATTGTTTTTCCACTACTTGGAAGAAAAAAGGGAGTTAATTTTAATTTGAAATTAACTAATTCATTATTCCAAAAATAGAAGAAAATTTTGGTATTTTTTGACGGGGTAAGACTGAGGAAGTTCTGCGCAAACCCTATCTTACGATATGATTTGCTGTTAGATTTTTAGATGGCACTGATAGAATCTCCCTTTTGCCACGACGCTGCTAGCTTGCAGAGATCCGTTGATTGGTATCCTATTGTGCTTTGAGGAGTTATAGATGGAACGGATGGTTGTATGCGCATAGTGCAGGTGGACGTTGTCTTCGGTGTCTTGTCGACTGGCAAGATTGTGCAGGATCTGTGCGACGGTTTGCAAAAGCTCGGACACGAAGTACTGGCAGCTTATGGACGGGGCAAAAAAAGCAGCTCACTAGGTGTGCTCAAGATCGCCAGCAACGCTGAAGTAGTGTTTCATGCCGGGATGACCCGCTTGACTGGGTGGACTGGCTGTTTTTCACCGCTGGCCACACGCAGGCTGAAGCAGGCTATCAATGAGTTCCAGCCGGACGTGGTGCACTTGCATGAAATGCATGGCTACTATGTGAATATAAATGACATACTGCGTTTTCTTGGTGACCGCAGGATTCCCATCGTCTGGACGTTTCATAGTGAGTTTATGTATACCGGCAAGTGCGGCTACGCTAACGAGTGCGAGCGCTGGAAGACAGGTTGCCACGATTGCCCGCAGTTGCGAGAATGCCCAAGCAGTCTGCTTTTTGATCATACCAAGCAGATGTACGAACGTAAGCGGGGCACTTTTCAGTTCCTCTCCAAATTGCGGTTGGTGACGCCTTCAGACTGGCTTAAACAGCGCGTCGGCGAGTCTTTCCTACGCGAGCGCCAAGTCGATATTGTCTATAACGGCGTGGATACCACAAATGTGTTCTATCCGCGTGACCGAAGCATGGCACGCGCTCGTTTGGGTATCACAAGCAAGTATGTGGTGGTGAGTGTGGCGCCTAAGCTGATGATCCCACGAAAGGGGGGTGATTGGGTGCTAGAACTGGCGCGACGTATGGTCGAGGTTGACGTGACGTTCCTGATGATCGGAGTTGATGCTGATTTCCGTATCGACTCGCCTAACGTGACGGCACTGCCGCGTACGCACGATCAGCAGTTTCTGGCGGAAGTGTATTCAGCTAGTGATGTATTTTTGTTACCCAGTCAGAAGGAAACATTTTCTATGGTTGTGGTCGAAAGCTTAGCGTGTGGTACGCCAGTCGTCGGATTCGATTGCGGCGCCCCACGCGAAGTTGCACCAGATGGGTATGGTCATTGGGTCAACTATGGCGACATCGACGCGTTGCAGCGTGTGCTGGTCGGTGTACTCGATGGATCGCTCCCAATGAAAACACGTGAGGAGTGCCGCATGTTCGCTGAGAACCGTTACTCCAAGTTCAGCATGGTAGAAAAGTATTTAAACATATACAGAGAGCTTGATGGTTCTATGCAGCCTCATCGCAACCTTAAACAACCGGCTTAGGTTAATGGAATTTGAGTAGACCAAGTGGAGAGCGAGGTACACCTGTTTGAGTTGCACAGCGACTAGGCGGATGTGAGCGATTTATTGCTTTTTCTATGCATTTCGATTAGCATTAATTGCAGCTCAAAAATCTATATCTGAAATAAAGGCAAGTGGAGAAACTTTATTGACGGCGATAATTTGCTTTGCCTGCGCTGTATGCTTCGCCTGTGATGAACTCCAGTCTTTTTCTTTTTGTATTAATTGCTGGCAGCCCAAAAAATAGGCAAAAAACAAAGTAAATTAGATTCACAGGGATCATCGAAATAGCGCTAGGAATATTGCTATTATAGGTGAAATCTGAGACATCCCCTAACACAAAGAAAGGAGGCGAAATGTATTTTTTTGATTTAAAACAATGTGTTGACAACCTGATGTATTATGTTTTTAATTTTTTAAGTGATGCTGAATTTTTTTTAAACCCAAAGAGGAAAGCACTGCTTGCAGGTAATAAAGCTTTTCATAACAAACATGCTGGTGAGCGATGTTTTATATTAGGTACTGGGCCTTCTCTTGCAGGGTTGACTTGCGAGCAAGTTGGCTCTTTATCGAAAGAGACTGTATTTGCAGTTAACTCGATTTTCAAGGTATATGTGGTTTCATCAATCACCCCAAGATATTACGCTCTGTTAGATAATAATTATTGGGGGGTTTCAAAAGGAACTTTTGTTGAAGTAGTCGAGAAATATAACAATGCCCCTCCGGTTATAATTACAGATATACGAGCAAAAACACTTGTACCAAATGGCGTAGAGAGCATTTTGATTTATTCCAAGAATTATCCGGCAAAACGAATACGTTGCGATTTGTCTGGCAATATGTCTTTGACCCTGAATGTGGTTGGCTCGTCTATCCTTTCTGCCATTTATATGGGTTTTAATGAAGTTTATCTCTTGGGTTGCGATTACAATTTGTTCTGCTCAAGAATCGGGACTCATTGCTATAATGACGATGCTGAAATTAAAGAACTTCCTAGCTATAATTTGGCTTTTTATCTTAAGTACTATCACCTAATCACCGAATTTCATTACTTAATTTCGGCATTAGCGCAAAGAAATGGAGTGAAGATAATAAATTTGACGGAGGGCAGCTTGCTGGATGCTTACCCTTTTGCTAGAGTGAACACTGTTTTATGAGGGTGTGAATATGACAAATCGTTGTAAATCGTACCGTATGTGGCTGAAGCAAACACAGGATTAATTGATTTGTTAAAGCTTGAGTAGACGATATGTTTACGCTGATTTCGCACCTGTGGTGTAAATTCACAAAGATTGCTAGAGGTTGTTCTTTGCGTCGATCTCAAGTTCATCGGCATTCAAAAGTCATGTCAGGCTCTATGCTTGTCAATTCATTCATGGATAGATATTCGTACTGTGGGTACGATTGCATAATTTTAAATGCAGATATTGGGGCTTTTGTTTCGATAGCTGGCCGGGTATCTATAGGCGCTCTGGCGCATCCGATGCATTTTGTTTCAATGTCACCAGTTTTTCTTTCACATAAAATTAACCTCAAGATGAAATTTGCTGCATTTGATTATTTGCCAGTTGTCAGAACAGTCATTGGCTCGGATGTCTGGGTGGGCGAAGGTGCTTTTATAAAAGCAGGCACACGCATCGGCAACGGAGCAGTTGTCGGTATGGGAGCAGTAGTAACCAAGGATGTTCCAGATTACGCGGTCGTAGCAGGAAACCCAGCTCAGATCATAAAATATAGATTCGATGAAGCAATCTGCTCGAAATTGTCTACTTCGAAATGGTGGATGCTTGATGATGAAGCACTTGCTGGGTTGGCGCCTTTAGTTGCGGATCCCCCTGCTTTTGTGAAAGCAATTAAGAATCTGCTGGATTAAATAGGGTCAACTAGGCGTTGTATATTTGTTTTGTTCTTATCACACAATGCACATTTTGATAGGTTCTATGACGATATTCTTAAGGAAACTCTGCACAACCCTTTTTCTGGATTGTTTCGTCGCTTTGATCCTCGCAATGACTGAGCAGGAAGGTCAATAGATTCAACCAATACCGTCATTGCAAGCGAAGCGAAGCAATCCAGTGTTGGGGTTATGCAGGGGCTCCTTAAGGAAACTCT
>WREK01000009.1 GCA_009779355.1 Betaproteobacteria bacterium | reverse complement strand
GTGACCGAACTGCGCAAGGTTGGGAACAACCTTGAAATCTACTTTGCAGGCACCAGCCTGGTGTTGAAGGATCATTTCTACGGCAAATCCTGCCAGGTGGAACGCTTCGAGTTTGCCGACGGGTTCATGTGTAACCAACAGGAACTCATCGAACTGGTTGGAAGTGTTGCCTGAGATATTGACTTCGCCCCGGCCTGAAAGCCGGGGCGAAGTCAATACGCTCGGTTGTCACGATCTGTTGGCCTGTCCGGGAACATCATGGAGCAGTGGCGCACAGCGTACCTGGTAAGTGTTGTAGTGACGCAACAGGCAAATTTGCGCACTGTTCCTCAAAGGGTACAGGTTCCGCTTCAAATCCGTCGTGACAAGCATTTACCCGGCTCTGCTAAAGTTGCTTCGAGTCATCCCTTATAATCGTCAACTTTCTCAATGCGCTTTCTGTTTTTTGTAGATGCGTATAAACTGAGACTATTGTCAGTACATTTTAATGGATCCAAGTTTTGCGAGATGTTTCAATCCACGCCCGTGACCGGGCGACAAAAGCGCTTGAAAGAGGTTACGCCTCTCCCAAGCAAGATTGTTCCCCTAAAGGGGGAGGTTTCAAACCTGAGTTTGTTTTTGATGAGTCCTGAAGCGTCTGTTTCCGAGGTGCAGGCTGCCCTGAGCAAGCAAAAGCCAGTTTTTTTACGCGCTGCGGCATTTAGTGCCGTGATCGGCGCGCTGATGCTTTCGCCTTCCGTCTACATGCTTCAGGTCTATGACCGGGTGGTCACCAGCCGCAGTTTGATGACGCTGGGCATGGTTACGTTGCTGCTGGTGCTGGCTTATGTGGTTCTGGAAGTGTTGCAATGGGCGCGACAAGGTGTGCTGCGTCAGGTGGCGGAGGGGCTCGACCTGGAGCTTGGCAAGCGGATCTACGGCGCGGTATTCCGGGCGAACCTGTATGGCGCGCGCAACCTGGGGATCCGGGGGATGCGCGATTTCATGACCGTGCGAGAGTTCATCAACAGCCAGGTCATGGCAGGGATACTGGATATCCCGATGGCGTTCCTGCTGATTGGGGTGATTTTCTGGATCGACCCGATTTTGGGCTGTTTCGGGTTGGTGAGCGCCGTCATACAGGGAGTTATTACCTATTTCAATAAAAAATCGTCCGCTTCGCCGCTGACGAAGGCCAATATGCTGTCAAGTCAGGCGCAGAACTTCGTCGAAGCATCGCTGAAAAACGGCGAGGTGGTGCAGGCGATGGGGATGGCGGGTGGGCTGCGCCAGCGGTGGCTCAAGCAGCAAAAGGAGCTTTTGCTCTGTCAGGCACAGGCGTCCGACCGTGCCGGGGTATACGGTTCGCTTTCAAAATACGTGCAGATGGTTTCAAGCTCGATGATGCTTGGGATGGGAGCCTGGCTTTTGCTTTCTGGGCATTTCGCAGGTACTGCGGGGCTTGTCCTGATGGCCTCGATCATAGCCGGGCGGGCATTGACTCCGCTGGCGCAGGTCATCCTTGGGTGGCAGAACGTGGTTAACGCGCGCGAATCGTTATTGCGTTTGAAAGAATTGCTGTCAAAGATTCCCGTTCCTGTATCAGGGTTGCCGCTACCTGCGCCGTCGGGCAGGTTGGTGGTGGAGTATGTGACGGCCCGCGTCCCAGGCGTGCCGTCGGGCAGGCCCGTTGTGCGCAATATTTTTTTCGATGTCCCGGCAGGCAAAATGCTGGCAATCATTGGGCCGTCGGCTTCGGGCAAGTCCAGCCTTGCGAACTTGCTGGTGGGGGTCTGGCCCTGCGTGGCCGGCACGGTGCGGCTCGACGGCGTCGATGTGTATACATGGGATAAGCATGAACTGGGTCCATACATAGGGTTTTTGCCGCAGGATGTGGCCCTTTTCGATGGGACGGTTGCAGAGAACATTGCCCGCTTCGGAAAACCGGATATCGACAAGATCAAAGTTGCAGCCATGATGACCGGGCTGCACGAACATATTCTGGCGCTACCAGATGGTTATAACACCCAGATTGGTGGTGACGGCGTGAGGCTCTCTGGCGGCATGCGCCAGCGTATCGGTCTGGCAAGGGCCGTTTACGGTTCCCCTCGCCTGGTGGTGCTCGATGAACCGAACGCAAACCTGGATGAAGCAGGGGAAACGGCCCTGATGAACGCCTTGCAGGCACTGCGCACGGAGGGCACGACGGTCGTGGTCATCACGCATCGCAAGAATTTGCTGACTATGGCAGATTTGGCGCTGCTACTGGTCAATGGCGAAGCCAAGGCGTTTGGCCCGCGTAACGAAGTGCTTGCCGCCTTGCAGGGGGGTGCCCCGCAGCAGGCAAGGCCGCCGGTCAATGCGCCGCGCGCACCGGTGATCGGGATGCACTCCGATACCAACCCATTGGTGACATCGCGATGAAGGCAGGATCATGAAAAGACAATCATGGCTCCAGCGTCTCATCTCCTTCGCCGAGCATAGCGAATTGAGCCGTTTTCTGTGGACGTTCCGCCGTGAGTTTGTTTATGCGCTTGGATTTACCGCGCTTATCAACCTGTTGATGCTTACTCCAACGTTGTACATGTTGCAGATTTTCGATAGGGTGATCGTCGGCATGAACCTGGTCACGCTCTATATGGTCACGCTGATGCTGGTTTTTTTCCTGGGCGTGATGAGTTTTTCCGAGTGGGTTCGTGGCAGGATGCTGGTGCGGCTCGGTGTGCGGCTGGACATGCAGCTCAATCCGCGCGTGTTCGCCGCCGCTTTCGGTATGCGTAATCAGGGCGGGGACAGCGGCCACCTGTTCAAGAGCCTCACCAGACTACGCCAGTTCCTGACCGGGGCGGGACTGTTTGCCATCCTGGACGCACCCTGGACGCCGATATACATCACGGTGCTTTTCCTCCTGCATCCATACCTGGGCGTGCTCTCGATTGTCTTTTGCCTGATTCTCTTTGGGGTTGCCTGGGTTTCCAAGCGGGTCATGGAAGAGCCGATGGAGACGGCAGACATGGCCAGGGAGGAAGAAGCGCAACACCTGAATTCCAAGATGCGGCATGCAGCGGTGGTCGAATCAATGGGCATGCTCAACAATATGCGCGGGTCGTGGACGCGGCGACATCTCATGGCGTTGGCACAGGGACGCCGGGGGTTGGATGCACAAACGCGCATGCAGGCGATCACCAGTTTCGTGCGCACGTTGCAGCAATCCTTAAGCCTTGCCGCAGGCGGGATACTGGTGATTTACGGTGAGATTTCACCCGGTGCGATGATTGCGGCCAGTGTGTTGATGACCCGTGCCACGCATCCGATGGATGCGTTGATGAGAGCCTGGAAGGATGTCGTGACGGCCAGAAAAGCGTACCTGGAACTGGAAATGGCGCTCGAAATGTTCCCCGAGCGCGAATCGGTTCCGATGGAAGAGAAAACGCAGGGCATAGCGATTCAAGTCGCTGACGTTGTCGCGAGCGCCGCTGGGCGCTCAGAACCTATTTTGCATGGAATATCGTTGAAGATACCTGCCGGTACGGCCATTGGGGTAAAAGGGCCATCGGGTTCCGGTAAGTCCACGCTGGCTCGCGTGCTGCTCGGCATCTGGCCGGATGTGGAGGGCGAAGTACTTTTCGATGATGTACCCATCCGCGTGCTGGATCGGACAACACTCGGAATGAATCTGGGTTACCTGCCGCAGGACGTGGAACTGTTTGAGGGGACGATTGCCGAGAATGTGGCTCGTTTCGGCGAGATCGAGCCAGGCCTGGTCATCGATGCCTGCCGTCAGGCGGGCCTGCATGAAACGATCCTGCGTTTCCCGAATGGTTACGATACGCAGATCGGTGAGGGCGGCAGCTTCCTGTCTGGCGGTCAGCGCCAGCGCATCGGGCTGGCACGGGCTATTTACGGCAACCCCCGGCTGGTGGTGCTCGATGAACCGAATTCCAATTTGGACGATGCCGGGGATCGTGCCTTGCTGCAAGCGGTGTTGGCTATGAAAGAGCGTGGCGCAACGCTGGTGCTCATCAGCCACCGCCCGCAGATCATGGCGGCGATGGATCGGATCCTGGTCATGGAGGCGGGCAACGTGGCGCGCCTGGAAACTCCCCCGCAATTGAACCCGTCGCCTCAGGAGAGTGCGTCTGCAACCACGGTTTTGTCCGGCGGGGGTAGGGTGACAGCAGGTTATACCGCCGTGTCCGGGCCGACGGCTTCCCAAGGGGCTGCCGCCGTGTCCGGGCCGACGGCTTCCCAAGGGGCTGCTGCTGCGGCCGGACAAATGGCCGGGACGGGACAGGTGTCTGTGCCAGGCGCGGCGGTCACAGTCAAATCGGCGATCACGTCCAAATTCAAGGCGGTGTAATCAATTATGTCACGTGAGCAGGCGACAAATCCCAAAAGACATACAGGAAAAGATGATGATATGCTTTTACCGCCTGTTGATTCTCCGACCGTGTCATCGGCCAGTACGGGGAACGCCCTGGTCAATGTGCTCAGGCCCAAACCCGTTGCGCTTCCGGGACGAGGCAGTGGCGTAGAGGATGCGCATGACTTGCCCATGGATACCCGTTCGCCGGCCAGGCTGGGTTTTCGCGTACTCGCAATCGGTTTCGGCGGCTTTTTGCTCTGGGCAGCGTTGGCGCCTCTGGATGAAGGCGTGCCAACTTCCGGCACGGTGACGGTCGAGACCAAGAAAAAAGCGGTGCAACACCTCACCGGAGGCATCGTCAAGTCCGTACGTGTGAAAGAAGGGCAAATCGTGCAGGAGGGCGATCCTCTCATGGAGATCGACCCGGCGGCCACACAGGCCAATTTTGAAAGCGTACGCCAGCGTTATTACACCCTGCGGGCGACGGAAGCCCGGTTGGTGGCGGAGCAGGGCGGGAGCGACACCATCAGTTTTCATTCCGATTTACTCAAAGACAAGGACTCCCCGCTGACTGCCGACCTGATTGCCAATCAGGAAGGGCTGTTTGCGGCCCGCCGCATGGCGTTCCGGGCTGAAATCCAAGCTATAGAAGAAGCCATCTCCGGCCTGGAAGGCAGTATTGCGGGCTATCAGGGCTTGCTGGAGTCCCGGCGCTTGCAACTGACTTTGCTTGATGAAGAGATACGGGGGCTGACGGAACTGGTGAGTGACGGCTATGCGCCGAGAAACAACCTGTTGTCTTTGCAGCGCACACAAGCCGAAACCATGGGGGCAATATCTGACTTGCGGGGCAATATCGATCGATCCAAGAGTTCCCTGGCGGAAGCGAGGTTGCGCATCATCCAAAGGAACCAGGAATTCAGAAAAGAAGTCGACCATGAACTGGCGGACGTGCGGGGTCAGGTCGATGCCGAAAGCGAACGCTTCAATGCAATCAAGGGCGACCTGGCGCGCACGGTCATCCGCGCACCAGCCAGCGGACAGGTTATGGGGCTTGCGGTGCAGACTGTAGGCGGGGTCATCGGGCCGGGGCAGAAAGTCATGGATATCGTGCCCCAGGATGAGCCTTTATTGCTGGAGACCCATATCCCGCCGCATCTTATCGACCGCGTGCAGCCGGGGCTGGAAGCGGACGTGCGCTTTTCCTCCTTTGCGCACTCTCCCTTGCTGGTCGTGCCTGGCAAAGTTGTTTCGATTTCCCATGACCTGCTCGTCAACGAGCAGACTGGTATCCCCTATTACCTGGCGCGTGTGTCTGTCACCGAAGAGGGTATGAAAAAACTTGGGAAACGCCAATTGCAGGCAGGCATGCCGGTGGAAGTCGTCGTCATCACTGGAGAGCGATCGATGCTGACTTATCTCCTGCACCCCCTGTTGAAACGAATTGCATCATCCATGAAAGAAGAATGAGGGCTCAAATGAAAACATATGTTTCTCTGTTGTCTACTGTGCTTATGGGAGCCGGAATATTGTCGGTTTCTCTGCCTGCACAAGCCGATAACCTGTTGGGCTTGTACCGCGAGGCAATACGGGCCGACGCCGCCTATCTTGGTGCCCAGGCCGACGCCCAGGCCAGCCGCGAAGCGAAGCCCCAGGCGCTGGCACGGTTGTTGCCCAATATGTCGTTTAGCGGCAACCGTTCCAAGCATTCGATTACCAGGCCGTCATTTACAGACCCATTTAGTGGTATACATTTCACGCCGCCTACTGAAAAATACGACACACACACTTATGCTCTGGGGCTGACTCAGCCCGTGTTCCGTGCCGGTTCCATTGTTGCCTGGAAACAGTCGCAGGCGGTGGTGGAAGGTGCCGAAGCTGATCTGCTATGGGCAGAGCAGCAGGTGGGTACGCGGCTTTCCGAAGCATATTTTAATGTCCTGCTCGCCGAAGCGAACCTGGAAGTCACCAAAGCGCAGCGCGATGCCTATCTGACGCACCTGGACTATGCCCAGAAGGCTTTCCAGACTGGAGCGGGTACGCGTACCGATATCGATGAGGCCCGCTCTCAACTTGATCTGGCTGCCGCCCATACTATCGAACAGCAATATCAACTGAATTATGCGAGCGACGAACTCAAGGTTTTTGTTGACCGGCCATTGGCGTCGTTGGCACGTCTGGCTCCTGAACGTATAGAACTCGTCTCCCCCGACCCTGGTCGTTTTGAATACTGGGTACAGAAAGCAGAAGAGGCCAACCCCCGTCTGGCCGCTTTGCGCGCTTCTGTCGAAGCGGCCAGTTTACAGGTCAGGAAGGCACAATCCGGCCATCTGCCCACGGTCGATTTTGTTGCCCAACAGGTCAGGAGCGAGGAATTGTCTTTCCAGGCAAACTATCAGACGAGTTCCAAATATAAAGACAAAGTGTATAGCCTGCGCTTCGAGATGCCGATTTTCTCTGGAGGGGAAACCGCGTCCCAGGTGCGGCAGGCCAGGGCTGAACTGGACAAGAACCGCCAGCGCCTGGAAGAAGGGCGGCGCCAGATAGGCGTCATGGTCAGGAAAGAGTTCGATGGCGTTGCCCAGGGCGTGCATTGGGTGCACGCCTATGAACAGGCGGTAAAATCCGCCGAACAGGCGCTGGCCTCTACCCGCAAGGGGTTCATGGGCGGGGCGCGCACTACGCTGGACATTCTCACCGCTGAACAGAATCTCGCCACTGCAAAACGCGATCTCAACCGCGGGCGCTTCGATTATGTACTCTCGCGTCTACGGCTCCTTTCCCTGGTAGGGGAACTCAACGAAGCGGAAATCGCCCGGTTCAACGGTTGGTTGGAAGAGCTGTAAGAATAGTTTCCGGCAAGGGGGCACACACGGCCGAAACGAACCCGGTGGTTGAGGCAAACACCGGGTTTATTCATCGTAAAACTGATTTTCGCCCTTCAGGGCGGAAAGACGAACCCCTGCCCGAAGGGGCGGGGTTTCAGGGGTACAAACCCCTTCCAAAAGTTTGTTAAACCGGCCTGAAAGCCGGTTCTGAATAGTTGTGGGGCGGAAAAGACACGGGAGGCGTGGGAAAATCAACATAAAACCGTCTATGATGTCTCCGGTCTGAACACGGGGCATCCTCTCCCGCAAACGGGAGAGAAAAATGAATGCATAGACTTAAATCGAAAACGCTCTAAACCGGAAGCGCTTCAGCACTCAAAATGTCTTTTTTTCGTTTCTGGTTCAAGAACTCACGTCCTCACGCGCTTCCTCAAAGCGTGCTGCCCGCGCTTTTCGCGGTCTGCCTTGCTGCGAACCAAGCGGATTTTTCCCTTCCTCTGGCTTTTCTCGCGGTCATGGGGGTTGTCACCGGGAATATGTCGGCCAATTTGCTCGACGATTATTTCGATTACAAAGCACATCATGCCCATTATCGCAATGTTCTAGACAGTGAGGGCTTCCGTGTCCGTGTCGGCAAATATGCATACATTACTTCCGGTCAGGCTACGGTTGGGCAAGTGCTCGGTGTCTCAATTGCGCTCATGGGGCTTACCTTCCTGATTGGTGGGGTTGTTTTTTATTTCCGGGGCGTGGCGGTTCTCATGATTGCGGCCATTACGGCGGTACTGGCAATTTTCTACTCCGGCCCTCCCTTGCGCCTCAGTTATCGCGGGCTGGGCGAATTGGTCATTGGCGTCATTTTTGGCCCCTTGAACATGATCGGCACGTATTATGCAGCCTGCGGCACGATGGATCAGGCGCTCATTCTCATTTCCATTCCGGTCGGCCTTTTGGTGATGAATATCATCTACGTGCATTCCATGCTCGATATTGTCGTGGACAACAAATTAGGCAAGAAAACGCTGGCTGTCTTCCTGAACCGTCCCCCGGTCATGCTGATCGTCCTTTTTTTCATTCTTTTCCTTCCATTTTTCGTCATCGCTTTCGGCATCTGGCGCGGCAGCCTGCCGGTTTCCCATGTCGCCTTGATGCTTACGTTGCCAATGGCGGTGGGGCTGTTTCACATGATGACGGTTTTCTACAAAAACCCGGAGCAGAAATTCGAGCCAAAACCCTGGATGGGTTTAATGCGCGGATGGCAGCGGTTCGAAGCCATTGGTACCAGCTGGTTCATGATCCGTTGGTTTTTGGCAAGGAATCTGCTCATTTCGGTTTGCCTGATTGGCATGGTTTTGAGTTTCGTCGGATGAATGCACACTTATGATGCCGTTTCTTTATTTGCCGCTGTGGTTTTTCAAGGCCCGTGTGCTGGGTAAAAAAATCCCCTTGCAATCGGTTGTTTTTATTAGCGATAAATGCAATCTGAAATGCCTGCATTGCACGATTTACGCAAAAAAAGACGCCATAGTAAAAACCTTTTCTGAAATCCAGTCCGACCTTGAATACTGCCATCAACAGGGTTCACGCTTTGTCGACCTGGAAGGCGGGGAGCCGACGCTGTGGCGCGACGGCGAGCACGGCCTGAACGACATCATCCGTCTGGCGAAAAGAATCGGCTTTTACTCGGTGACGGTGACGACCAACGCTGCCCGCCCGTTTGCGGGGCTTGAAGCGGATTCCATCTGGGTGAGTATGGACGGTGTCGGTGCCGCCCACGACGCCATCCGGGGCGAGGGCACATTTGACCGGCTCGTCCAGCATATCGCGGGCTGTGGCCGCTCCCGCGTCAGCGTCAACATGGTGGTCAATGCTCTGAATCATCCTTCGGTGGATGAAACCATCCAGTTTGCAAAAGATCATCCGACCATCGAATCTATTGCCATCAACCTGCACACGCCGTTTCCCGGCACAGAAGCGCTCGAACTGGACGAAATTACCCGCAATAAAGTGCTCGGCAAAGTCATCGCTTACAAGAAGAAAGGCTACCCGATCATGAATTCCGTGGCGGGGCTTAAGCTTATGCAGGAGCGGGACTTTAAGAAATATTGCTGGATGGCGAACTTCGTCATGCCCGACGGCAGCCGTCTCCCCGAGTGCCAGGGTAGGGAAGCGGGTTTGTGCGGGCGTTGCGGTTTTTGTATGGCAGGCGAAATGGCAAGCGTAATGGGGATGAAACTGGAAACGCTTCTCGCAGGGCTGAAACTGCGGGTTACGGGGTAGGGGGTTGTGAAGCGCAAAGGGCGGCAGGATGCCGCCCTTTGATTGTGTGGCCACCCCGCGTCGTTGGTGCAGGGCGGGGCAGGTATTACTGGTTTTGCCCCGGTGAAACCGTCATTTAAACAAGAGCTTAGAAACGCACCCTAAGCCCTGATTTTTCCAGCGTGACCAGTTCGTGACACGCTATCCAGTACAGCAACAGCAGCCCGGACGTTCTCAGGTGCAAGATGCGCGTAACGCTCCGTCATCTTTACCGAAGCATGCCCAAGCAAGTCACGCACCGCTGGCAACGGCTGCCCTGCGCTAACCAGCCACGAGGCGCAGGTATGCCGCAGGTCATGGATTCGGAAATCCTCAATCCCGGCAATACAAAGCGCGCCCCGGAAGGCATCCTTCAGAGTCGCTTGGCGGCTCCCGTCCTTTTTGGCGAACACCCAAGGTGAGGCGGGGCAATACGTCGCCCGGAACCTTGCAAGGTTCAGCAAGGCCGCCCGCGCCCCCGCATTGAGCGGCACGGAACGCCGCCGCCCTGCCTTGGTGTCCAACTCGCCCAAAAGAATCAGGTTTGCTTTCAGGTCGACCCGGCTCCATTCCAGCCCAAGCAATTCGCCCCGGCGACAGCCCGTGTTCAGCGCCAAGCGGATGAAGTCCGCCAGATGCGGCGAAGCGGACTTTTCAGCTACTGCAACCAGCCGTTGTGCTTCTTCATGCGCCAAACTCCGTACCCGGCCTTCCGGCATCTTCAGCTTCATACCTTCGGCATGATTCGGAATATCCCATTCCAACTCGCGCCGTGCATAGTTGATCGCCGCCGACAACAGGCAGATTTCCCTGTTGATCGTTGCGTTGGCTACGCCGTCCTGTATGCGCTTGTCCATGTATGCCCGAATGTCGGGACGCCTCAATGTCAGGAGGTCGCGCCCGGTGAAGAAAGGGTACAGGTTCTTGAGCGAATACTTGTCCCTGTCCGCACTGCGCTTGACGCCCTTTGTGGCTTTCACATATGCCATTATCAATACATCAAATATGCGGATTGGTTCCGCACCCCATCGTTTCACCTGATGCGCTTCTAGCTTCCATTTCGCTTCAAGTGCTTGCGCTTCGCGGCGCTCGGCAGTCCCAGTAGTGCGCCTAACTCTTTTGCCGCTTGCGTCGGTGAAACTTCCCCACCAGACCGGGGAATCCTTGCGTCGGTAGACCATGATTGACTCCTCAACGTCCCCGACTCCACGCGGGGCATATTGTACTTGGGCCGTGTGCCATGCGCGACGTACTCGCGCACCGCCTCAGACGGGATCCGCACCAAGCGCCCGACCCGGCAGACGGGCAAAGCGCCGGTTTCGATCAACCTCATGACCGTGCGGGCAGACACGCCGCCCAACTGAATGGCAACTTCTTTCAGTGTCCAAAGCAGCGTGTCGCCCCCTTGTCCGGCAACCCTGCCCACACTGGCGTTTTTTTCGTGACTGTCCCGCAACGGTTCCATACGGTTCCCCCCTTCTCCCGCCTTGGGGCGCTACCCGATATAGATAGTCACGATTGAACGGCGCGAATGGCCCAATTCGGCTGAAATCGTCATCCGCGCCTGCCGGTCAATTTCGCGTTTTGCGCCCCTGAGCGTGTTACGCGCTGACCCACCCGCCTTCGGGCATTTCCAGCCCGTCAGCGCCTCATAGCGGCCTTGCGCGTACTGATGCCGCAAACCGTGCATGTTGGAGAGGCCCGCCGCCTTGCACTGCGCGTCATACTTGCGTTGCTGCTGGACGTAGGATTTGCCCGCAGGGATCAGCGAGCCTTGCCCCGCCAAGGCGTGCGCGGCATCGAGCGCGGCACGCTGCTCTGGCGTCTGAACCGGGATTTCCCGTTCACGCCCGCCTTTGCACCACGAGGCTTGCAGGGCAAGTACCTGCCCGTGGTCGGCAATGCACGGCTTGACCTTGATACTTTCTTCGCGCCGTAGGCCGAAGGCCGCCTGTAGGCGCAGGCTCATCTGCACATGGGCATCGGTGACAAGTTCCAGCCGCCCATCGAGCGCCTGCGCCTTGTTTGCCGCGCCGGCGTACTGGCGCTCTGCGATGCCCAACTGCGCGTTGTCTTTCGGGATCATGCCCGCCTTGCCGAGCTTTTCAGCCATCCAGCGGACATGCGCCATGCGGTTCTTGACCGTGCCAGCCGATAACCCGGCTTTGTGCCACTGGCTGACCAAGCACATGACATGCTTCATCTTGAGGTTGCCCGCCCGCATCTGGTTAAAGCCGCTTGCCCGCAGTTGCTGGGCGCATTGCTGGAGCGTCAGGAACCGTGCGGCCTGTGTCGCGTGGCTCCCGTCCGCGTTCCTGATGCACATCGTTTTGAGGTCTTTGCTTAACTTACTCATGGTGGAAATTCCTTTAAATGGGGGAATAGGGGGTGTAGTGGTTGTAGGGTTTGTATCCGTCCAACATAAGGGCGTTGGCTCCCTTCCAGAGCGGTTCACTCGGTCAGTGTTTCGGCCAGATCGCCATCAAGTGACGAAATCCCCGAAGGGTTAAGGCCGGGCCCTCTGAAATAGCCCTTTGCCCCCGAATAGGGGCTTGCCCGCTTCCTCGCCTTTCCTGTTGGAAGCCGCACGGACAGGTTCCATGCCTATTGCATGGGTTGGCACCGCACTTTTTAGGACTGCGAACGCAGCCCCGGCCACCGATGCCCGTGGCTTCCAAGCGCCCGAAGGCGCGACGTGAATCCAGCGCCAGACGGCGCTACGTGTAGCGAGAAAATGGGATAAGCCCCGCATGGACATGCGGAACCGGCGGCCTGAAAAGGCCGCTTGGATGTAGGAAGCGCACTGGTATGGCTCCCTAGTCATGCGCCCAAGATCGTTGGGCGCACGGGTACAGGCAGGCCGGGTACGGCCTGCTTTTTTGCCCCCCCGGTAAGGTAGCCGGGGGGAAAGCTTGGTTCAGCGGGTCTATGCCCGCAGCGCGGTGGTGTGCATGCTTTCATGCACATTCGCGTAGGTCGAGGCGGGAGTTAACCCGCTATGTTTTGCCCCCGTCCGGCAAGGTAGCCGGGGAGAGGGCTTGGTTCAGCGGGTCTATGCCCGCAGCGCGGTGGAGTGCATGCTTCCATGCACATTCGCGTAGGTCAGGGCGGGAGTTAACCCGCATGCGGGAACAAACCCGCTATGTGTATAAAAAGCTTCCACGGCTTTCGCCGCTTACGTGAGGACATTGGGAAGCGGATCACGTAGCTGTTGGTCGTTGCGAACCGTTGCCACAGCAAAACAACGGAACCCGGCATATTGCCCGCGATGGGCTGCCATGTCGGCGGCTGGATGTGCGATTATTATGCGCCCTATTATTGACGTAATGCAAGGCTCTAATGAAAAAAATTTAGCGTTCATTTTGTAACCTTCTATTACATTCTATTACCTTCTATTAAGTTCAATAGCGTCTCATAACGTCCAATAAAGTCTGATAGCGTCTCATAAAGCCTCATATAGTTTCATACCGTCTCAGAAGCCCATCGTAAAACTACCCTCTCGCCGTCGCATTCGCAGACGTACCCCCTCTGCACCCATCATCACGCGACATAATTTTGTCCTTGGCATATCAGGCGTCGGCAAAAGCATCCTCTATGGCGTTACGGCAGTGCCACCCCCCCGCGTCACTACGGAAGCTTTCGCCCCCGTAGTGACGCGGGCCCGCGTCGCCCATCGCTGCACCTGGCGCATGTGGTCAACGAACCGCCGCTAACAGCGCCGCGCCCCAAGCACTATCGGTAGGCCACGTGCCGTAAGCATTGAACCCGCACTTACCCACTGGGGCTAGTAGTAGACACGCCCCAGTGGATAAGTGCTAGTCGTCGATGCGTAACGGAAGTCCGCTAAAAGCCTGTGCAGCGGAAGCGACTCAGAAGTATCCGACCATGCGAACCCGGCTCTATTTGTCTATCAGGCAGCAAAAATCAGTATCCAAGTTTTTTGAGCAGTTTTCGGACATCTGAAGCATTCTTATATGGCGCGTGAACTTGTTTGCCCTCTGCTATGCCTTCCAGACCTCCCCCCAATTTCTCTTCAACTGACACAAGTCGTTTAAGCCCACCCGAGGACTCATCAAATTCCCTTGAAAAAATGTATACCGTATAATAAGTGCCGCCAGAATCATAATGTTTTGTTTCATGAGACACAAGAATGAGTAACTCATTTTCTGGCGAATCATCAACATTATGAAAAAAAACAGACTCGATTTCTGGTTTCCCTCCATTTGGATAAAGTGTTCCAACATAAAGCTGATTGTACTTGCTCCCTTCTGGCACAAGGATATAGATCTCCAAGTTGTAATCATTGTCGCCGGGAATATTGTCCTTCAAGGCTGAATAAATTGGCAAAAAAATTGAACCTTCTTTTGGGAATGAAATTTTAAGTGAGTCTCCTCCAAAAAGAATTTGAGACTCATCTTTTGCATGTAGGACACAAGAAAAAGAAACAAAAATGAATAGCAAGAACAGCCTTGGAAGCATGTGCATTATTGCCACGTACTTCACTTGCATCATTTCGGGTCTACTCCCGAATCAAGGTAACCATCGTTTTTGCTACAACCTAATGCCGCTTCCTTGTCACATGGAATAATATATATAAGTGGTCGTAGATCAGAAATTACATCGGAGATACAAGAGATGGTTTTTCCGTCTGTTTGATCGGGGTTATTGTAGATTACTATATTTTGAGTAATCTGTTTAGTTTCCTCTTCATTATTCTTTAAGTCCTGTATTAAGTAGGTATAGCCATGATTTTGAAATGTCACTGTAAAATAATCTACCATCCATCTAGTATAGTGATTGTAGAAAAATAGAGATAACGAATCCTCATTCTTGATGTTACCGCTAGGGTACTCAAGTTCGACCTTTCCGGGCTTTCCAAATCTATAATATATACCCCCCTCTTTTTTACCGCAAAGAGATAGTATTTTTCTATTTTTTGTTGTACATGAAAAATATACTTTGTCCTTTGCTGTACATATACTGGATGATTCAAAGCGGGTTTCAGCATGTAGATTAGCAGATAAAATCAAACCAATAATGATAGCAGATATCCTCATGGCATTTTCCTTTATTGTTGCCCTACAATCTCGTTGTAGAATTGTTGCAGATGTGTATCATAATTGTTTTGTGCATACTGCGGGCCATTGTAATGAAGTGCTATAGCACTCCAATTTTTATTAATAAGCGCCTGCCTTAATGCTGGTGTATTCTTAGCGAAATTTGCAGCCGCTTTAAGATGGTTTTTTTCGGACATGCTTAGATCACGAACAAACTCCTCTACCGAGGAGTATCCGGCTGCCTGATGGTTGAATCCCATCACCTGAAATTTACCCCATGACGCTGATTTTAGTGCTGCTGTTTTATTCAGTTTATATGCTTTCAACAATCTTTTGTATTGAGCACTTTCTAAACCGTATCCTCCCGCCACAGCATTGGAAATATTAGAATCTATACTATCAAACTGTCCGTTTGTAAAATTATGAAACTTATGACGCTCAAACAAAATTTTAGGGACAGAATCCCATCCTGCAAATTTATACCAAGCGGCAGACCCTGATTCTTGTCTCCCAATTGCTTTGAATACAGCCGTCTCACAACCTACAAGTACCGCAGCAGCTTCATAATCACTTTCCTCAATATGGTCGCCTATATATTCATCTAAAAACTCCAACTCAACTATCTCACCATCGACGACAATGACAGGATGCTTCTTTATTCCTGCAAAATTCTCAATCAACCCCAACGGATGCACATGCCAGACCTTTATATCTGTAGGGAAACCATGCTTCCCGGCCACCTTGTCCCACCAAACCAGTTTCGCAATGCGCTTCTTCTCCTCCTCCCATACTTTGTCAGGGCGGAACCTGCTGCCGGTGAGCTTTTCCGCACCCTCCAACATGGCCTTGTCCAGCGCATCCCATTCGCTCATCGGCAGGCCCCATTCGCTCTTGTGCTCAAGCACCTGCCTCGACAGCGCCTGCGCCAGCCACGGCTTTGACCAACCCTGCCTGATCTCGCCCTCCGTCAGTACCTTATTGCCGTCCGCATCCAGCAGCTTGTACAACTGCTTGAGCATCGGGCTGCTGGGCGTGTAGTCCCTCGCCAGCCGCCGCTTGAACCAGTCCAGCGGGGTCAAGGGGTCTTCCTCCGTCAGCTCGAACCCCGGCCACGCCCACGGCGAGCAGCGGGTGACTTTCTCAAAATCCTTGTCATTCACCCAGCCCTTTATCGTAAAAACCCCATCTTCCTCAATGATCGGGTATTTCACTTCAAACCAATCTACCCCTTTATCATCCTTCGCACGATACTTGACAAGCGGGTTGCCTTTCTTCTTGACATCGATCACCTGGATCGCCGCTACCGAGCCTTTTACTTCGTTCTGCTTCTCTTTCAGCGGGAATTGGCCCCAGGCTTGCGTGTACCCGTTGTCGATCACTACGACCCCGTTCCTGTTCCCCGCATGGCTGGCCCTGCTTTCGTACCAGCTTCTCAATACCCACACCGCTTTGCCTGCGTCCGGGACGAATACCTTGCGCTTGGGGTGCTGCTGCGACGTACTGAACTGGTTTGCCATAATGGGGCTCTTCCCGTCCGCCGTGAGCGCCGCAAAGAAGTAGTGCTTGGTGTTGGCGTCGCCCGCCTTGAGGTAATACTGCCCCGCTTGTTTGTAACCGGCCTCGCCGGGTGCAAACTCGGTGCGGAGCATCACGTCCGCGCTGCCCGCCAGCTTGTTGCGCGACAGTTTGACGAGCAGGCCCTCTTTCGGGGAATCTTCCGCAAGCATCAACAGTTCGCCCCTGTCCAACGTCAGGTCAAACATCGGCAGGGTGACTGGCTTGGCCCCTTTGGCGATCCTGAGCAGGGTCTTGGCGCTGGCCGGGGCGTCTGGTTCCAGCTTGCGGCATTTTTTGATGAAATCTTCGAGTTCCGGCGAGAACACTTCCAAATGCACCACCGGGCGGGAAGTATAAACGCTACTGGAGATCACTTCCGGGTTGAAACGCATGTAGTAGCCAAGATGCCCGACCAGCTCGCCCGCCTTGATTTCGTGCAGCTTCTTTTCATTCGGCTTGCCCTCTACCGGCTTCATGGGGAAGTGGACAATGTCCGTGACCTTCGGGGCATCGGTGATCTGTTCGAGTTCCTTTACGAATACCTTGCCATATTCAAGCAGGGTTTGTTCGGAGAGGCCGCTGCGCCGGAAATAGTCACCATCAAACCCGGCAATCCGGCGATAGCCCCTGCTGTCCTGTGTGCCTGTAAGCCTGATGTACGTGCCGCGTGGCGCCCAGCCTATTATGACGTCGTTATCCCCCCGCAGCCTTATCCCTTTTCCACCCGCCGGGGCTCCCTGACCCGCCCCGATGTTGTCGGGAACGTCGTCCTTGGCATCCTTGCCTACCAACATCCTGTCCGGCTCTTTTTCCCAAAACTCTGGACGCTTGAGGCTTTCGTCCTCTTCGTAGGCTTCCCAATGCCGCAGGTGCATGTACAGGCTGTAGAAAACGCACGAAGGGGGAGTCTCCGAAGGCTGCTTCATGTACTCCGCAGGGTATTGCAGCCGGTGGCGCACCAACACGAAGCTGGTGGAGAACACCGCGTTGGCCTGCTCAAAGTTGAAATAACAGGATCGGGGCGGCAGGGCGTCGAAACGGTAGGCGACCACCTCGCCGTCCGCTATGCAGCGCACGCCGTCGCTCTGGTTGAAAAGGGCAGCGGTGCTGCTGTCGAAGTGGATGCCCCCGTGCCAATCCCCGTTAATGCTAAACGGGTAAAAACCGCTCGTGGCCGAACTCCCCCAGCTTTTCGTGAATACCTGTGGGTCAACCTCTTTCTGGGTGCCGTCCGCGTTCCTGTAGTCGGGGAAGGGAAGCATGAATTTGAGCGGCGCAGGCTTGGAGGCTTCTTCTTGGGTGCTGGAAAGTGAAGGTGTACTAGCCATTGTTTAACCCTGGTTGTCTGTTCTGATTGCTTCAACGCATCGCGTCATACGGGGTTCGTGTGAAAAAAATCACACGGCCATACATCTTGGATTATCCCGATTTGCTACACAGGGTGCAATCAACGCGAGAGGCCGGAGCGCAAGGGAAGCATGCGCCGGATGTGTCCTATCCCCTCAGAGCCATCAATTTGCATGTTCCCGGTTGCGAGGCTGCGGATACCGTCAATAGCGCCGTGTCCGGTTCTCCGCCCGGTAAGGTCGCGGCGTTGCCGGGTAAGGGGCGGGCATTTCAACCTCGTAAGACCGCAAGCGGAAACGGCGGCGGAGCGTACTATTGATGGCGCTCCGAAATTCACGCTCCCGGCACTGCCGGGGATGGGTTGAAAACACATTCCCCGGCAGATGCCAAGCGGCGAGCGTGAAGCATCATTCGCAGAACTGATGCTTGTAGAGCTGCGTGACAACTTTGTGACAAACTCCCGCGCAACCCGTCCGTTTTCTGGCAATTTCTGTCACTTATGCGTGGAATCGGATAACGTATGTTATTGATTTAACAGAAATTGCAGGTTGCAGACTGCATCGTCGGTGCAGGGTGGGTACAACTCGCACGGATGCGCTACAACACAGGATTGCTATACAACAGCAAAACCGCTACGATAACCAACTGGATTATCTTTACGACGATCCTACGTTGCCAACGACACTTACAGCGGGTTGGCTTCATGCCAATCACCTCCTTTACCGGAGCGTGATTATTAAACCGGCAATCAAATAGGCGATGAATATTTGATGTAATTCGTTGATTTTTAATGGATTAAATGTGAAAACAAAGGTTGCCGGGTTAATAAACGAGAAAGGCTCCCGCTCCGGAGCCTTTCTTCCTTTTAGCCCCGGCAAGAAAATTGTACATCAAATTGGCATGATGACGACAGTATGTTTTTGGTAATCGTTTGACATTACATAAACCTCTTGCGGCAGTGAGGGCGATCAATATCGGCACATTAAGGAAACGCTGATTTATTCCTTCCGGGCAGCGCAGGTGCGGGTTTCAAACACGCCCATGTCCGTTCGTCGGCTTGCAGACCATGTGTCAGGCTATGTTTTGGGCGGGTTTGAAACCCGCACCTGCGATGCCAGAACGCTCAGAAATTGTTCAGCGCGTCCTTAACGCTTCAGCGCCAGCAGGAGATCAAATCACCGTATTGACTGCCCGGACGAAGCGGGGCAAAGTGATTGTGTCCCATTGTGTAATGCCTGAAAAATAATGGATGGTCACTTTCGTCCCATTGCTGGAACCTGGGGGGCCGTACTGTTTGCACTCGTGTGGACGGTGCTGGTGCTGGCTTCCCTTTTCCAGCAACGCGAGCAGTTGAACCGTACTGCCGCAGAACTCGCACGCATTGCGGCTATTGCCAGTCTTCGGAAAGACATGGCGATCCGGGAGTGGGCGTCTTCTGTCGGAGGCATTTTCGTGCGCGACGATCGTCTGCCTGCGATCAGCTCGCTTGAACAAGAACAGCATTTTTCTGCTTCCGACCGTTCCGGGAAACCGCTCGACCTTGTCCTGGTCACGCCCATGCACCTGTTGCTGGCCATTCAAGACATGTCGAACCAGCAATCCGAATTTCAGGAACGGCTTACCTCCATGCAACTCCGCAACCGCGAGAATATGCCTGACGACTGGGAAACCGAGGCGCTCAAAGAACTGGCCAAGGGGGAGTCCATCATCACGGAACCGTTTTCGCACAACGGACGGGGGCACGGGTTGATGCGCGTCATGCTTCCCATGAAGATGGAAAAAGAATGCCTGGATTGTCATCGCGATACCCTCGTCCCGGTAGGCGGCCTGCGTGGCGGCGCGAGCATTTCTGTCGACCTTAATGCTTACCGGGAAGCGCAGGAACCTACGTGGCGCACCATCCAGTTCTGGCATGGAACCATCTGGCTGCTTGGGCTGGCTGTTATCACCCTTTTGCATGTCATCAGCCGCCGCCGCGCGCAGGAGCAGCGCCGCGCCGGTGATGCGCTGCGGGAATCGCAGGCACGCCTGCGCGAACTTGCTCGTTTCCTGCAGGAGGTACGGGAAAGTGAACGCACCTCTATTGCCCGTGAACTTCACGACGAACTCGGTCAGGCGCTTACCGCGCTACGCATTGACCTTGGCTGGCTGCGTAAGAATGTCGCCCGTCCTGGTAATGCCGACAACGACAGGGCCTGCGTGGATCGCATCGACGGTTCACGTACCCTTGTGGAACGCACCATCGGAACCATGCGCCGGATTTCCGAGGGGCTGCGCCCCGGCATGCTCGACGTGCTTGGCCTGCGCGCCGCGCTCGAACACCTCGTCCAGCAATTCGGGGAGCGTTGCGGCATCGACTGCGTTTTCCACGCGGATCGGGACGAATACGAACTCGATTCAGATCGATCCATTGCTGTTTTCCGGCTTGTCCAGGAGGCGCTCACCAACATCTCCCGCCACGCGCGTGCTACCCATGTCGACATCCGGGTGGAAGAGGTCGAAGATGAACTGCACCTGCTCATCCAGGATGACGGCGTCGGTTTCGATCTCCATGCCCACCGGAAAGGTTTCGGACTGCTGGGCATGTCTGAACGCGTAAACATGCTTGGCGGGGAAATGAATGTCGATGGCAGCCACGGTGTCCGCATTTCTGTCATCCTGCCGTTGGACGACGGTTCGCCAGATGGAGGCAAAAACTCATGATCCGCGTACTCATCGCAGACGACCACGACATTCTGCGCGCCGGTCTCAAGCACATCCTCAGCGAAGCCGGAGACATCATCGTTGCCGGGGAAGCCAGCAACGGCACGGAGGCGCTCGAACAACTGCACACCGGGCAATGGGATGCCGCCGTGCTCGACCTCAGCATGCCTGGGCGTAACGGCATCGAACTCATCAAGCGGGTCAAGGATGAGTTCCCACGTCTGCCCATCCTTATTCTCAGCATGTACAAGGAAGATATCTATGCTGTGCGTGCCCTTAAGGCAGGCGCGTCCGGTTATCTCTGCAAGGACAACGCGGAGGCACTGCTGGCCGATGCCATCCGTAAGATCGTTGGCGGCGGCCTTTTCATCAACCAGGAGGTTGCTGAGAGCCTCACCCGCGACATGCTCCAGGGCAACCGGGAGCAGTTGCCCCACAAACGCCTCACCGACCGCAATTACCAGATATTTCTTTTGCTCGTGCAGGGCATCGGCGTCTCCGAAATCGCCCGGCGGCTCAAGTTGAGCGTGAAAACCGTCAGCACCCACAAAGCGACCATCCAGACCAGGATGGGACTGGCTAACACCGCCGAACTCGTCCGGTACGCCATTCAGCATCAACTCATTGAAAACGACGTGCCGCTGTCGGAATAGGGCGCTACGGTATCGGCGCAAGCAAATTGGCGTTCAGGGGAAAACCCTGAAACCATTCCTCCGGATCGGAATATTCCTATCCCCCCCTCCGCGATTCTTAGTGCATTTATCAGGTTTTGCCACCTGTCGCCACCCGGTCTTTCGACACACAATAATAAGGTGTGGAGGAGCCTTATAAACTCCTGTCCGACCGGTAATTTTCCATGCTTGTGGCGTGATGCATGACACAGGATGGCGTGAAATGGCATGGAATGATGTAAAGGTTCGGGTTTTTGACGGGCAATGCTGCCGCAGTGGCAATAAGGCGGCAGCGAAACGGTGATCTGTATAGATGGATTTTCCGAGGAGGAGAATGATGAAAAGCCTGGCAGTCAAAGCAACAGCGGTATTGCTGGCAACGGCATTCGGGATTGGAACAACATGGGCTGCGGAATCCCTGCAAGATATAATGAAGCGGCGCGGCCTCAGCCAACAGGATCTCCTGTCTGCGGCCAAGACGTATACGCCGTCCGGCAAGCGCGATGAATTTGTAGTCTTCAGTTCCGGCGGGCAGTCGGGGCAGGTCATCGTCTATGCCGTCCCTTCGATGCGCATCCTGAAATATCTCGCGGTGTTTACGCCCGAACCCTGGCAGGGCTATGGGTATGACGAAGAATCGAAAGAGGTGCTGAAAGGGGGATGGATCGACGGAAAGGAAATCACCTGGGGCGACACGCACCATCCGGCCATTTCCGAAACCAACGGGCAGTACGACGGGCAATTCCTTTTCATCAACGACAAGGCCAATCCGCGCATCGCGGTAATTGACCTGCGCGATTATGAAACCAAGCAGATCGTAGCGAACCCGATCTTCAAATCGGAACATGGCGGCGCTTTTGTCACGCCTGATACCGAGTACGTGTTCGAGGCTTCGCAGTATGCCGCGCCACTGGAGCCAAAAAAGTTTTACCCGCTTGAGGAGTTCAACGAGAAGTATCGCGGCGGCATGACTTATTGGAAGTTTGATCGTGCCGCAGGCCGTATCGACATGGCGAAGTCTTTCTCGGTTGAATTGCCTCCCTATTCGCAGGATATATCGGATGCGGGCAAAGGGCCTTCGGACGGGTGGTCATTCACCAATTCCTTCTGTTCCGAACGGTACGTTGGTGGTATCGAACTGGGTCGTCCGCCATTCGAGGCCGGTTGTTCGGCCAAGGATACGGACTACCTGCATGTTATCAACTGGAAGAAGGCTGCCGAACTCGTTGCGCAGGGTAAGGCGAAGAAGATCAACGGCCACGACGTTCTGATGATGGATACGGCGGTGAAGGAAGGTATCCTCTTCCTGATCCCCGAACCGAAGTCGCCGCACGGCGTCGATGTCACGCCGGACGGCAAGTTCATTATCGTCTCCGGAAAGCTCGATACGCACGTGTCCGTCTATTCCTTTGAGAAGATCACGGCGGCGATTAAGGTGGGAAAGTTCGAGTCGAAAGACCCATATGGCATCCCGGTGATCGGCATGCAGGATACGCTGCACACGCAAGTGGCGCTAGGCTTGGGGCCGCTGCACACGCAGTTCGACTCGAAAAAGTGCGTCGCCTACACCTCGCTTTACGTGGACTCCCAGGTTGCCAAGTGGGACTTCTGCCAAGGCAAGGTGCTCGACAAGATTTCGGTGCATTACAACATCGGCCACCTGATGACGATGGAAGGTGATTCCGTCGATCCGAAGGGACGTTACCTCGTGGCGCTGAACAAGCTCTCGATCGACCGTTTCAACCCGGTCGGGCCGCTGCATCCGCAGAACCACCAACTCATCGACATCAGCAATGACAAGATGCAGTTGCTCTACGACATGCCGCTGCCGATGGGCGAGCCGCACTACGCCGTGGCCATCGAGGCTTCCAAGCTCAAACCGGCCGTGCGCTACAAGGTGGGGACTAACAGCCGCACCGATAAGCCGCACGCTGGCGCCGTCCGTGCGGGCGAGGAGCGCATCGAACGCAAAGGCAACAAGGTGACGGTGTATGGCACGTTGATCCGTTCGCACATCACGCCTGAAATCATCGATGTGGAAGTGGGCGACGAGGTGACGATCAACCTTACCAACCTTGAGCGCGCCCAGGATGAAACCCACGGCTTTACCGTTTCCACCTACAACGTGCATGCATCGGTCGAACCGGGCAAGACGGCGTCGGTGAAATTCAAGGCGGATAAGGAAGGCGTGTATCCGTACTACTGCACGGAATTCTGTTCCGCGCTGCACCTTGAAATGCAGGGTTACCTGCTGGTGAAACCGAAGGGCTGGAAACAGACGGCGAAGAAGGAAATGGCCAAGGAAACCTATACCGAGAAGGATTACCAGGCGCAGTTGAAGAAGATCGCCGATACGCAGGCGGTGATCGACTCGGTGGTGGGGTTCATCACCAGCACCAACTTCAAGGACTTTCCGGACGTGGTAAACATGGTCGAGGATGCGACCGATCAGTTGAACAAGATGCCTGACGCCAAGGCCAAGCACGAAGCCGCTGCCGCGAAGAAGGATTGGGAGCAGGCCAACCTGTGGGCCGAGCAGGTCTTCCAGTATCAGGTCAAGGCGGCTGACATCGGTTTGCGCGCCAAGACTTATCTTGAGCAAAACGGCGCCAAGAAGATCAAGTGATCCGTGGAGAGAAAGAGCGTTTCCCTTCCTCGTGTGCGGTATTGACCGCACACGGGAGAAGGAGGGGTGTGGTTTCCACAAAACAGGGAAAGTCATGAAACGATTGATGGTTTTATCTGTCCTGGGCGCGTTTGCGCTCCCGGCTGCCGTTGCTGCGCCTGACGGGGCGGCGCTTTACACCGAAAAAACCTGCATTGCTTGCCACGGATCGAAAGGGAATAAGCCGCTGTTGCCCAATTATCCGAAGATTGCAGGGCAGAATGCCGCCTACACGGAACAGCAGATGAATGACATCAAAAGTGGGGCGCGCGCCAATGGGCAAACCGCAGCGATGGCAGGCATCATGCATCTGGTAAACGACGAGGAAATCAAAGTGCTGGCCGCCTGGCTGGAAACGTTGAAATAAAACATCCTTCCCAAATGGGAGGGTTCAAATCGGAGGTTTGTTTCTAATGAAAGCATCTCTTTTGTCTATTGCCTTATTGGGAACGTTGGGTGTTGCAATGATGAACTTGTCATTTGCCGGGCCCCCGGCCCCAAAAGCGGCGGGGATCGAAAGCAAGGGTTACACCTGGAACTCTCAGGAAGGCGAAAAGAGCGAGGCGCTCAAGCTCAAGGGCGACAAGGCCAACGGCGAGGAAGCCTACGAAGTGTGCGGCGCCTGTCACCTGCCTTCCGGGGCGGGGAGGCCGGATGGCACATTCCCGCAACTTGCGGGCCAGCACACGACGGTGCTTATCAAGCAGATGGCCGACATCCGTGCGGGCCTGCGCGACAACCCGACGATGTATCCGTTTGCAGTGGTTTTGACCGACCCGCAGGAACTCGCCGATGTGTCCGCTTATATCGAGAGCCTGTGCATTCCCCCTGATCACGGCAAGTTCGAAGGGGCGGATGCGGCAGCGCAAATCACGAAGGGCAGGGATCTCTACGAAAAACAATGCCTGGAGTGCCATGGCAAGAACGGGGAGGGCGACAAGGCGAAGTTCTATCCGGTGATTGCCGGGCAGCACTACAAATACCTGTTACGCCAGATGACGGAAATCCGCGACGGCCACCGGCGTAACGCCAATCCGGACATGGTGAAAATCATCAAGCCTTATACGGATGACATGCTGGTGGCGATTTCGGCGTATCAGGCGAGTTTGAAGATGCCCGGTGCGATGTGTAAAGAGAAGGCCGCCAAGAAATAATAAAGATGAAGAAACAGGACGGACTCGTAGGGATGCTGGCGCTCGTGGCGCTGGTATTGATTGTGATTGCGTACTTCTCACCGATCTGGTGGGTATCGCTTACTGCGCCCAATTACCCGAAGGATGCCTTCCCGGATGGCATCCGTATCCATTTTCACTTCGACCGTGTCGCCAACGGCTGCAAGGTAGCGGCCGCAGGCACACAGATGGCGGATGAAATCATCCAAGGCGACCTTTCACACGAGACAGAACGATGGAACCCCATCCTTGACCCTCAGAAGAAAGGCATCGACAAGGATGCAAAGGGACTGGATTGCGTGCATGAGATGAACACCATCAACCACTACGTCGGCATGTTTCCGATTGAGACGGGTGCCCCTGTGGAACAGCCTCTGGCAAAGTATTTCTTCGGCTTTTTCGCGGTAATGCTCGCAGCGTTCATCCTGCCCCGCCGCCGACCGCGGGTTGCCTTACTCATCGCGGGGTTCCTTGTGGTGGCGGTGTGGATGCTCATTGATCAGTTCATGCTCGGAAAACTGGATGCCCAGGTACAGAACTATGTCCAGTCAGCCGGGACGTTCTTCAAGGAGCCTGACCGCATCGCGGGTTGGGGCGAGAATGTGCGTCTTATTTCCGAGATCGTGATGTTCGGCCTGATCGCAAGCATGGTCGTCGTGGTGGCAGGGGTGGCGAAATTGCGCCAGTTCCAGTTGGTGCTGCCCCTGGTTCCTGCGCTGTTGCCGGTGTTCTTCCTCATCACTTACGCGGGCTGGTTGTGGCACTTCGGACATAACCTGCATTCCTGGGCGGCGTTTACGGTGAAGCCCTTCATGCCCACGGTATTCGGAGAAGGGAAGGTTGCACAGTTCTCGACGTATTCCTATCCGGCCTGGGGTTACGGGCTGCTGATGTTGGTTTTCATTTGCCTGGGGTTGGCGTTGCTGATTCGCCGCAAGCAGTTGCGCGAAGACCCGGATAGAGAATGAAGGGCCGGGGCGACATACCCAAACCGTCTGCGCATTTGCGCACCGGGGTTGCGTTCGTATGCCTGATATCCCTGTCCTCGCTGGGGGGGAACGGGCAGGTGACATCGTTCGGGGACAATGCCAATAACAGCTATTACGGGAACGGCGATTCGCCGCGCGTGACCATCGACCGCCCGAAACCGACCTGGACGATCCTTGAGCGCGACCCGCGTATTCATGGCCTGAAGCCGTTTCAGGCACTCGTAGATGGCGCTGCGCCCGGTTCCACATTACGCCCGCCGCCGGGTACATACGCCGGGCCGGTTAATGTTGATAAGCCGCTCATCATCGAGGGGGACGGGGCGGTCATCATCGACGCGGGCGACAAGGGTACGGTGATGACGCTCAATGCAAGCGATTCCGTTTTGCGCGGGCTGCGGCTTACCGGCTCCGGGTCATCGCACGATACGGACGACTCTTGTCTCGATGTGCGTGGGAACCGGAACGTGATCGAAGATTTGACCGTTGACAATTGCCTGTTCGGCATCGACCTGAAGCAGTCCTCCAAAAGCGTAGTGCGCCGTAACCGCATCCGCTCCAAGCCGGTCGATCTCGGCGTGCGGGGCGATGGGTTGCGCCTGTGGTACAGCAACGATAACGTGATCGAGGCCAACGAAGTGGTCGATTCGCGCGACATGGTGGCATGGTATTCACACCGTAACGTGTTTCGCGGCAACATCGGCAAGCGTAGCCGTTATTCCATCCATTTCATGTTTGCGGACGACAACATCGTTGAAAACAACCACTTCAGGGATAACGCAGTGGGCGTGTACTTCATGTATACCCACGGCGGCGCGGCGCGCGGCAATCTCATTTCGCATGCCACCGGAGCCACTGGCATGGGCATCGGTTTCAAGGAAGCCTCCGGCACGGTGATCGAAGGAAACGAGATCATCTACTGCGGTGTCGGCGTGGGTTCCGACCTTTCCCCGTTTGAACCGGATTCGACCATCGAACTCATCGGCAACCGCTTTGCCTACAACGGTGTGGCTATCCTGTTTAATTCGGAGACGGGCGGCAATAACATGCGCGGCAACGTTTTCGAGGGCAACCTGACGGATGTGAGTTACGGCGGGCGATCTGATAATCCGGATAAAAACTTCTGGGAAGGCAACTATTGGGACACTTATCAGGGGTTCGATGCTGATGGCGACGGGGTTGGTGACACGCCTCACGAGGCATACGCCTGGGCCGACCAGATCTGGATGGAACTTCCGATGGCGAGTTTTTTCCGCATCTCGCCAGTGCTGGAATTGCTTAATTTCCTGGAACGGCTCGCGCCGTTCTCCTCGCCGGATCTCATCCTGCGCGACAAGAAACCGCATTTCGACAAACCCCGGCTGGAGCGCAAGCCATGAGCGGGCAGGAGCCGGCGCTTCCTCGTCTGAAAAAACCTGTCGTATCAGGGGAGAAGGCGCAACGCGCGCGGCGCAGGTTCATCCGTTCGGTCATGCTGTTGGTCGGGGTGCTCGGAACCTCGTTTCTTGGCCTTTTGCCGGCTTTTCGTTTACACCTGAAACGACTGCGCCCGCCGGGCGCGCTGGATGAAGCTGATTTTCTCGCTTCCTGCATCAAGTGCGGCCAATGCCTGCAAGTTTGCCCGGTCAGCGCGATCCGGTTGGGCGACATCGATGAAGGGCCTGGGATTGGTGTGCCTTATATCGCAGCCCGCGAGCAGGCATGCGATTTTTCCTGCGACGCGGTGCAATGCATTCTTGCGTGCCCAACCGGCGCGCTCACTTACGAGAAACCCGCCTTTTTCCCAGTGCGCGAAGGGGCTGGACTCTCCAGGCCGCCGACACTCAAAGCCAGGGCAAACGAACCGGAACCGGCCATCAATCTCAAGGAACGCATGGGATTGGCGCGGCTGACCCGCCCGGAAGCGTGCCTGGCGGTGCAGGGCAAGGGATTTTCCGGGCCTGCCCGCGAACCATCGTTCAAGGGGCGGATGCGTTATATGGATGTCGACCGCTGGAAGCCTGTCCCGGTGAACGACCATCCCTATGAGCGCGAAATCTGCGACTTGTGCGTCACGGAGTGCCCGGTCGACGATGCCATTGCGCTGGAGGCTTTTACCGGTGCTGACGGCAACCGCCGCTTCCGGCCAATGGTGCGCGAACAGTGCGTGGGCTGCGGCGTGTGCGAGATGGTCTGCCCGGTGGGGCCGGCAGCCATCGAGATCGAATCACGCGTAACCTGGGCGGACGGGAGCATCTGAAATGCGGCGCTTCGTCGAAAATTTTCTCTGCATGCTGGGCGCGGAACCGAAAAAACCGGGGCATCCGGGAGAAATTTCCGAAGAAGTGCGCCGGATCATGGAGATCAAGCGGGAAGACAAATCTCGCATCAAGGAGCACTTGCACGAGCAGGCGCGCCTACAGCCGCGCCACACATGGCGCAACCGCCGTTGGACCGTGCTCGCGGCGGTGAACCTGCTTTTCGTGCTCTCTTTCTGGCTGGACATCCAGATACTCGAAGGCGCGCTGACAGGCTCGCGCTTCGTGGGTTTCCATATGATCGACCTCAACGCCGCACTACAGGTGATGCTGGCGCATAAACACATCATCGTGAACCTCGTCATCGGCACGCTCACGGTGTTCGTGCTCTGGGTGATGCTCGGTGGGCGCAGTTTCTGTTCCTGGGTGTGCCCGTATCATCTGGCATCGGAACTCACGGAAAAAATCCACCTTGCGCTCGTGCGGCGCAAGGTAGTGACCAACCATGAATTTCACCGTGGCACACGCACCGTGTTCTGGGCTCTGTTTGCCGTGCTGGCGTTTGTGACCGGCTATACGGTTTTCGAGACGCTTTCCCCTGTCGGCATCCTGTCGCGCGCATTGATCTACGGGCCGGGGCTTGCGCTGGCATGGGTATCCCTGCTGTTGCTCTTTGAAGTGTTCTGGTCGCGCCGCGCGTGGTGCCGCTACGTCTGTCCGATTGGCCTGACCTACGGCGTGCTGGGGACGCTTTCCCCGTTGCGGGTCAGCTATCATGTTGAGGCATGTTTCCACGAAGGCGATTGCCGCAAGGTGTGCTTGGTTCCGCATGTGCTCGATGTGACGATCAAGAGCCGTGCCACTGTGGCAAAAACGGGACTCGGCCCCGACTGCACGCGCTGCGGCCTGTGTGTGGATACCTGTCCGACCGGGGCGTTGCGCTTTGAGGTCAAGGGATTGTCTAAACTGCTTTAGGGCGATTTTGATTCATGTGTGCTCATTTTGCGCATGTTTCCCTCTCCCGCTTGGTCGCCTTCAGGCGGGCGGCATCCTGCTGCCTGCTTATACCGGAAACGCGCTAGCCATATGATCCTCATCGAAAATCTCGTCAAGACTTTCCGTCGGGCACGGGTGCTGGATGGCATCGGGCTTTCCGTTGCATCAGGCGAACGGGTCGCCCTGATCGGTTCCAATGGCGCGGGCAAGACCACGCTCATCCGCTGCCTGCTTGGCGAATACGCCTGCAATGGCGTGGTGCGGGTGGATGGACTCGACCCGCGCAAACACCGTTCCGAAGTGCTCGGCAAGATCGGCTTCGTGCCGCAATTGCCGCCGCCGCTCAAGATGCCGGTAGGCCAACTCATCGATTTTTCAGCCTCGCTCTGCGGCGTCGACCCTGCGCGCATGGTCGGCATTGCCGGGGAACTCGGGCTGGATGTGCCTTCAGTCCACTCACGGCAGTTCCTGCGCCTCTCTGGCGGCATGAAGCAGAAACTGCTCATTGCCATCGCGCTGGGCCGCGATATCCGTGTACTGCTGATGGACGAGCCGGCAGCGAACCTCGACCCCGAGGCCCGCAAGATATTTTTCGACTTGCTCGCACAGCGCCAGGGAAACATCACCATGCTCATTTCCTGCCACCGCCTTTCCGAAATGTCCGCGATCATCACCCGCGTCATCGAAATGGACGTGGGGCGCGTCACGATCGACCGCCCCAATTCAGAGGATGCCTGAACATGCGCATTTTTCGTTTTTCTGCTTTCGTCGCCGTGCTTCTGTTACTTGTCGCTTGCGGGAAACGCGGCAACTGGGCGGAGGGGATGGAACCGATCCACTGGGATCGGGACACCTGCGACGTTTGCAGAATGGCGATTTCCGACCCCCGTTTTGCCGTTGAAATGAAGCACGGCAAGTTGGTTAAAGGCGTGCTCAAATTCGATGACATCGGTTGCCTTATTGCCTGGGCGAATGGGCCGGGCAAAAAGATCGGGGCGCATGCCTGGTGGGAAGACCCGGAAGCCCGCGTATGGGTGGCCGATTTCAGCAGCCCGATTGACAACCGCGATATGTTGCGCTGGCTCGACGCGCGCCTGGCGCGCTACATCGAACGTGCCTCCCCCATGGGCTACAACTTTGCCGCCGTGGAAAGTTCCGATGAAAAATCCGTCGGCTTCGATGAACTCATGCGCCACGGGCAGGCGCACATGCATGGAAGTGGGCATGGCGGCGGGCCTGGAGTTGAGCGATGAAGCAGTTATTCCTCACCGCCAGGCTCGACATTGCGGAGTCGTTACGTGCGCGCTGGTTCCTGATCTACACCCTGGTCTTCGGGGGGATCGTTGCGCTGCTATTTGCGTTTGGCTTGTCGGAGTCGCGTGTGCTCGGTTTCATTGGCTTGTCGCGCCTGCTGGTGACGTACATTCAACTGGCGATGGCAATCCTGCCGATTTTCGTGCTCATCACCACGGTGCGCTCCGTGGCGGGAGACCGTGAAGCAGGCGTATTTGAATACCTGCTGTCCCTGCCGGTTTCAATCGGCGCCTGGTTCTGGGGCAAGATTCTTGGGCGCTACCTGGTCATCTTTGCGCCGGTGTTTCTTGCCATGCTGGGCGCGGTGGCCTGGGGGATTGTCCAGGAAATCGACATTCCGTGGACGGTGTTCGGCTATTACACGGCGCTGCTGGCGGCGATGGCGCTGTGTTTTCTCGGTTTTGGGATGCTCATTTCTTCCATTGCGCGCAGTACGGATACGGCTCAGGGCGCGGCCTTCATCCTCTGGCTTGCGCTGCTGCTCTTTCTCGACCTGATCCTGCTGGGGGTCATGATCCAGGGACGTATCGCTCCTGAAACCGCTGTGACCATCGCGCTCCTGAACCCGCTCCAAGTGTTCCGTACCGCCGCGCTGGCAATGTTCGATCCCCAACTTGTCGTGCTCGGCCCATCCGCTTACGTCATCATCGACCTTTTCGGCGTGAAGGGTTTTCAGATCTATGCGTTGGCCTATCCGTCCCTGTTGGGGCTTGCAGCCGCATTTGCGGGCTATTTCCTCCTGCGCCGGGGAGATTTGCTGTGAAGGCTGCAAGAATTCTTGTGAGTGGAGTACTGTTTTTCGCCCTTTTCACCGCCGGGGCGAAGGCAGAGGAGGTGGATGCACTTTTTTCAGCGACGATGACCGATATTCACGGAAAATCGATGCTGTTTTCAAATTTTCGTGGAAAACCACTGGTCGTCAACTTCTGGATGCGCGTGTGTGTTCCTTGCCGTGATGAGTTCCCGGTGTTGACTGCGTTGCAGAAGAAATACAAAAAACAGGGATTGACCGTGCTCGGCATTGCGCTGGAGGAAGAACCGGACAAAGTGCGCGAATTCCTGGCTGCCTACGAAGTGCGCTATCCCGTCGTGCTCGCCGGCGAGCAGGGAGGGGTTGCTTTGACGAAGGCGCTAGGCAATGACGAAGCTCTCCTGCCATTTACGCTGCTCATTGACCGCAGGGGCGAGGTTGTGTTCCGAAAAGTCGGCGTGTTCAGAAAAAGCGACTTTCAGGGAATGGCCGAGAAGCTGTTGCAGTGAATCCTATTCAAACGCATTGAAAAGCTCCCGGTTGACAGGAGCGGTGTACTTCAATGAAGAATATCGGGCGTATACGTATTTTCCACAATAAATTGTACAGTTTCTGTAATACGTATACGTGTTTACCGATATGCCTTCCAAGAAATTCTATCAATAGGGAGTCGAGAATTTTTACACTCTTGTTTTGTCAAACAATAGGTACATTCTGAGTAATCAATACAGTGCAATTATGGCATGTTTCTTGCTTAAATGATAGCGGAAGGTGGTTGCTGCCGTCCTGGCTTTGGGAGTCTCATAAATAGAAAATATAACGATGAAACACGCCAAGCTTGCACTGATCGCCAAAGTAGCCGCGCTTACTCTTGCAGGTGGGATGTGTGGGGCGGTACCGGCTGTGATGCTATTTTTATAATACGGTACGTGTTTACTGAAGCATCTGATCGAGTAGCCGAGTCGTTTTTTTTTACAGTTACATCTTGTCGATGTCTGTATGTTTTTGATAATAAATACTTTTAATCTTTGGCATGTTTTTTGCTACGATACAGGTAGAAAGATACCCGTCCTTAGGGTTTTTATCACTAGAGGAGTTCAACATGAAGAAAATCTTATCCATATCGCTTCTGGCATTGGGCGCCGCATACGCGATGCCAGCGGCTGCTAACGCCGAACAGGGCGGACACCTTTACATCCAGAATCCGGGTGCGGATGTGTTGATAACTTATGTGCCAGGCAGCTCCAATTCATGGGAGGGTTCCCGTTCAGCGCATACCAATTATCTGTGGATCGGCGCGCTTGACTCAGAAGGAGCCTTGATCGGTGGTGTATTTACTCCGCTCCTCAAAAGCTCGGGTAAGTCTACGGACGTAGCGGCCCTTGGTTCGTGTTCTACCTGCCTGATGCAGGGTGGCAGTAACGTGTACAGCTATGCCCCTCCCGTGGGTGCTGTCGAACTGGTTTTCAGCCTGAAGAACGAAAACACGAATATGACGTATCTTAGCGGTGCGGCTGGAGGCAAACCCTATGATGGCTCCGGGTTCTTGATGGATCTGGTTACATACGCGCCTGGCTACGTAACTGTTGGCTTCGAAGATGGCGGCGGAACGCCGAAAAAGAGTGGTCATACAACTGACTGGGACTGGAACGATGTCGTCATCAAGATGACGAACGTCGGAAATAATCCTCCGCCCAGGATTCCGCCGCCCAGTATCCCCGAACCGGAAACGTACGCCATGATGTTGGCTGGTCTCGGCCTGGTTGGCGCCGTGGCGCGTCGTCGCCGCAGCGTGGGTCGGTCCTGATTCCTTAGTTTTTCCTGCATAGGCAGTTGATTGAAGGGGGGCGTAAAGCCCCCCTTCTCTGTTTGGGCGCGCCAGGCTGTAGGCTGATGCGTGTCAATGGCAACCGCTCCGGTTGATCGCGGACGGGATTACTTCAAACATGATGCAAATTTATACGTATTTCCCGAGATAAGTTATGCTATTTTTTGTAATAAATATAAGTGTTTTCCGATGTGCCTGATCGAATAAAAGAGTCGGTTTTTTTTACGTATATAGTTCATTAACATCAATATGTTTTTGATAATAAATGGGTTTATTTT
>WREK01000008.1 GCA_009779355.1 Betaproteobacteria bacterium | reverse complement strand
AGTCGGGCGGTCTGCGGCGTTGCAAATCCTCGCCATAGCGACGGCTATGGCTGTGGTTTGCGCCTTGCATCCCATCCCGATCCGCAGCGCACACTTACCGCTCGACTTATTCAGACCATCCCTTGTGTGTGACGATTACGCATTGATAAACGCCACCAAAAAGTATTTTTTTCTTCCAGATAAATTGTTCGGCTTTACTTGCGTAGTGGCTGATTTCGTTTTTCCATAATGTATGGGCAAACGGCTCAAGTAAATGATTGACGATTCTCAGAATATAACGAATCGGATGCCATTTGGTCGGATTGGAATAATCGATAAAAACGGCCTTCCCTCCCTTAGGCAATTTTGCCAGCATATGGTCGACGATCTGATGCTTTTTATTTTCAGGGACTTCATGTAAAAGGAAGAAACTACATATTATGTCATAGTCGATATTTTTTTCACCTGTAAAATTGGCGGCATCGCTATGGATTACTTTACACCACGGTTTATCGGCTAATTTACGCTTTGCGTGCTCGGTCTGTACCAGCGTTATGTCGGTCAAATGAAATATGCCTTGCGACCCAACCTTTTCGGCGACACGTTTAACCAAGTCTCCGTAAACATGCGCCACTTGCCAGATACGCATTCCCTCCCTGACCTCGTCCAGGTAGGCATGTATCAATCGCTGATCGTTGAAAAACAACAAGATACGAACAACCCAATTATGATCCAAAAAAAATACTTTCTTCGGATCGACGTATGCCCATCCGTACACGTCGGTCATGTACGCGGGAAGGTTTTCGTAATACGGATTAACAGCCGAATCAACCGTCGAATCAACTGTCGTTAAAGTGTTGTTCTGTGCCATAACCAATGTCCAAGTTGAAAGTGGAAAGGTAATTTAATAAAAATATTCATGAACCGAAATGAATAAAACCGGTAACGGTATGAATAAAGTTACAATATCCTTTTCACCGAGTAAGCAACACAAGGATGAAGGCGGGCTGTACAAAGGCCGATAAGTTGAAAGCATGGCATTCCTCAGTAATCTGAAAAATGATACTTTCATTGCCCATTGTTCCAATTTGTCATGAGGGGCGGAGTATAAGAGCACCGCTACGGCAATGCAATGATCTTTGCTATAGAGTTTAAATTTTTGTGAAAAGAGGGCTTTATACGGATCAGAATATTATTTTAGCATAAAAATGACCGCGCACCCTGTTTGACAGGTGGGTTGCATCCGTAGGGCAAATATTATAAATACATATATTATGTTGTTGTAAGCGTAAGATTTTTGCCCGACGCACTTAAAAAAATGGGTTCCTGCGGTAAAATATCACTTTCACGCCACTGCAATGGACACTCCATGAATATTGTCGCCCGCCTGCCGCATTACGCTCATTTGATTCGCGTTGATTCGCTTGGTAAACAGGTAGGCACGATGTTATTGCTCTGGCCGACAATGTGGGGGCTGTGGATTGCTGCGGAAGGCTCGCCCTCCCTGTACCAGGTGTTTGTTTTTGCGTTCGGCAGCTTTTTGATGCACTCAGCCGGATGCGTCGTCAACGACTACGCGGATCGAAATTTCGACGGGTATGTAGAACGTACGCGGGATCGTCCTCTCGTGACGGGGGCTCTCAGCGTGCGCGAAGCGTTATGGTTCGGGGTGGGGCTGTTGCTCCTTTCGTTTCTATTGATCGTGCCGCTCAGGAACTTCCTCGTTTTCCTGCTGGCGTTGGTGGCGCTATTCCTGGCGATGAGTTATCCCTTCACGAAGCGGTTTTTCCCCATACCGCAAGCCTATCTGGGCGTGGCGTTTGGTTTCGGTATTCCGATGGCTTTTGCTGCCGTACAGAATACAGTGCCGCCGATGTCCTGGCTGCTGGTGGCGGCGAGTTTCTTCTGGACGATTTCTTACGATACGGCGTATGCGATGGTGGATCGTAACGATGACATCAAATTGGGGCGCATCCGTACTTCAGCCATCACGTTTGGCCGTTATGAAGTGATCGTGGTGATGCTGTGCCATGCGATCTCTTTGTCCCTCATTGCCGTGGTGGGGCTGTCGTTCGGGCTGGGTTGGGTGTTCCTTGCCGGAATAGGGGTGGCCGCGCTGGTAGTGGGGCGTGTTTTCCTGCTCATCCGCACGCGGCAGCGCGCAGCCTGCTGGCAGGCTTTCATTTGCAACAACTGGGTAGGTGCGTCGGTTTTCGGCGGGATTGCGCTGGATTATTTTGTGCGTGCCTGAGCATGGCCGTGGATTTCATGAACGCTCTGCGGGCTGTCTGGCGGGAATGCGATAGCCTGCTTTGTGTGGGACTCGATCCTGATCCGTCCCGGTTGCCGCCATTGCTGGCGGACAAGCCACAGGCTGTTTTCGAGTTTTGCCGCAGCATTGTGGATGCTACTGCCGACCTGGTTTGCGCGTTCAAGCCGCAGATTGCCTATTTCGCAGCTTGCCGCGCCGAGGCTCAGCTTGAAGCCCTGATCGAATACATCCACGTGCAGCATCCGGGCATTCCGGTAATCCTGGACGCGAAGCGCGGAGATATCGGCAGTACAGCGGGCCGTTACGCGGAAGAAGCCTTCGGACGTTACCAGGCGGACGCAGTTACGGTGAATCCCTACATGGGGCGGGATTCCGTGGAGCCCTATCTGGCCTGGGAGGGCAAGGGGGTGATCCTGCTCTGCCGCACGTCGAACTCCGGTGGCGCCGATTTGCAGAATCTCGATCTCGGTGACGGAGAAAAACTTTATGAACGTGTTGCCCGGCTCGTTTCCGGTTCCTGGAACGCGAACGGAAATTGCGCGCTGGTAGTGGGGGCGACGTTCCCGGACGAATTGGCGCGCGTACGTTCACTGGTGGGGGATATGCCATTGCTCGTGCCGGGTATCGGCGCGCAGGGTGGAGACATTGCCGCCACGGTGTCTGCCGGACAGACGAAGGACGGTTTGGGGCTGATGCTCAATTCGTCGCGCGCCATTCTTTACGCGGGCGAAGGCGAGGATAAGCGCTGGAACGGGGATTTCGCCGCCGCCGCGCGTCAGGCAGCCTCCGATACCTGCGCCGCAATCAATGCCTGCCGCGCATATCGCTCGTGCTCAGGGAAGAAAAAGCCTGTCTTCGACCGGGGCGGGGCGATCAGAGGAGGGTGAGGGGATGCCGAACAGGGAACGGAACCAGTCGAGAGGCTCTTCTTCTTTGGGCGGAATGCGCAACGCCGGAGGCTGGTTTTCGGCGTAGTAGACGTCTTCGCGGCGACCGTCGTGCACTTTGGCGTAAGCAAGGCCCGACGGACGGGGCAGGGAGGCTTCCGGCTTGCCGGCCAGCGCGGTGTGCATGTAGTCGATCCAGATCGGCAGCGCTGCGGCCCCGCCGGTTTCGCCTTTGCCGAGATTGCGCGGAATGGAAAAGCCAATCCAGGAGACGGCGACGATTTCGGGGTTGTAGCCACAGAACCAGGCATCGACGAAATCGTTGGTGGTTCCAGTCTTGCCGGCAAGGTCGTTGCGGTTGAGGCTGCGGGCACGGGCTGCCGTGCCCTTGCGCACAACATCCTGGAGCAGGGAAGTCATCACCCAGGCGTTGCGTGCGTCGATTACTCTTTGGGCGTTTTTGCCAGCCACCAATGGGGTGGGGCGGGCAATCGGCTTGTCGTTGCTGTCCCGGATTTCCTTGATGACGTAGGGGTTGACGCGATAACCGCCATTGGCGAATACGGCGTAGGCGGTCGCCATTTCCCACGGCGTGACAGCTCCTGCGCCCAGGGCCATTGTCAAGTAGGGCGGATGGTGGGAGGCGTCGAAGCCGAAGCGGCTAATGTATTGTTGTGCGTAGCCTGGAGTGATGTTTTCGAGTACGCGAATGGCCGGGATGTTCTTCGAGTGCGCGAGGGCGTCCCGCAAGGTGATGGCGCCGCTGAATTTGTCGTCGTAATTGCGCGGTGTCCATTCATGCATGGAGATACTGCCTGCCGGATAAAACAGGGGCTCGTCCGCGATGAGCGTACCCGGCGCGTAGCCTTTTTCCAGGCTGGCGGAGTAGATGAAGGGTTTGAAACTGGAACCCGGCTGGCGTTCGGCTTGGGTGACGTTGTTGAATTTTCTGCGGTTGTAGTCGAACCCTCCGACCAGGGCACGCACCGCGCCAGTTCTCGAGTCGATGGAAAGCAAGGCGGCTTCGACTTCCGGTAACTGGGTGATTTCCCATCCCTGGCCGGTTTTGCGGATACGTACCAATGCGCCACGGAGCACCCGGCGGGCTTGTGCGGATTTTTCGTTCAGCAGGGGGGCGGCGAAGCGTAGCCCCTCGCCGCTGATGGAGATGGTCTGGCCGTTGCGGTAGACGGTAACTTCTTTCGGGGTGGCGGTAAGCACTACGGCGGCGAGCAAGTCGCCAAAGTCACGCGCCTTGGTGATTTCTCTGTCCAGCGCTTCCGTGTTTGGTGCGCCGGGCTGTAGGGAAAGCACTTTTTCCGGTCCGTGGTAACCATGACGGTGGCCATAATCCAAGACCCCTTTGCGGAGGGCTTCATAGGCGGCTTCCTGTTCGGCGCGTGTGATGGTGGTGATGATTTTGAGGCCGCTTTGATAGGTGGCCTGTTCGCCGAATTGTTCGACGGCGATCTGGCGCGCGATTTCGGCTACGTATTCAGCGTGCACCGAAGTTCTGACGGTGCCGGCATCTCGTGCGGCTCCGCCAGAAACGATACGCACGGGTTCGTCCAGGGCTTGTTTATATTGGGTTTCGTTGATGAATCCGGCTTCGAGCATGCGCCGCAGGACATAGCGTTGCCGATTTTGCGCCTGCGTGAGGTTGGTAATTGGGTTGGCAATCGAGGGTGCCTGCGGCAGCCCGGCGAGCATGGCAGTTTCAGCCAGGGTGAGCTTATCGAGCGGCTTGCCAAAGTAAATTTTGGCAGCGGCCGAAAAACCGTAGGCACGCTGCCCGAGAAATACCTGGTTGATGTACAGCTCCAGGATCTGATCCTTGTTGAGATTGTGCTCGATCTTGAGCGCAAGCAGGATTTCATAAAGTTTGCGGTTATAGGATCTTTCTCGCGTCAGAAAGAAATTGCGTGCTACCTGCATGGTGATGGTCGAGCCACCCTGGCCGCGCGAATTGGACTGCAGGTTGTTGATGAACGCGCGTGTGAAGCTGACGAAATCAATGCCCATGTGCTCATAGAAGTTTTGATCTTCTGCTGCAAGCAACGCCTGCTTGAGATGGGCAGGAACGTTCTGGATTTTGACCACCGTTCGCCGTTCTTCGCCGAATTCACTGATGAGATGGCCATCAGCGGTGTAGACGCGCATGGGGACGCGGGGCCGGTAGTCGGTTAAGGCTTCAAGGGAAGGCAGATTGGGCCAGGCCAGCAGGCAGATGACGGTCAACGTGGCCAATCCTATTACCGCCAGGGCCAATAACGCGGCGAACGGATACAGGAGCCAGCGCATAGTGTGTCCGTGTGAAATTAAACAGCCCACATTATATATGGGCAAGGGAGGGGTTTATCCGCAGGAATTGATGCCGTTACTGGAAAAGGACAGTACGAAGCTTTGCCCAAGGTTTCTGCTATGCATCGTGAACAATGTCACATTGGAATGTTTATTGTCACTTAATGGAGGCGTTGACGTGGAAAGTTCCTTGCGATGCCACTGAGAGCCCGCCTAGAGTGGGCGTTTGTATCGAAAGGCCGTCTTTTGTTTAGGCTACTTCTTAACATAATGAAAAGAAAGGATTTTTCGCGTGGCTGACATTTCTTTTTTTGGTTCAAAATCGCGTCAGCTCGGCGGTCTCGATATATCGACTTCGTCGATCAAATTGCTGGAATTGGCGCCAGGCGATCGGGGGGCGCTACGTGTGGAGCGCTATGTGATCGAGCCTCTTTCGGGTGAGGCCGTGGTGGACGGCAATATTGCCAACGTCAATGCCGTGTCCGACGGTTTGCAGCGTGCGCTACGGCGTTTCGGCTCAGGAACCAGGAGTGTCGCCATTGCCATGCCGGCTTCGGCGGTGTTCGCTAAAAAGATCATCCTGCCAGCCAGCCTGCGTGAATTGGAGATGGAAATACAGGTCGAGACCGAGGTCGCGCAGATCATTCCGTTTGCGCTTGATGAAGTCAATCTCGATTTCCAGGTCATTGGCCCGGCAAGTTCCCCCGACGAGGTGGAAGTGCTTGTTGCGGCTTCGCGCAAGGAACAGATCGAAGACCGGGTCAGCGTGGCGGAAGGCTGCGGGCTGAAAGTCGTGGTGGTCGATGTCGAATCCCTGGCACTCGAAGCCGCTTTCGAACTGGTGGTTCGGCAATTGCCGAAAGCGGCTTCTGGCAAGCTGGTGGGGTTGGTGGATATTGGCGCAGCGGTGACGAATTTTGTCGTCATACGCGATGGACAGAAAATCTATTCGCGAGAACAGACATTTGGCGGAGAGCAACTAACCAAGGATATTTCCCGTCAATACGGTCTGAGTTTGGACGAAGCTGAAGCGGCTAAACGTTCGAACAGCCTGCAGAGTGATTACGAAGACTCCGTGCTCCGGCCATTCATGGAAAAACTAGTGCTCGAAGTTTCGCGCGCCTTGCAGTTCTTCTTCACTTCCACGCAGTTCAACGAGGTCGATTATCTCGTGCTGGCCGGGGGATGCGCGGCCATTCCCGGACTGGTGGATGCCGTCAGAAAACGCACCCAGGTTGTGACCTGCATCGCCAATCCCTTCGCGGCCATGTCGACGCCAACGAAGTTAGATACCAGAAAACTGCTGACTGACGCGCCTTCGCTGATGGTGGCGTGCGGATTGGCCCTGCGGAGGTTCGACGAATGATCCGGATCAACCTCCTTCCACATCGGGAAGAAAAACGCAAGGAACAACGTCGGCAATTCTACGTAACTGTCGGGCTGATGGCTGCGCTCGGGGCTGCTATCTGGTTGCTGGTACACATGTTTAATGCTGGACACCTCGAAAAGCAGAATGCACGAAACAAATATCTTCAGAACGAGATCACTACGCTCGATCATGAAATCGAGGCGATCAAAGATTTGCGCGGACAAATAGATCGCCTGCTGGCCCGCAAGCAGGTGATCGAGACTTTGCAGAGCAACCGGGCCGAAACGGTGATCCTGTTCAATGAACTGGCGATGCGGATGCCGCCTGGGGTCTTTCTGACCAGGGTATCGCAGTCTGGCAACAAGGTCACCCTGAAAGGTTTCGCACAATCCAACGCCCGCGTCTCCTACATGATGAGCAGCCTGAACGAATCACCGTTCCTGGGAGGTTCTGAAGTGGTCAAAAGCGTGGCGGAACTGCTTAGCAACCGGCGGGTGTACGGTTTTGAGATCAATGTCTATATCGAAAAACGCACCACGCCCACTGATGAAGTAACGGCTCCTGCCGCGACGATACGAAAAGGTTAGGGAATGAAAGGCATCAACTTCCAACGGCTGCAAGACGATTTTCGGGACTTGAACTTCAATGACCCCGGCGTCTGGCCGACAGCGCCAAAGGTTGCCGCCTACGTGCTGGCCCTGGTCATAGTGGTCGTAATGGCTTGGCTGTTCGACGGGTCGGATCAGTGGGGGGAACTGGAGAAAAAACAGCAGGAGGAATTGAAGCTGCGCGATAGCTGGGTGGGCAAAAAGCGTCAGGCCGTCAATATCGACGAATACAAACGCCAACTCGAAGAAATCAACCGCCAGTTCGATTTTCTCGTCCGGCAGTTGCCGGGTAAGGCCGAAATGGAATCCCTGCTTTCGGACATCAACCAGGCCGGGATTGGGCGCGGCTTGCAATTCGACCTGTTCCAACCTGCCAGGGACGACATTCGGGAGTTCTATGCGGCGGTTCCGGTCACGATCAGCGTGACGGGCAGCTACAACGACTTGGGGGAATTCGCCAGCGACGTAGCCAAAATGCCGCGCATCGTCACGATCAAGAACATGGTGCTCGCGGCGGCTCCGGCGCAGGCCGGCAGCAGGAGCAAGGATAAATCCATGACTTACGATGGTCGCCTGAAACTGGATGCGACGGCGGAAACCTACCGTTACCTCGATGAAGAAGAACTGAATAAGCAGAATAAGCAGCGGAGAGGCAGGAAATGAAAAACGTGCTCGCTGTTATGATAATTGGAAGTAGTGTTCTGACGCTTGGCTGTACGAACGACCAGGAAGACATCCTGAAGTGGATGAACGAGCAGGCCGTCGACATGCGCGGCGCAGTCAAACCTCTGCCGGAGGTCAAGATTTTCCCGGTCGTCAATTACTTGGCCGTGAATGACCTGGAGCCATTCAATGCGACGCGCATTGAACCGTCCAGGCCGGAAAAACGTCGAGTGGACGATCCGCGCCTCAATCCCGACAGGCAACGTGAACCGCTGGAAGCATATCCGCTGGAATCCCTGAAGATGGTCGGTGTGCTCGAAAAGGGCAAATTACTCAACGCACTCATTCAGGTCGACAAGGCGCTCTATCAAGTACATGTAGGTAATTTCATGGGACGTAATTATGGAAAGGTCATTTCTATCAATCAAGATTCGCTGGAGCTCCAAGAGTTGATCGAGGACTTGAATGAAGGTTGGATTGAGAGAGTTGCAACAATGTTGTTACAAGAGAGGCAGGAGGTAGGAAGATGAAAGCAAGAGCAGGCGTGTCATTACCGATACTGGCAATGGTGGGATGGTTAATATTTGGGTTGCCGGTTCAGGTTCAGGCTCAGGAGCAGATACTTACCACTACCAACCTCAACAGCATCAAGTCGATCAACGTGGCAGACGATGGCGGTACGCTCTATGTACGCCTGACCACAAAAACGCCTCTGAAGGCGACCCCAGCCAGTTTTACCGTGGCCAATCCACCCCGGATTGCGTTCGATTTTCCAGGCATGACCAACGAGCTTGGTCAGAACATACAAAACATCGAACGCGGCGATTTACGCAGCGTAAACGTCGTTCAGGTTGGTGATCGTACCCGCATAGTGTTCAACATGTCTAAGCTTCTGGCCTACGATACCCGTGTAAACGGCAATACGTTGACCATCGCCCTGTCCCAGGGAAACAGTGCGGCTCCCGCACCGAAGCCGATGGCGCCCACGCCCACGCCCACGCCCACGCCCGCACCGAAGCCGATGGTGGCTGCGCCCACGCCCACGCCCACGCCTGTACTCGTTGCGCCCGCACCCGAGCCTGCGCCTGTACCGGCACGGGCAGCACCGGCACCACCGGCACGGGCCGCGCTGGTACGGGCTGCGTTGGGGAAAAGCATCACTGACATCAACTTCCGGCGTGGCGAACGAGGTGAGGGCAGGGTGATCGTCCAGCTTTCCAGCGCCGACGTGAGCGTCGATGTGCGCCAGCAGGGCGGCAAACTGATTGTGAATTTCCTCAAGGCGACACTGCCGGAAAATCTCCACCGCCGGTCGGATGTCGTCGACTTTGGCACGCCGGTGACGCAGTTGCTCGCTGAACAGCAGGGCGAGAATGTCCGCCTGACCGTGACGCCAACTGGGATGTGGGAACACAACGCCTATCAGAGCAGCGACCAGTTTGTGCTGGAAGTCAAGCGTGTTGCCGAAGATCCCAACCGGCTCGTGCAAAAGGGGGGTGGGCGCGTCAAATACGCGGGCGACAAACTCTCGCTCAATTTCCAGAACGTCGACGTACGTTCGGTATTGCAGGTCATCGCCGATTTCACCGACTTCAACATCGTTACTTCCGACTCCGTACAGGGCAGCCTCACCCTGCGGCTCAAGGATGTGCCCTGGGATCAGGCACTGGACATCATCCTTCAGGCCAAAGGTCTGGACATGCGCAAGAACGGCAACGTGATCTGGATCGCGCCCGGCGAAGAACTTGCTGCGCGTGAGAAGATGATCAACGAGGCGCGCGTGCAGGTTGAAGAACTGGAACCGCTACAGACCGAGAGCTTCCAGATCAACTACCATCGTGCCAAGGAAATCTTCGATTTCCTCCAATCCAAGAACCAGACCGTGCTGTCCAAGCGCGGCAGCGTTGTGGTCGATGATCGCAGCAACAAGCTTTTCGTAACCGACGTTGGTTCGCGCCTTGCCGATTTGCGCCGTCTCGTCACTGAGATCGACATTGCGCCAAAACAGGTGTTGATCGAAGCCCGCATTGTCGAAGCCAGCAAGGGTTTTGCGCGTGACCTTGGCGTGAAGCTGGGTTTTGGCAGCAGGGGGCTGGCGAGCCTGGGCGGTGGGGCGAAAATTGGTTTCGGTCACACTAATTTTGCAAAAAATGACGGTGGTAAGATATCGGAAGCCAAGCTTGGCGACGAGTACAACACGATTGATCATTTTCCGCAGGGGGGGCCGGACGGTTCTCCCGCCTGGAGTGGAAACGGCATAGTGAATCCGTTCGGGGCACTCGGCCTGACGATCGTCAACAGCAAGTTCTCGCGGTTCCTGAACGTCGAACTGCAGGCACAGGAATCGGACGGCAAAGCGCGTACCATCTCAAGCCCGCGTGTGCTGACCGCCAACAACGTCGAAGCGTTGATCGAGCAGGGAACCGAGATTCCATACCAGGAAGCGTCGAGTTCCGGGGCGACAAGCGTCTCATTCAAGAAAGCGGTGCTTGCGCTCAAGGTCAAGCCGCAAATCACGCCGGATGGCCGCCTGCAACTTGCCATCCAGGTGAACAAGGATCGCCCGATTCCCGACGTGACGGGAGGCATCGGTAGGGAGCCTCCGCTCGAAACCAAGAGCGTCAAGAGCGACGTACTGATCGACAATGGCGGAACTGTGGTGATCGGCGGTATCTACTCCGACGAAGAGATCAGTAGCGTGACCAAAGTCCCGCTGCTGGGTAGCATCCCCGTCATCGGCCATCTCTTCCGGTCGACCAACAAGACGAAGAACGAAACGGAACTGCTGATCTTCGTGACCCCGCGTATCGTCGATGAGGCTTTGAGCATGCGCTGAACCGTATTGGGGAATCTCCGCCTGGAAAGCCGGGATGACTCAAACCAGACGCCTCCAACTGCTATGATATGAGGCGGTGCTCCTCCGGGGCACCGCCTTTTTTCATCTTCGCGGCAAAACTGAAGTGACCTGTTTGATCCTGATCGGCATGATGGGAGCCGGTAAAACGACTGTGGGGCGCGAATTGGCCAAACGCTTAAACCTGCGTTTTGCCGACTGCGACCACGAACTCATCGCGCGTACTGGCGTGTCGGTTCCAACCATCTTCGAGATCGAGGGTGAGGCCGGTTTCCGGCGGCGCGAGTCGCGGCTGCTTGTCGAACTGCTTGCTGAGCAGGATATCGTCATCGCCACCGGCGGCGGTATCGTGCTGGATCCCGGCAACTGCTCCCTGCTGTCGGAACGCGGAACCGTCATCTATCTCAACACGCCGCCGCATGTCCTCTGGGAACGCACCCGGCGCGACCGCAACCGCCCGTTGCTCCAGGTTGAAAACCCACGCGCGCGCATAGAAGAACTGTACCGCGAGCGCGACCCCCTGTATCGGGCAGTAGCCGACATCGTCGTCGACGGCGAACGCGGCACCTGTATGTCGATGACGAACCGGATCGAAAAGGCGCTGATTGAGAATGCAAATTGGAAAACCTCATGCACACCCTGAATGTCGATCTAGGCGCACGCAGCTATCCTATCCACATCGGAGCCGGTCTGATCGACTGTGCAGAACGCATCGCGCCTCACCTGCGTACGCGCAAGGCTGCAATCGTGACCAACGAAGTGGTTGGGCCGCTCTACCTCGAACGTCTATGCACGGGACTCGCCCGTGCTGGTATAGAAGCCATTCCCATCATCCTGCCTGATGGCGAAACGCATAAAGAGTGGCAGACCCTCAACACGATTTTCGATGCTCTGCTGCGCGGGCGTTGTGAGCGTTCCACTACCCTCATTGCGCTGGGCGGCGGCGTGGTGGGCGACATAGCTGGCTTCGCGGCGGCATGCTACCAGCGGGGCATGCCTTTCATCCAGGTTCCGACTACGCTGCTTGCGCAAGTGGACTCCTCGGTGGGCGGCAAGACCGCGATCAACCATCCGCAAGGCAAGAATATGATCGGAGCCTTCTACCAGCCGCGCCTGGTGCTGGCCGACACGGCAACGCTCGCTACACTGCCGGAGCGGGAATTTTCGGCAGGGCTGGCTGAAGTCATCAAGTATGGCCTGATCCGTGATACCGGGTTTTTCGATTGGCTCGAACAGAACATCGACGCCCTGCGCACCCTGGACGCCGGAGCGCTCGCCTGGGCCATTGAACGTTCCTGCCGCAACAAGGCGGAAATCGTTGCCGCCGACGAAACCGAGCAGGGCGAGCGGGCCTTGCTCAACCTTGGGCACACCTTTGGTCATGCCATTGAGACCGGCCTTGGTTACGGACAATGGCTGCACGGAGAAGCCGTGGCCGCCGGGACGATGATGGCGGCGGAACTCTCCCGGCGTCTCGGGTGGATCGGCGATGGCGAGATCGCGCGTATCGAGCGCCTGCTCAAACGTGCCGGGCTGCCTACGCAAGGGCCGGCTCTTGGTGCGCCGCGCTATCTTGAATTGATGGCTTACGACAAAAAAGTCGAAGCGGGTAAACTGCGTTTCGTACTGTTGCGCGGCATCGGGCAGGCCGTGATGACGGGCGATGTTGAAATGGGCGATGTCAGCGCGGCGATCGAGGCGCGTTGCCAGTAGATCGTTTCAATCCACGCCCGTGACCGGGCGACAAAAGCGCTTGAAAGAGGTTACACCTCTCCCAAGCGAGATTGTCCCCCTAAAGGGGGAGGTTTCAAACCTGAGTTTGTTTTTGATGAAAACCCCCGCACCTTATGCCGTCACCGAATCCGTTTCCCGTGGGCGCCAACATGCCGAACCGCCACCGCACGAACGGGGCGAATTTCAGCGCGACCGCGACCGCATCATCCATTCAACCGCTTTTCGCCGCCTCGAATACAAGACACAGGTTTTCATCAACCATGAGGGCGACCATTTCCGCACCCGCCTGACCCATAGCCTGGAAGTGGCGCAGTTGTCGCGTTCCATTGCCCGCGCGCTGGGACTCAACGAAGAACTGGTTGAAGCCATCGCATTGGCGCATGACCTTGGGCACACGCCCTTCGGGCACAGCGGGCAGGACGAATTGAACGCTTGCATGGAAGCGTTCGGCGGCTTTGAACACAACTTCCAATCGCTACGCATCGTCGATGTACTCGAAGAACGTTACCCGGCCTTCGACGGGCTAAACCTGATGTTTGAGACGCGGGAAGGCATCCTCAAGCATTGCTCCCCTGACAATATTCACGCCCTCGGCGAACTTGGGCGGCGTTTCATCGAAGGAAGACAGCCTTCGCTGGAAGCGCAGGTCGTCAACCTGACCGATGAAATGGCCTACAGCAATCACGATGTCGATGATGGCCTGCGTTCGGAACTGCTTTCGCTCGAACAACTCGACACGGTAGCGATTTTTGCGCAGTGCCGCCGCGAGGCTGAGGCATGCTGGCCGGGATTGGCCGGACGGCGGCTGGTGCATGAGACTGTCCGACGCATGATCAACGCGCTGGCGCTTGACCTCATCACCCAGGCGCGCGCCAATATCACGCAATCGGGCGTAGAAACGCCCGACGATGTCCGTGCCGCCCCGGCACTGGCGGAGTATTCCGGGGAAATGCGCCCGAAGTTGCGTGAGCTAAAAGCTTTCCTATTCAAAAACCTCTATCGCCACGAGCGGGTTTTACGCATGACAAACCAGGCGCAACGCATCATCGCCGACCTGTTTGCAGCCTACATGGGCGATCTGGACGCGCTGCCGCCACAGCACCGCGCGCGCGCGCAGTCAAATCCCGATGATATCAAGGCGCGCGCTATTGCGGACTACATTGCCGGAATGACCGACCGTTACGCAGTGAAAGAACACCGGCGGCTATACGGCAAAAGCGAGGCTAACGCTGCATTGTAATGGTGTGGTTTTTTTATTCGTTTTCAAGCAAACCGTCTCTTCGAGCCTCCCAGATGGCCTCCTTCACGTTACGCATCCCGACACAACCTGCCAGACTGACGACGGCAGATGGGGGTTTTAACAGTTCGCACAAAAAGTAGGTATGACGGAACGGGTTATCCTGTCAGTTTTTCTACCGCTTCGCGGATGCGGGCGGGCTCGTCGAGCTTGAGAATGCGTTGCACCTTGGGGGTAATTTCGGCGAGGTCGGCACGCAGGATTTGTTTTTTGATTTCAAGGATACGGGCGGGGTGCATCGAAAAACTGCGCAACCCCATGCCAAGTAACAGCAGGGTATAGGCAGGGCTGCCAGCCATTTCGCCACAGATGGAAATAGGCAACCCGGCGCGTTGCGAAGTCTGGATGGTAGTGGAGATGAGTTTCATTACGGCAGGATGGAGCGGGTCGTAGAGGCGCACGACTGCCTCGTTTCCACGGTCGACCGCCAGGGTGTATTGGATGAGGTCGTTGGTTCCGATAGAAAGGAAGTTGAGGCGCCGGACGAACATACCCAGAGCCAGCGCGGCGGCGGGTACTTCCACCATGCCGCCGACAAGCAATTTTTCGTTGAATTTGATTTTTTCTTCGCGAAGTTCCTCTTTTGCTTTTCCGATGAGGAGCAGTGTCTGTTCGATTTCGTCGGCGTGCGCAAGCATTGGAACCATTATCTGGAGCTTGCCGTGCGCTGAAGCGCGTAATAAGGCACGCAATTGGGTGAGGAAAATTTTTGGTTCGGCCAGCGAATAACGTACCGCGCGCAAGCCAAGAGCAGGGTTGGGTTCGTCCTGGGCGCTCCCTGCAAGTGTTTTGTCCGAGCCGATGTCGAAGGTACGCGCCGAAACGGGTTTGCCAGAAGCGGCTTTCAGTATGGAACGGTAAATTTCGTATTGTTCGTCTTCGTCGGGCAGGGCGTCGCGGTTGACGAAGAGAAATTCGGTACGGAGCAGACCCACGCCATCGGCGTTGGTTTCTTTGATCTGGGCCATGTCCTGCGGGCCACTGATGTTAGCCAGTAGCTCAATGACTTCGCCGCCAAGGGTGGCCGCCGGGGTATCGCGCAGGCGTTTGAGCTTGGAACGCTCCAGTTCCAGCGCGGAGCGGCGCAACAGGTATTCTTCGACGACGGATTCGTCGGGGTCGATGATGGCGATGCCGCGCGTGCCGTCGACGATGATGAGTTCGTTGGCGCGCAGCAGGTGGCGAATATGGCGCAGCCCTACGACCGCTGGAATACCAAGGTTGCGGGCTACGATGGCCGTATGGCTCGTGAGTCCCCCAATGTCCGTGATGAATCCTGCGATGTGATCCTTGAAACCGATGGTGTCCGCCGGGGACAGATCATGAGCGACGATGACGGTTCCAAGCCCGTCCCTGCGTTTGGAAGGAAGTGGGCCGGGGTCACCGAGCAGCACCTTAACCAGCCGCTCGGCAACCTGCACGATATCGGCTTTGCGTTCGCGCAGGTAAGGGTCTTCGATCTGGCGGAACTGATCCACCACCGATTCCATCTGCTGTACCAGCGCCCATTCGGCGTTGTAGTGATGCTCTTTGATTTTGTTGCGCGCTGCATCAATCAGCACAGGGTCTTCCAGCATCATGCGTTGCAGGTCGATGAACGCGCCCACTTCGTTATGCGATTGGGCAGTAGCGGTTGCGGTTTTCAGCCCGAGCAGTTCGTCGCCTACGGAAGAGACGGCGTTATCGAAACGTTCGAGTTCTGCTTCGAGATGGCGCGGCGCAATTTTGTAGTGATTGACTTCGAGTAGCGCGTGCGAAACCAAGTGCGCGTGGCCGATGGCGATACCTTGGGAAACCGGCAGGCCGTGTACGGTAAAACTCATCGCAGCACTTTCTCCTTATGCTGTCGTCATTCTTCTTCGCCAAAACGGTCGGCGATCAATTGAACGATGCTTGCCATCGCTTTATCGGCGTCACTGCCCACGGTTTCGATGATGAGTGTTGAGCCTTGGGTGGCGGCAAGCATCATCAATCCCATGACGCTTTTTGCGCTGACCCGGCGCTCATTGCGCTCCAACCAGACTTCGGAGACGAAATCGTTTGCCAGACGCGCAAGTTTTGCCGATGCACGTGCGTGCAACCCCAATTTGTTGATGATATCCACTTCGGTTTTCGGCATTTACCGCATGAATCCTTGCATTGCACATCACCGGCGATTGTAGCTGATAAAAAGAAAGGAGACGGGTGGCAGCAACTTGCCACCCGTCGTTCTTTATGAAGAAAGTCCGTTGTTCCTTATAAAAAAACCGGCCAGGGTAAGTACACCTGGCCGGTTTCAGTCTGGCGTAGGCTGCTGCGCCAGGTTTTACTTCTTGCCGCCTGTGGAGAGGCGCATGACGGCACTGTCAAGGGCTGCCTTGGCGCTCTTGCGGTCGGCCCATACTTCGGCAAGTTCTTCGTCCATGATGCGGCGTGCGGCTTCGCGTTCGATCGAAGGCTGGATTGCCGAGTGAGATGTGGCTGGCTTATTGACCAATTGCCCGATGGCTATCCGGATGTTTTCCAGGCTGTCACCGAGAAGCGTGCTCTCAGAGGCAAAAAAACCGGCCTTGTTCAGGGGTAGATAGCCGGTGTCACGCTGCCAGATGATCTGGTTTTCGGGTTGCAGCCAGAAATTGATGAAATTTGCTACAGCCTTGTACTCGGCAGCCTTTTGGCCCACCGTTGCCCAGAGCGAGGCATTGCTGACGGCCAGGGTGTTTTGTGGGGCGCCGGGGGCTTCGTCTATGTAGGGCAGGCGGGCAACGCCGGCATCAAGCCCGTTCTGTTGGCGGAAATCGGCCCAGGCGTCGGATGGGCCGATGAGTACCGTGCATTCACCCTTGGTGAAACGCTCTTCGGTTTCGGCACGGGTCTGGAAAATTTTCAGCAGCCCGGCACGGCTCCAGCTTGCCATTTGGGAAATATACTTGACATGGAAGAGGCCATTGAAAATGGGTTGTTTGCTGCCGCTGAGGATGGGGACGTTATCCCAGGCCGACACGTTTTCGATCAGTACCTGTGCGGGTTCGACAATCGTGAGCGGGCATTTGGAAACGGTAGTCAGCTTGTTGAGTACGTTTTGCAGGTCAGACCAGGTCGTAACGGATGGGGCTTCCGCATTGAGTCCGGCGCGCTTGAAGGCGGCGCGGTTGAAATAGAGCACCGGTGTATTCATCCCAACCGGCAGGGCCAGCAATTGCCCGTTCGCGTTGACGGGTTTGCGCGTCACCATTGCCGGTAGCTTGACGGTTTGCAGTGCGACTCCCGATTCTTTCATGAGCGTGGACACAGGCTTGTAACGCACCTTGCCCGAGAGGAACGCTTCTTCGTCTGTGCTGTTGAGGATTACCATGTGCGGCGGTTTGGCCGCCTGCCAGCCGGTGTCGACAAGCGTCACTTGAGAAGCCGTGCTCTGAGCGTTGAAACGTTCAACCAGTTCTTGCAGTGCTTTGACCCGCGATGGCGGCAGTTGCTGGAAAAGTTCGATCTGAACGGGGCCAGCGGGTTGTGCGGGTGCTTTGGCTTTTTGTGCCGCCGCCGGAGCCGTGGCTTTTGCATTTTGGGCGGTTGCCGGCATTGCCAACGCGGCCAACATGACGGCTCCGATAGCGCAAACCAGCCTACGACGACCAATACCCTGAATAAATGTGTTCATAGATGCTCCTCAAATAATGCCCGCAAAAAAAAGCGGAAAATGAGTATAGATGCTGTAAAGAGAAACGTCCAAAAAAAACGCACAATGAATGGTACTTTTGTTGTAATCCGTACTTTTTGTGCAGGTATGTTGTGAAGAAAAACAGTAACGTTGCACTGTTCGTCGGTTCAGGGATCAAGTTTCTGCCTGGTGTTGCCGTTAATGGGAAGCGAATTCATTTTTGTTCTGTTGCCCATCCGGATATGCGCAAGACCGTTTGTTTCATTTTCGTTGCTGTTTTGCCGCTCCTGTCAGCCTGCGACAGGCTTGCCGACATGCTCGAAATACCTGATCCGGGTAAAGAGGCTGCTAATGCGAAGGCTATCGGCAGTGCTTGCCGACAGACAGGGCGATCCATCGAGGACTGCTATGCGCTCCACCCCGAGTCACAGAAAGCCGACATTCTTTCAGGCTGGAAGTTGATGAACGAGTACATGGCAGAGCACAGCCTCAAGGAAGTGCCCTCGGTGGTATCGCATGGGCAAGCGCCTGCGCCACATCTTTCTCTTGAACCAGTTCAACCCGCCGTAACGCATGTCCCACAACCGCAAGTGGCGGTGCAGTGAATGATATCGGTTGCATCGCTTCCGGAGCGGCCCTGACATACCGGAGGGCGGGGTATGTGTGGATGTGTATAATCCGCACTTTCCACCAGCGTCCCATCATTACTATTTTTTGCCCGATACTAGTACGGGCATCCGCCCAGAACAACGATACCCATGAACTTTGCCGAACTCGGCCTTATTCCAGAACTTCTTCAAGCCGTAGCCGACGCGGGTTACACCGAGGCCACGCCAATTCAGCAACAGGCCATTCCCGTTATCCTTGGCGGGCAGGATGTCATGGGAGGTGCACAGACCGGCACGGGTAAAACGGCGGGATTTACCCTGCCGCTGTTGCAACGCCTTGCGCGACACGCCAATACCAGCGCATCGCCTGCCCGGCATCCTGTGCGTGCGTTGATCCTCGCTCCGACCCGTGAACTGGCGATGCAGGTATTCGAGTCGGTCACGGTCTATGGCCGCCATCTGAGCTTGCGCGCTGCATGCATTTACGGCGGCGTCGACATGAACGCGCAAATCCAGGAACTGCGCCGTGGCGTCGAAATCGTGATTGCCACACCGGGGCGGTTGCTCGATCACGTACAACAAAAAATGATCCATTTCCAGCAGGTCGAAGTGGTGGTGCTGGATGAAGCCGACCGCATGCTCGACATGGGTTTCATCCCGGACATCCGGCGCATCCTGGAATTGCTGCCGACAAACCGGCAAAGCCTGCTTTTTTCCGCCACGTTTTCGGAAGAAATCCGCAAGCTCGCCGACCGGATGCTGAAAAACCCGAAACTGATCGAAGTTGCCCGCCGCAACACGGTTTCAGAAACGATCACCCACGTCATGCACCCGGTGAGTACAGGCATGAAACGCAATCTGCTTGCCCACTTGCTGCGTCACCAGCCGGACATGCAGGTGCTGGTGTTCGTCGATACCAAGATCGGTTGCGGGCGGCTTGCCCACTTCCTGACGCGCAACGGCGTTTCGGCCGATGCCATTCATGGGGACAGAGGCCAGCAACAGCGTACTGAAACCCTGGATGCGTTCAAGGAAGGGCGTGTGCGTGTATTGGTTGCCACAGACGTTGCTGCCAGGGGCCTGGACATTGACGAATTGCCCTGCGTCATCAATTTCGAGTTGCCACACACCGCCGAAGATTACGTCCACCGGATCGGGCGTACAGGACGTGCCGGTAACAGGGGGCGCGCGGTTTCATTGGTCAGCCCTGAAGAAAAACATTGGCTCGCGGAAATCCAGAAACTCATCAAGTTTGAAATCCCGCGTGAGTCCGTGCCCGGTTTCGATCCGGAAACCGAGCTTTCCGAAACTGATGCCGGCACGCGCGGTCGCGTACATCGTGACGCGGAGGCCCGTACCAGGCGCGAGGGCGGCGCAAAACGCGAACGCTCCCAGCGGGCCTTACCTTCCCCAATGATTACCGCAGACGGGTTCGATTTCTCCAAGCCCTACGAACCTTCAGCCAGCCTTGCCCCGCAAAAGGAAAACCTGCCAGCGCATACCGGCGGCCTGACTCCACCCGTCAAACCGCAACGTCCGTTAGCAGCGTTGCTCGGTGGGTTGGGCAGGAAATGAACGCAACGGCAAAGCGTAAATAACCGCCGACTTGGCCTGCTATTCGACCGATTCATACCGGCGCCGACGGGTATGCTGGCGCACGGTGTTTGAGCATGTGCTCAAGAAAATTCCTCAGTTACGTCCTCCTGCGCCGATATAACAGACTGGATATCCTGGCATGCAGCCGCCCATGAAATCCGTTCCCCCGTCGCGGAACAACCACGGCGAAGAGATATTCATTCCGGACTTATCGGAAGGGGCGGAAGTCGGGGTCTACCTCGCGCTGCTCGAACTCATCGACGAAGGGCTGCTCATCACCAGCGACGAATACATCATCGATGCCAACAGTGCCGCCTGCCGCCTGCTTGGCCGCAGTTACTGCCAGCTTGCCGGACAACCGCTGGCCGATCTGTTCGCCGACGGGCACGCATTTCTTGAAGCGCGCGAAAGACTGTTGATCCGTGCCGAAGCGCGGGGCACGCTCAGGCTTGTCCTGCCTGATGGTCGCGTACACGATTTTCCCTATATCGCCGCGCCCCGGCTGCGCCCCGGGATTCATGCCGTTGTCCTTGATCATGAGCGATTGGTTAATGAAACCGCCTCCATCGACTGGCCGTTGGCGCTTTATTTCCAGCCCCAGGTCGACGCCCGCACAGGCATGCTCCATGCGTGTGAGACCTTGTTGCGCTGGCATCCGCCTGGACAAGATTCACGGTCATTCGATCATGCCGCGACTACCGCCGTTGCCACGGCACACGGCATCGGAGTGAGGGGAGAGGTCAACGGCAACGCCGAAATGGAACGCGATGCCTGGGCGCTTTCTATTGTCTGCCGCGCCGCTACCACCTGGCCGCACGTCCGGGGGCATGCTCCGGTCGTCAGCGTCAACATCTCCGCAGAACAGCTTCCCGGCAGAGGCTTGCCCAAGCTGATCCGTACAGCGCTGGCCGTGAGTCGGCTCGACCCGCGCAGCCTGGAACTTTCCATCGATGCCCGTGCGCTTTTACTGCCCGAAGCCGAAATTGCGCCTACGCTGCACGCGCTAGCCGAGATGCGCGTTCGGCTGGCCCTGGACAATTTTGGCCGCGACCTGGCTCTGGTCACGCAACTGGGGCGTTATCGTTTCGGTGTACTCAAACTCGACGCTGCGCTCGTTGCGCGGATTGGCTGCGATGATGACGGCACGGCCTTGATCGAGGCCATCATCCAGATGTCCGCGCCAATTGGTATCCGGGTCATGGCGCGCGGCGTGCGGAGCAAGGCGCAACAGGATTTCCTGCTCGCCTTGGGCTGCGACCTGCAACAAGGTCCGTTCATTGGCGTGGCGCAGGATGAACACGTTTTCGCAGGTTTCCTGTCGGAATGGCTTTTTTGTTAGCATCAGCTATTCTTGTTATTTGTCCGCGCACAACGCGGCAGGTTTACGATGCTCGAAAAAGTACGCTACATCGCCGTCGAGGGACCGATCGGCGCAGGAAAGACCTCGCTGGCGCAACGTCTGGCTGCCTATCTTCCAGCGGTCAAGCCGGTCTTTGAGCAACCGCAGGATAACCCCTTCCTCGCCCGCTTCTATCAAAATCCCAAACGCTGGGCATTGCCGACCCAGCTTTCTTTCCTTTTCCAGCGCGTTGAACAGCTTACGGCTCTGGAGAGCGAGGGCATCGACGAGAGCCGGTGCATCATTACGGACTTCATGCTGGAGCGTGACCCTTTGTTTGCCCGACTCAACCTCGCGCCGGACGAACTGGCTCTGTACGAGAAGATTTATGCGACCATGCAGCCGCCTTCGCTGCCCGTACCTGATTTGGTCATTTACCTGCAAGCGCCGGTTACGGCGCTGTCCGAGCGCGTCTACAGGCGCGGCATTGATGCCGAACGACGGATTACCGAGTCTTACCTCGAAAAGGTGGCCCAGCATTACGCCGATTTTTTCTTCCGATACGAAGCCTCGCCGCTGTTCGTCGTCGATGCCGCAGTGCTCAATCCGGTCGACAACGAAGACGATTTCAAGCTTCTAATCGAACGCCTGGAAGAAATGCGCGGCCAGCGGGAATTTTTTGGGTACGCAGGCTGACATTCAGCCGCGTGGCGGATGTCGGTCTGCCCTCTTTCAGGGACGAAAAAAACCCCTGCTCTTGATAAGAAAGCAAGGGTTTAGAAATTGCCCCGATTTGCGAGGCGCAGGAAACCAAAAGAGTTATTTGTGTTAAGCATAAAATGTGCCATAAAATTAAGTTACTGATTTTTTGAAAGAAAAAAAATCATCATTTAGCATCTGTCAAATATTCCGACGGCAAATCAGTACAGGTACGCATAGGGTAGTCCACAGTTTTCCTGTTGAAGAGACAGATATTGGTGCAGATTTTGTGCTCAGTTCGGATAAAATCGACTGCCTTCACATTCGGAGCTGTTGCCATGATTACCGGTTCAATCGTTCCCCTCGTTACGCCGATGCATACTGACGGAAGCCTGGATCTTCCTCGCCTGCGCGCGCTGATCGACTGGCATATCGCCGAGGGTTCGGACTGTATCGTCATTGTTGGCACTACTGGCGAATCGCCTACTGTCAATGTCGAGGAACACAATGAATTAATCCGGGTCTCGGTGGAACACGCCGCTGGGCGTATCCCGGTGATCGCGGGAACCGGCTGTAACAGCACGGCGGAAGGGATCGAACTGGCACGCTATGCGTGCGCGGCGGGCGCGGCGGCGCACCTGTCAGTGGTTCCCTATTACAATAAACCGACCCAGGAAGGGCTTTACCGGCACTTTCGCGCTATTGCCGAGGCGGTGGCGTTACCGCTCATCCTGTACAATGTGCCGGGGCGCTCGGTGGCTGACCTTGAAAACGACACTGTCATACGATTGACCGAAATACCCAATATCATCGGAATCAAGGACGCAACTGGAAAAATCGATCGTTTCTGTGACCTGGTTGAGCGTGTGCCACAAGATTTCGCGCTCTACAGCGGCGACGACATGACCGCTGCGGCCTTCATGCTGTTGGGCGGGCATGGCGTGATCTCGGTAACGGCCAACGTTGCGCCGCGCGCTATGCGCGAAATGTGTGTTGCTGCGCTGGCAGGAGACGCGCGCCGTACCCGCGAAATCAATGCCCGCCTGCTCGGCCTGCACAGGCAATTGTTCTGCGAAGCTAGCCCCATCCCCGTGAAATGGGCCGTTGCACAACTGGGACGCATCGAAGAAGGCATCCGCTTGCCGCTCACACCGTTGTCGGCATCGTGTCATGAACGTGTGCTTGCGGCCATGCGCCAAGCCGGGGTCGTACCCTGAAACGGATCCTGAACCTTTTGTTTAAAACCCGTCCATGTGAATTTTTTGGAACCCTATGAACCGTTTTTCAATGTCCCCTGTTTTTGCTTTTGTAGCAGCGTTCGCGCTGGTTGCTTGTTCCTCCGACTCCAACCTGCTGGAGTCAAAGCGCATCGACTACAAGACCGCTAAGCCCTCGACGACGCTGGAAGTGCCCCCTGATCTGACTGCGCCCAGGTCTGACGACCGTTATACCGTGCCGGATGCCGGTAGCACGCGCGGCGGGACGGCAACTTATTCGGACTACACTGCGGAGCGTGCCGCACAGCCGGCTCCGGGTTCTACCGGTGTCCTGGCCGGTTCCGGCGAGATGCGGATCGAGCGTGCGGGCAGCCAGCGTTGGTTGATCGTCCCCGGCACGGCGGAAAAAATCTGGCCGCAGTTACGGGATTTTTGGCTTGACCTCGGGTTCACGCTCATCATCGACACGCCGGAAATCGGCGTGTTGGAAACCGATTGGCGTGAAAACCGTGCCAATATCCAAGAAGGCGGTTTGCGCAAGCTACTCGGCAAAGTGTTCGACGGGATGTATTCCACGCCTGAACGCGATAAGTTCCGCACCCGTCTCGAACGGGGTCAGGATGACACGGTGGAGATTTACGTCAGCCATCGCGGCATGATGGAGATTTATCCCAACGAGGCCAAGGATGCCACGGTCTGGCAGCCGCGTCCGGCAGACCCTGAACTGGAAGCCGAGATATTGCGCCGGTTGATGGTGCGTTTTGGCGCGGATGAGGCGCGCGCGCAAAGCGTACTGGCCGAGACGCAACGGGTGGAACGTGCCGTGCAGGTCACCGACGGCGAAGCCCTTTTACGGATAGAAGAACCGTTCGACCGTGCCTGGCGGCGGGTTGGTCTGGCGCTGGATCGCGTGAATTTCACAGTTGAGGATCGGGATCGCGCCAAGGGGCTTTATTACGTGCGCTATGTCGACCCTGATACCGACAACAAATCAAAAGGTTTCTTCTCCAGGCTCTTCAGCAGCGACAAGAAGCGTGAAGGTGGTGAATACCGTATATTGATTGAAGGGAAGGACAGCCAGTCAACCATTACCGTGCTGACACCTGAGGGCGGAACCGACCAGTCCCCGACGGCGCGCAAGATACTCAACCTGCTTCAGCAGGAGTTGCGCTGAAGCGTTTTTCGATTTTAGCGGGCGGCGGGATGCCGCCCGCCTGGTTCTTTCTGGGATGTTACTTGGCAATTCCCAGGAACACAGCCAGACGGCGTTCAATTTCCACCATCGCATTTACGTCGATGCGTCCAAAGGCTTGCCCCACTTTGTCGCGCTTCACTGTCATAGGCTTGTCTACCATCACCTGCGACGGTTTTTGAAGGCCGTTCATGGTGTTTGCCTGGATCGTGACGCGAAATATCGGCGCACTGACAAGCGTGCCCGTTACCGGCAGTACCGTGACTGTGGCATGTTCGCTGAACAGGTCGGACTGAACGACCAGAGCCGGTCTTGGCTTGCCAAAATCGCCTTGCATGGAAATGGTCACGAAGTCGCCCCGCGTCATTGCGTCCAACCTTCAATGTCTGCTAAGGCTTCATCCATGAAGTGCTGCATGTCCGTATCGGCTGTGTCCGCCTGCGCTGCAAGGCGGCTTTGGCGGCGGCATTCCTCTGCAAAGTCCGGCTGCCGTGTGTCCGGCACCCAGATTTGCACCGGGCGAAGTCCGGCTTGGCGCAATGTGGCGCGATGCTTATGAACCCGTGCGTTGACGTGCGTCGTTGCCATGTCACTTTCCCATCATGTTACATGTAACATGATAACAATAGTTTGCGTTATATGCAACACGGTATTTCGCACAGATTGCGCAGGTTTCAGTGGGCAGATCTGCTGAAAGCCTAATCTACAGCAACACCCTTTCAACCCCGCCGTTGTTGGCCTTCTCCACGTATTCCTTCATCCAGTTTTCGCCCAGGATGTGCCGGGCGAGTTCAATGACGAGGTAGTCGGCTTTCAACCCGCCGTTGAGTTTGCGGTAGCGCATCAGCCCTTGCAGGCAACTCGGACAGGCGGTGAGGATATGCGTGTGGCGGGCGGGGCCGTCGCGGGCGGCGATGCCATTTTCGAGTTCTTCCTGTTTGCGGAACCGCACCTGGGTGGAAATGTCCGGGCGGGAGACGGCCAGCGTCCCGGCTTCGCCGCAGCATCGGTCGGAAAGCATGACCGGAGTGCCCATCAGCTTGTTGGCGACGGTAATGCCCACGTATTGTTTCATCGGGGTGTGGCAGGGTTCGTGGAAAAGGTACTGAACGCCCTCAGGGGCAGCCTTGCGCCGGATGCCTTTTTCCAGCAGGTATTCGTGAATGTCCAGCAGGCGGCAGCCGGGAAAGATTTTGTCGAATTCGTATTCCTGTAGTTGATCCATGCAGGTTCCACAGGAGACGAGCACGGTCTTGATGTCGAGGTAGTTGAGGGTGTTGGCGATACGGTGGAAGAGCACGCGGTTCTCGGTGGTGATTCTCTGCCCCTTATCGTCGCTGCCCGCCGCGGCCTGCGGGTAGCCGCAACACAGGTACCCAGGCGGTAGGACGGTTTGTACGCCAAGGTGGTAGAGCATGGCCTGGGTGGCGAGACTTATCTGGCTGAACAGGCGCTCCGAGCCGCAGCCGGGAAAGTAGAAAACGGCCTCAGACTCAGCGTTAGTCCTGGCGGGGTCGCGGATGACGGGAATGGTGGCGGCCTCTTCCATGCCAAGCAGGGCACGGCTGCTTTTGCTCGGCAGATTGCTGGGCATGGGGCGGTTAATGAAGTGGATGACCTGTGCTTTGAGTTTAGGGCGGCCAACCGTGGCGGGCGGTGTTTTAAGCTGGTGGCGCAGGAGCAGGGATTTGCGCCCAAAATTGTGTGCCAGACGCTGAAGTCTGTAAGCCCAGCGCATGCCGGTGCGCATCAACCCAAGCAGGGAAGGATCCTTGACGGTAAGAAAGGCGAGCGCGGCGAGTTTGCCCGGATTGAAGGAACGTTTTCGCTGCCCGCGCAACAGGTTGCGTATCTTGATGGTGACTTTTCCGAAGTCGATATCGACGGGGCAGGGCTTTTCGCAACGGTGGCAGACAGTGCAATGATCGGAGAGGTCTTCGATTTCGCTCCAGTGCGAAAGCGAGACGCCGCGACGGGTCTGTTCCTCGTAAAGAAGGGCTTCGACGAGCAGCGAAGTGGCAAGGATTTTGTTGCGCGGGCTGTAGAGAAGATTGGCCCGGGGGACGTGGGTGGAGCAGACAGGTTTGCATTTCCCACAGCGCAGGCAGTCCTTGATGGCAGACGTAATATTGCCGATGTCGGTTTGCTCCATGATGAGGGATTCATACCCCATCAGGTTGAAGCTGGGCGTGTAGGCGTTTGCCAGATTACCTCCGGGCATAAGTTTGCCTCGGTTGAAGTGCCCATCCGGGTCGATTTTGGCCTTGTAGGTGCGAAAAGGGGCGAGTTCTTCTTCGGTCAGGTAGTCGAGCTTGGTGATGCCGATGCCGTGTTCCCCAGAGATGACGCCGCCGAGCGCGCGGGCGAGCGCCATGATGCGGTCAACCGCGCGGTAGGCAGTCTGAAGCATTTCATAGTTGTCGGAGTTGACGGGGATGTTGGTGTGGACGTTGCCGTCGCCCGCGTGCATGTGCAGCGCCACGAAAACCCGGCCACGCAGGACTTGGGCATGCAGGGCGTCGATTTTTTCCAGGACGGGGCGAAAGAGTGTGCCATCGAAAATCTTGGACAGCCGCGGCTGTAGCTCGGTTTTCCAGGAGACGCGGACGGAGGCGTCCTGCAGGCGGTGGAACAGTGTCGGGTTTGGCGCGCGGCTGACAAACTCGCCCGCAACGACACCGAACTTCATGAAGGCTTTTTCAGCTTCGGCAAGCGGCAGGTCGAGGTTGTTCAGCAGCCATTGCCAGCGGCGGCGCACGGTGTCGATGTAGGTAAGCGCGGCGTCGCGCCTATCGCCGATGAGTTCTTCCGAGGCAAGGCCGGCATCCCCCTGGTCGAGCGGCAGTTTGCCGGAAAGCAAGTTGGTGAGTGCGCTGCATAAGTCCAGTTTGTTGCGGATCGACAGTTCGATGTTGATACGCTCGATCCCGTCGCAGTAGTCGCCCATGCGCGGCAATGGGATCACGACATCTTCATTGACCTTGAAGGCATTGGTGTGGCGGGAGATGGCTGCCGTGCGGCTGCGTTCTAGCCAGAAGTGTTTGCGCTGTTCAGGGGAGACGGCGATAAAGCCTTCAGCCTCGCGCGCGTTGGTCATGCGCACGACTTCGGAAGCGGCAGCCATGACCCTAGATTCGTTGAAGCCGGTAATGTCTCCGATCAGCACCATTTTCGGGCGGCCATGTCGGCGGGCCTTGGTGGTGTAGCCGACGGCTTTCACATAACGCTCGTCCATGTGCTCAAGCCCGGCCAGCTGCACATCGGCCTGATGCCCGGCGCCGCCGGGTTTGAAATAGTCGGTGATATCGACGATGGCGGGGACGGCCTCGCGCACCTGGCCGAAAAATTCGAGGCACACGGTGCGCGTGACGGGAGGCATCTTGTGCAGTACCCAGCGCGCGGCGACGATGATGCCGTCCGTGCCTTCTTTCTGTACGCCGGGTATGCCGCCGAGGAATTTGTCGGTGACATCTTTCCCGAGTCCATCCTTGCGGCAGTCCGTACCCGGCAGGCTCAGGGATGACTCATTGAGCGAAGCACCGCTTACACCGTCGAAGCGGCGTAGTCGAAAGCAGACGGTTTCCTGTTCGTGTATTTTGCCGAAATTGTGCCCGAGGCGTTCGACTTCGAGCCAGTGCCCGTCAGGTGTGACCATTTTCCACCAGGCCAGGTTGTCGAGCGCCGTGCCCCAGAGCACTGCTTTCTTGCCCCCTGCGTTCACGGCGATGTTGCCACCGATGGTGCAGGCCGAGGCTGAGGTGGGGTCGACCGCGAACACCCGTCCGGCATGGCTTGCCGCGTCAGCGACGCGATCCGTGATCACCCCTGCGCCCGTGCGGATGGTGGCGTATGGCTCTGTCATCGGGCGCCCGTTGATGCCGGGCAGGTGAATTTCCTCTACTGGGCCGATTTGGGTGAGTTTTTCGGTGTTGATGACAACCGAGTGCGCATCCAGTGGGACGGTTCCGCCCGTGTAGCCGGTTCCGCCGCCACGCGCGATGATGGTCAGCCCCAGTTCGATGGCTGCGCGCACGAGCGGGGCGATTTCTTCCTCGGTATCGGGGTTGAGGACGGCAAATGGATACTCGACTCGCCAGTCGGTTGCATCGGTGACATGCACGACGCGGGCGTGGCCATCGAAGCAGATATTGTCGTGCCGGGTGTGCCGCGAGAGCCGGTGGCGAACGGCACGGCGGCGGTGCGCCGTATCGATGAACCATTGCTCGAAATCGGCTACTGCCACGCGTGCGCGTTCGGTAAGCAGGCTGACGCGCTCGTTGCCCTGGCGGCGTTTATCGACTTCGCTTACGCGATGATAGAGTGCGGCAACCAGTGCCTCGCGCCGCTTCCGGTTCGTAAGCAGGTCGTCTTCGAGATACGGGTTGCGCCGCACGACCCAGATATCGCCCAGCACCTCATAGAGCATGCGGGCTGAACGTCCGGTAACACGCTCTTCGCGCAGTTCTTCGAGCACCGCCCAGGCATCCGCGCCGAGCAGTCGGATGACGATCTCGCGGTCGGAGAACGAGGTGTAATTGTAGGGGACTTCGCGCAAACGTTGGTTCATCGTGTCAGGGTGGGGCGGGGAAACTTCGCATTCTAACGAAAGCTGAGGTTTCAGTTATCAGTTGTCAGTTTTGAGTCACCTCGGCCTGAAGGCCGAGGATTCCTCGATACGGTTCAGGGGAGCCTTCGGCAAGCTTGCGAGCGTAGCCTGTCTGAGTTTTGTTATTCATAATGCTGCATATCACTCATTCATCCTGCTTGAAGCCACGCAACGTTACAAAAGTGAAGAAGCGCGGTCATGCCAGCAGTCAGCCATAATTCCACTGCCATGCCACGCCAAAGGAATAAATAATGACAACGCAACCCACCCCTGAAAAGCTTAAAGCCTCCTGCCGCGTGGCGTTGGCCGCCTACTTGCATGACCTGGGCAAGTTTGCCGAACGAGCACGTATGGAAGTCCCACTGGACGTCTTGGCCGTTCACAAAAACCAGTATTGCCCCTGGCACAGCACCGACGGTAGGAGCGGCTACCACAGCCATCTGCATGCGGCCTACACCGCTATGGCATTCGACCGCATAGAGCAACACGCCCCCCCACCTCATCAAGGGTGACATGGCTCCGTTTGTGAACCGCAGTCAACTGCAAGCCAGTGCGGGTGCTGGCAGCCAGGGCACAGATACCGACTCGCTCATCAACGCCGCAGCCGCGCATCACAGGCCCGAAACCTTCTTACAATGGATTGTTGCCACCGCCGACCGCGTGGCCAGCGGCTTCGAGCGTGAGAAATTCGAGACCTACAACGCCGCCAAGGACGAAAACAACGATCATCCCACGGGCCGCAATAACTTCCAGGCCCGCATGCTTTCGCTGTTGGAACAAGTCCAGATCAAAGGTTCACCAGAAGGTGCACCAGTCAGCAAACCCCCGCAGTGGCGCTACCCTCTGCAAGCGCTTTCGCCCAAGGCAATCTTCCCCAAAAAACGCGAAGACTGCGAACCTGGCCAAGACGCACCCGCGCAACAGGAATACGCCGGACTGTGGCAGCAATTCCTGGAATCGCTCAAAAAAATTCCCGCCTCGCACCGTAGTAACTGGCCGCTGTGGCTGGATCATTTCGATACAGCCTGGCTCAACTTCACTCACGCCATTCCTTCAGCTACCGCCTTTGGCACCAAGCCCGAGGTTTCGTTGTACGACCACAGCAAAACCACTGCCGCCCTGGCCGTTGCCCTGTGGCGCTGGCATGAAGCCAACGGCCAGACCGATGCCCAGGCTGCCAACCGTTTGAAAGAGCGTGTCGATTGGGATGAACACAAGTTTCTGCTCATCCAGGGCGACTTCTTTGGCATTCAGGACTTCATCTTTGCTGACGGCAGCCAAACCCGCAAGCATGCCGCCCGCCTGCTGCGTGGTCGCTCCTTTCAGGTCTCGCTGTTCACCGAACTGGCGGCTCTCAAAGTGCTCGACGCACTTGAATTGCCCCCCACCAGTCAGATCAACAACGCAGCAGGAAAATTCCTCATCGTTGCGCCTAACACCGCTGCGGCACGTACCCAACTCGATACCGTGCGCGCCGAGTTGAACCAATGGTTTCTGGCGCACAACTTTGGCCTTGCTGGGCTGGGGCTGGTCGGCAAAAGCGCCTGTTGTAACGACTTTAAAGAACACTACTTCAAGGGGCTGAGAAACGGCTTGTTTGCTGCTCTGGAAAAAGAAAAGCTGCACCGCTTCGCCCTGACAGGTTCCGCTCCCACCGTTTTCGATGTCAATTATCCAAAGGGCGCGTGCATCTACAACGACAGACTGCCTGCTGATGACGAGAATAAAGCCTCTGCTGCCCTCTCGCGCGACCAGATCAAAATCGGCAAGGATCTATCACGCCAGGACAGGCTGCTGGTACTGCGGGCCGATGATTTGGCCAGCGGCGACAGCGTGAAAAAACTCGAAGTTCCCATCTTCGGCTACATCGTTGCCTTCACTGCCGACGAGGATCACAGCGGCAAATTCGGCAACCTCGCACAAGGGAACTCCTTGGCTCGCTGCTGGGACTTCAGCTTGCCCGAAAATTTGGACAGTTTTCTTTGGGATGGCTACGCCCGGCGGTACATCAACGCCTTTGTGCCGCGCTTTGCCCAAATCGACTTGCAAGCCTGGGACAAATACAAAGACAAAGGGCTGGAAGAAGGCAACAGCAGCGAAGACGTACAAATCGGCACAGGTAAAACCCTCAACCACATTGCCTGCGAAGACCGCCAGCCCAAAACCGGGGACACCGGCAACTGGCAGGGGTCGGTGGCGCTCATGACCCTCAAGGGTGACGTGGACAATCTCGGCACCATTTTCCGGCAGGGCGCCACCACCTTTGCCAAGATGGCCACCCTGTCGCGGCAGATGAACGCCTTTTTTGCTGTCTATCTGCCGGCACTGTGCGCCACAGAGTTTCCCAACACCTACACCGTGTTTGCCGGGGGCGACGACTTCTTTCTCATCGGCCCCTGGTACAAAACGCAAGAGCTGGCTGCCCGCATGGCAGAGGATTTTAAAACTTATGTGGCACATAACCCAGACATCACTTTTTCCGCAGGCATGTGCATGACCAAGCCGGGCCTGCCCATGCAAACCTTGACAGCACAGGCCAAGGATGCGCTGGATGCAGCCAAGGCCGGTTCCCACACCGACCCGGCGCAGCGCAAGAACGCCGTTGTCCTGTTCAACGAGCGCGTGCGCTGGCCCGAATGGTCGGCATTGCGGGACGCGCAAAAACAACTCGACGATATGCGCCAAGCTTATGGTTTGTCCTCCAGCTATGTCTATGGGCTGCTGCACCTGGTCGATCTGGCTACCAACACCGAAAACCCCAAACATGCTATGTGGCGCAGCCGTTTTGCCTACCGCACCTGGCGCTACGTGGTGGACAAGCTCAAGGGCAAAGACCCTGTCCAGCGCACCCAGGCACAAACCCAACTCGCCGAGGCCATAGGCCAGCAAGGCATCGAGCGCCTGGGCACCCGCTACCGCATACCGCTTTTCAACCACCTTTACCGGCATCGTTAAGGAGAAGCACCGATGGCATCAAACGACAGAAACAACCGGGGTTGGGGCAGCCAGCCTCGCCAGGAAGCCCCACACCACACTATCTCCACCAGCGACGTGCAGCTCAAGGACATACCCCAGAACCTGTTCTCCGAGATCGCCAAGGAAAAAGCTACCAAAGTCTTTGAGGCAGGCGGTGGCAGAAAGAACAAATCCACCCAACTGCGCCGCTTCTACGACGAATTGGTCATGTGGTTTGAAAAAGTCCACTTCGAGCGCACGCCCCAGGAGCGCCAGGCCAAATACCAGGAAGTCGCGCCCTTCATCCAGATGCTGGTGGCCAAGGTGGCCTATGCCAAAGGCCGCGATTATGTGGACGGATGCTTTGAAACCTTGTTCGCCCACCTGATCTGCCAGATCAAAGATGCAGACAGCCTGCACCACGCCAAATTGTTCATGGAAGCCTTTATGGGCTTCTACAAAGCCCAGGAGTAAGCCGCCATGACCCAAATACCCCGACTCACTGCCATCACCACCATCACTGCCACGCTGGAACTCGACAGCGGCCTGCGCATCGGCGCGGGCGACAGTGAAATGCGCATCGGCGGAGTCGACAACACTGTTATCCGCCACCCCCACACCCAGGAACCCTACATTCCCGGCTCCAGCCTCAAGGGCAAGATGCGCAGCCTGCTTGAATGGCGCAGCGGCGCTGTCAAAGAAGAGCCTCTGGGCTGGAAGGATTACGAAAAGGCTGGTGATGCCACTATCAAGTCCGAGGTGCACCGAATTTTGCAACTGTTCGGCGTCAGCGGCGACGCCAAGCTGGATGCGGAGCAGATGCAAGACCTCGGCCCCAGCCGCCTCTCGTTCTGGGACTGCCAGCTTCAGCGCGATTGGGTAGACGGAATCCGCAACAACAACCAGATGCTCACCGAGGTGAAAAGCGAAAACCGCATCAACCGCATCTCCGGCGTGGCCGAACACCCGCGCCAGACCGAGCGCGTACCCGCTGGTGCGCGCTTCGACTTCCGCCTTTCCGTCAAGCGCCTGACGGGCGATGGCGAGGAGTTGCTCACTACCGTGCTACAGGGATTGAAGCTACTGGAGTGGGACAGCATCGGCGGCTCAGGCTCGCGCGGCTATGGCAAGGTGCGGTTTGTTGATTTGAAAATTGATGAGCAGTGCGCCAAGAAACGCTTCGCGGATGTACAGCCTTTCCTCAAGGCCCAGCCCTGATAAACCACATGGACACAAGGCTCGCCATGCAAACCTTTCGCATTACGCTACGGCCCCTGT
>WREK01000007.1 GCA_009779355.1 Betaproteobacteria bacterium | reverse complement strand
GTCGGCGAAGGGGAAAACGCTTACGAAAAAACCATTCGCATCACGCGCGCCCATCTCGAAGAGGACGCGGGCAAATCGCTGCACGAAGATTTCCACGGCATGAGCGGCATCGATCTCAACCGTGCGGGCACACCGCTCCTGGAAATCGTCTCCGAACCCGACATGCGCTCTTCTGCGGAGGCGGTGGCCTACGCACGCACCATGCATGCACTGGTGCGCTGGATCAACATCTGCGACGGCAACATGCAGGAAGGGTCATTTCGATGCGACGCCAATGTTTCGGTGCGGCGGCGCGGTACGGAAGCATTTGGAACCCGGCGCGAAATCAAAAACCTCAACTCCTTCCGTTTCATGCAACAGGCCATCGACTTCGAGATTGGCTGGCAGGTCGAAACATTGGAAGACGGTGGCCAGTTCGAGCAGTCCACCGTACTCTTCGATCCTGCCACCGGGCAGACTCGGATGATGCGCTCCAAGGAGGACGCGCACGATTATCGCTATTTTCCCGACCCCAATTTGCTGCCGCTGATCATCGAACCGGAATGGATCGAACGCGTCAGGGCGGCAATGCCCGAACTACCGGCGGCGATGAAAGCGCGCTTCGAGCGCGAACTGGGACTGTCTGCCCAGGATGCCACCGCACTCACCGTTACCAAGGAAGTGGCGGACTACTTTCAGGCCACCATTGCAGCCGCTGGCGCGGCGCATGCCAAACTTTGCACCAACTGGGTGATGGGAGAACTTGCCGCACGCCTGAACAAGGCCGGGCTGGAAATCGTTTGCTCGCCGGTTTCCCCTACGCAATTGGCCGGGCTGCTCCTGCGCATCGCAGACGGAGCCATCTCCAACACCATTGCGCGCAAAGTGTTCGAAGCGCTCTGGAACGGCGAAGGTGCAAATGCGGATGAAATCATCGAACGCCAGGGGTTGAAACAGGTTACTGACAGCAGCGCAATCGAAGCGATGATTGAGGAAGTGATTGCCGCCAATCCGAAATCGGTCGAAGAATTCCGTGCAGGCAAGGAAAAGGCGCTCAACGCCCTGGTTGGGCAAGTCATGAAAGCCAGCCGTGGCAAAGCCAACCCAGCACAAGTAAATGAACTTATGCGGCGCAGGCTTGGCGTCTGACTATCTCGAACCGTTTCGGAAACCGTGTAGTTTTTTGCACCGAAAAGGCAGGGTTAGTAGTTTCCCAGATAAAGCCGTGCTATGGTAGAAAGCCGTTGCTTTAGTAGCCTCATCGTCAAACAAATCTCAACAGATTTATCATGGAGTGCCCACTTTGCGCCACAAATCGGGGCGATCTCGTCTGGCAGGATGAGTGTTGCCGCGTTATCACGGGCAATGATTCCGCTTATCCAGGCTACTTCCGGGTCGTATGGAGCGAACATATCTCCGAAATGAGTGATCTGGATGCCTGCGCGCGGCGTCATTTCATGGATGTGGTGTTAGCTGTCGAAAGCAGCCTGCGTGCCATGATGAACCCTGACAAAATCAACCTTGCCAGCCTCGGCAACAAGGTTCCGCACCTGCACTGGCATGTCATCGCGCGCTTTGCCGACGACCGCCATTTCCCCGAATCCATCTGGGGTTGCGAACAACGTTGCGCTCCCACGCGTAGCGCGCCCGACTGTACCGTGCTAGCCGCTCTGATAAGCATTGAACTTGACCGGGTTGATTGACCTTGTGATTTTTGTGAATACATATATTTCATTCAAAATCAATGAACTATAGCTATACACAATTTATTTGCATATTTTATTGACATTTTAATAAAAAAATATTATTTTCCAAAGCAATCTGCATGTTCTGGAGTTCCCATGGACTACCATAGCCCTGCGCAGTGTCTGGGTTTGTTGAAGAATCTTCCGACCGATAACCCGTTGGAGCGGCTTTCCGTGCTGGCGGATATCGTTGCCGCCCTGCTTGCCGCCCGCCCTACCCCTGAACAATACCTTGAAGTACTGGAAACGGCTCGTCCCCTGGTCGACAAGACCCGGGCCAGGCTTTCCGGCCTTGATGGCAACGAGCCATTGCCTCCCGATAGCCAGCACAACGAACTCCTGCTAAAAGTCATCAAGCTCTGGATCGACTTATCACGCTCCTACGCCCTGGTTACCACGCTAGATGCTGAAACCTTGGTTCTAAAAGACCAACGCGCATTGCTTGCGCAACGCCGCACGTACTATGCGGGCAAGATCGTATCCGAGTATTACCGCGCGCATCGAGTCTTGCCTGCTGGTTTGTGGAGGCAGGCGCACGAATGTTTCATGGCTGCCGAACGGGACGGCATCCCCTCCGTGCGCATCTCCGACACGCTCAACGCCGTCTGGAAAGCACAAAGCGCGCAAGAAGCCTATATCACCATCTTATTGCTCGATCTGGCCAACGCCTTCGGCCGTAGCGGACAGGAATGGACATGGATTTGCCGCTGGGCGGAGCGTTTCGCGCCCTATTGCACGCTCAGCACGAATATCGAGGGCTGCACGCCCATGACTTATGGACTCGATTTGACCGCCGATCACGGTTTGAGGCCACTTGGCCTGTTGCACAAAGATTCGAACCCCCGCTATTTCGATTGCAACAAGCTGGCGAGCCAGATTCAGTCTGTTTTCGCGCAGTTCAAACAGGGAGTGTCGCCCTCTTCGCTTGGCCTCGGAGAAGATTGCAGTGTCGATACCTGCGCCCGTCTGCTGCTGTCGCTGTACCGACCATGGGGGTTGGCCTCTGCCGGACGACGTTTCCCTCGGCGGGGCAGCACGGGTGTGGTCGAATTGTGCGCTGAATGGCTCGCTATCGGTTTTCACATCCAGGGCAAACTATTTGAACAACCCTGGAACCACAACCAGCGCACAACGACGAGCAGCCTCGGTTACACCCACGACGAACTGGCGCTCCATACTTTCGGTGAACGCGCAGCGGGCGTCGAAACTGAACTGACCCGGAACGGAAAGCGCAACTTCAACTACCAACACCTCGAAGCCGAACGCCTCGGGCTAGTTTGCGAACGATGGGAATTGGTCGACCAGTCAGTTGGGGGCTTCCGCTTGCAACAGCGCCCCCACTCCGAGCGGCTCTCGCATCATCAACTGGTGGGGCTGCACCCACAGGACGGCGAATATTTCCTGCTCGGCCAGGTAAGCTGGCTAATGTTCCGCGATGACGGCCTGCTCGAAACAGGTATCCACGTCCTGTCCGGCCTGCCGCGAGTCATCGCTGCCCGCCAGTGCACCGAATCCGACGACCTGCGCGAACCCTACTCCCAGGCTTTCATAATTGAAGCCAACAACGTGCTCCAAGTTACCGCCTCGTTGATCCTGCCGGAAGGCTGGTACAAGACCAACGGCGTCATCGAAGTTTTCGATGCAGGCATCCAACGGCGGCTCAGGATGATCCAACTCCTGCTCAAGGGTCCGAATTTTGAACAGGTCGGTTTCACGGAACTTTCAGAACCCGGCTGAATGGCATTTACACTTACACCTATCCTACACTTATCCCCCTCCCGTCATGACAGACACTTTCTCTGACATTCCCGCCGCATCCGGTCAGACCACGCACTTCGGTTTCCAAACCGTCGCTGAAGAACTCAAACAGAAAAAAGTCGCAGGGGTCTTCTCCTCGGTAGCGCAAAAATACGACATGATGAACGACGTGATGTCCTTCGGCCTGCACCGGCTATGGAAAGCTTTCACTATCCAATTGGCTGGGGTGCGCGAAGGTGATCGCGTACTCGACGTTGCCGGCGGAACCGCCGACCTGTCGCTCGCCTTTGCGCGCCGGGTTGGCCCGAGTGGGCAGGTCTGGTTGACCGATATCAACCATGCCATGCTTTCGCGCGGGCGAGACCGTCTCATCAACAAGGGGGTTCCCCTGCCAATTGCCCAGTGCAATGCTGAAAAGCTCCCTTTCCCGGAATCCAGCTTCGATTGCGTCACCGTCGCCTTCGGCCTGCGCAACATGACTCACAAGGAAGCCGCGCTTGCCGAGATGCGGCGGGTACTGCGCCCCGGCGGCCGCTTGCTGGTACTGGAATTTTCCCGTATCTGGAAACCTTTATCTCCATTCTACGATCTATATTCATTCAAACTATTGCCCTGGATGGGTGAAAAAGTGGTGGGAGACCCGAACAGCTACCACTATCTGGCCGAATCCATCCGCATGCATCCCGGCCAGGAGGAACTGAAGGCAATGATGGAAAACGTTGGCCTCAGCAAGGTCGATTACTTCAACTTAAGCGCAGGTATCGTTGCAGTCCATCGCGGTTACAAACTTTGAACAAGACCGAGGGCACTGAGACGTAGGGAAGCGCTGAACAATTCCTGAGCGTTCTGGCATCGTAGGTGCGGGTTTCAAACCCGCCCAAAACATAGCCTGACACATGGTTTGCAAGCCGACGAACGGACATAGACGTGTTTGAAACCCGCACCTACGATGCCTGGATGGAATAAATCAGTGTTTCCGTAGGGCATTGAGATGTTTTAGCGAGGAAAAGGAAATGGAAAAACGCCGTGTCAATGTCTGGGATCTGCCGACCCGGCTTTTTCATTGGTTCCTGGTGCTCTTGACCATTGGTGCATTCATCACCGGGTTTCTGGCTGGCGACCAGGCTTTCACCGAATTCGTTTTCAAGTCCATGGGTGGCCACACCCCGCTGGAAGCCCACGCCCTGTTTGGGTTAGGCATTACCGGGCTGCTCGCGTTCCGGCTGGTGTGGGGCGTGGTTGGTTCGACTTACGCCCGCTTCGCCCAGTTCGTTTCCGGCCCCGCACGGATATTCGCCTACCTGCGCGGGCAATGGCACGGGCTTGGGCACAACCCGCTGGGGGCGTTCTCGGTACTTGGCTTTCTCGCGTTGATGTTGTTTCAGATAGGCACTGGCCTGGTGATGGATAGCGACGCCCCCTTTACCGGGCCGTTGAACGCCTTGGTGAGCCAGAACATCGCAAAACTATCCGTTGGTTTGCATGTATCCACTGTCTGGCTGATCGTAGGGCTAGTGAGCCTGCACGTGCTCTCCATCGTCTTCTACGCCGTGGTCAAGAAAAACAACCTGCTGTTTCCCATGTTCACTGGCTACAAGACCGTAGACGATCCCGCGCTGGAATCGGCGCGCGGGGGTGGCTGGCTGGCATTTATCGTGGCCGTGCTGGTTGCCACTACCGTAGTCTGGGTAGCCAACGGCGGTTTGAACCCGCCCCCGCCCCCTCCGCCGCTGCAAACGGCCCCGGCATGGTAGCAGGGCGAAGGCATCTGTTTGCCATATCCCATATAGGTTGGTGTGAGCGAAGCAAAGCCCAACAGGCAACACTCCGCCTTTTGCCTCCTAACGCCGGGGTTCGCCTTGCTCACCCCTGCCTATGATTTTCTGACGCCTCAAGCTTCCTGGCCTCGCTCACAACTCGCTGAATAGTTATCTGTAGCGACCTGGTATCCCCAACATACCCGCACAGCGATTCATCAGCGTGTTTTTCAATCTCTTCCGCCGTCACTAGCCCAGCGCGGATCAATGCATCAATATCGAACTGGTCTTTATGGCTGAAACGTGCGAGCTTACTCAAGACCAGGTCAACCGGCGTGAGCACCCTGACGCTCAACAATTTCGTCCCAGCATCAAAAAGCAAGGCATTTGCCTGATAGTCTTCATGCATCAACGCATAGGTTGTGCTGAAATTCTGGTCGAAATAGAGTTCTGTCCCTTCCTGTTCAAGGATATCAAGCGGAAGCAGCAGCCTGCGCGAATACTCCGCGTCAATGTCTGTTGTCCCGCGTGCTCCGGTATATAGGTGTGTAGCCATCCCTCCTGCCAAATACATGGCTATCGGCGCTTTCGCGCTACTTCCCACAAGGAAACGGTCTACCCGTTGCACAAGGCGGATGAATGCCTGCGCAAGCGGTGTCTGGGTCTGAAAAACAGGTGTGCCGGATGCCTTCATTTTTGAATAATGGGCAACAGTGTTTTTGTCATCTCATTTCGCAACCAAGACAAGTCCCGAATCCATCCCTGTTCGCGAACCCGTGACAAAGAAGCTTGAGAAACAGAGTTCTTCGCAAACCAGGCGCATGCAATTTCTTTCATGTGGGCTGCCTGCTCAGGCGCGTCGTACCGCAAAACGACCGCCGCCAGGGCCAACACATTGGCCTGTGCCTCATTTTCGACCTCATGCCTGCCTTGAATGATTGCTACGCAACCCTGGAGCAGGTCAGCCTCAACATCAAGAGGATGGCAAATATCTGGGCCGATATGAAACATTTGGTTCTCGCTTCAACACATGTTTCAATCCACGCCCGTGACCGGGCGACAAAAGCGCTTGAAAGAGGTTACGCCTCTCCCAAGCGAGATTGTCCCCCTAAAGGGGGAGGTTTCAAACCTGAGTTTGTTTTTGATGACAGGTTGAGAGCCGCTGGCTTGCCTCAAAGGGACACCTGCCCGAAACCTTTACCCATGATACACCATTAAAAGCCAAGCCCCGCTTTCACGGGATCTGGCGGTGGTTTGCCGGTAATGCGCCATCCAGGCCGCCCTTGCTCGACATGCTATTTACATTTCGCCATCAAAAGGCCGGAAATACGGACACCCCTCCCCTCACCCCCGCAACCGCTCAACCGTCACGTCGGCGCCTCCCTCGGCAAACTGGACGGCAAGCGGGTCGCCCGACTTGAGGCTGGCCACGGTGCGCACAATCTGGCCTTCGGTATTGCGGACGATGCTGTAGCCGCGCGTGAGCACGGCATCCGGGTTCAGTTGGCGCAGGCCAGCGGAAAGCGCGCCGAGCTTTTGCCTTTGCACGTAGATCAGGGCGTGCGCCGCCCTATCCAAACGCTCCCCGACGCCGTCGATCTGCTTGCGCAGGACGGCAGGCGCGGGAATCCGGGCGTTCAAGCGCAATTCAAGCTTCGAGAGGCGATGGGCGTACTCTCCCAGTCGAACCACCATCGCCTGCCGGAGCCGCTGCTCCTGGTAAATGGCGCTTTCCCGCGCGCGCCGCAGGCGGTCTCGCGGATGGATGAGGCGTAGCGCGCAACGGTCGGTACGCTGTGCCAGGGTTTCCAGTTGCCGTGCGATGGATTGGCGCAGATGCCGGGCCGTGACGGCAAGGGTATCGAAGGCGGAGAAATAACCGGCGCTGGCAAGTTCCGCCGCGCCCGTGGGCGTAGGCGCTCGCAGGTCGGCAGCGAAATCGGCAATAGTGAAGTCCGTCTCATGACCAATGCCGCTTACCACCGGCAAAGGAGAAGAAGCAATGGTTCGTGCCAGGGTTTCGTCGTTGAAAGCCCAGAGGTCTTCGAGGCTACCGCCGCCACGCACCAGCAGGATGAGTTCGATGCCGTCCATCTCCGCACGCCGCACTGCGGCGGCAAGCGCCATGCACAACTGGCGCGGCGCGTCAGCACCCTGAACGGAGGCAGGGTAAATCGTCACCGGCAAACCCGGTGCCCGCCTGCGCAAAGTGACGAGCACATCGCGCAACGCCGCCGCCATGGGCGAGGTGATGATGCCAACGCCCCTTGGAAACGTTGGCAGGGGACGGTGGCGAGCCGGGTCGAACAAACCTTCCGCCGCGAGTTTGTCCTTGAGCCGCCGGAATGCCTCAGCCAGATTCCCGGTTCCAGCCGGACGTAGCGTCTCGACATTGATCTGGTAATCGCCACGCGCCTCAAACAGTGTCACCAGCGCCCGCGCTTCGACACGCATGCCGTTTTCGGGGCGAAAAGACAACACTTGCGCACGGTTGCGCCACATGGTGCAACGTACCTGAGCCTGGGCATCCTTGAGAGTGAAGTAGATGTGCCCGGAAGCGGCGCGGGTGAGGTTAGAAATTTCACCGTTCACCCACAACAGAGGAAGAGAATCTTCAAGCGCTGCACGAGCCAGCCGGTTGAGTTCGCTTACGCTAATGACACGGAATAATCCTTCCATATGTGGTAAAAACCCGTCCGAGGAAGCGCCATAGAGTGTTGACATTTTTACAGAAATCCACAGTTCGAAACCTTTGCCAAGAATCGAAGCATAAAGTACACGATAAACCTTTGATCGTTCGGGTGTTTATTTTATTTTCTTTTCGAATCAATAACTTATATTATTGCACAATTTTGTGGCGACCAAGTAAAAATGGCGCGGCGGGTGTGAATATGGCGCATATTCCGCAAAACTCCACAAGCTTATCCACAAGTTTTGTGGATGAAGCATGCACACCGCACTTGCTCACACCGCCCGGCAAGGCTACATTGAGGCGTTTACGGATCATTTCATTTCCACCTTTCTTCTTGGGGAGCAAACGTGTTTCAGATGTTTCTTGCCGGTGGCTGGCCGATGTGGCCGCTATTGCTTGCTTCGGTAATCGCCGTAGCGTTGATTATCGAGCGTTCGATCAGCTTGCGTCGCTCTCGCGTAGCCCCACCCGGCCTCCTGGACAAGATCATTTCTGACCTGGGCCGGCACGGCGCCCCGCCGGAAATGGTGTCGCGAGTCGCTGCCCACTCGCCTTTGGGGCGGGTACTTGCAGCGGGTTTGCGCAACATTAAAGGCTCGCGCGAAACTATGAAGGAATCAATCGAAGAAGCGGGCCGTTCCGTGGCACATGATCTCGAACGCTTCCTCACTACGCTCGGCACCATCGCCGCGATCAGTCCCTTGATGGGGCTGTTCGGCACCGTCATCGGGATGATCGAAATGTTCGCAGGCCAAGGTGTCACGGGAACGCCGGAACAGGTGGCCCACGGGATTGCGATGGCACTGCATGCAACCGCCTTCGGCATCATCATCGCGGTTCCCGCGATGATCTTCTGGAGGCATTTCCGCCGCATGGTCGATTATTACGTGGTCGAAATGGAGCAGCAGGCAACCCTACTCGTTGAAGTGGCGCACGGCGAACGCAGGCGCTGAAGACCATGAATTTCCGTCATAGAAGTGGTCAGAAAAGTGAGCCTGAGATCAATCTCGTCCCGTTGATCGACGTGATGCTGGTCATCATCATCTTCCTGATGCTGACTACAACCTTCAACAAAACCGCCGGCCTGGAGATTTCCCTGCCGACCGCCGATGCCAGCGGCAAACAACTTCCCATCAGTGAAGAAATCATCGTGGCGGTAACCGCCTCGGGCGATGTGATCGTCAACGGCAGGACAGTGGACGGAAAAAGTATCGAGAACATCGCATCCGTGCTTGCCGGTGCGCGCCCCGCAAAAGGGACGGAACCGGTAGTGATCATCAATGCCGATGCGCAGGCGTCTCACCAGAACGTAATCAACGTAATGCAGGCTTCGCAGCATGCGGGACTTACGCGCGTCACGTTTGCGACCCGGCAGGAGCGGAACCGCTGAAAGGTGCCCGGCGATGAAAAACGCGCCGGTTTTCTGGCGAAAGCGATCCTGGCGCGCAGCTTCGATACTGCCTGCGGCAATGCTTTTCCGTGGCCTTGCCGCGCTACGTTACGGACTTTATCGCCACGGCATCCTGCGCCGCGAGCAACTTCCTGTGCCGGTCATCGTCATCGGCAACGTTGCTGCTGGCGGCAGCGGTAAGACTCCAGTGGTGTTCTGGCTTATTGAAGAATTGCGTAAGCTCGGTCGTCACCCTGGCATCGTGTCGCGCGGATATGGTGGCCGAGCGGCCGCTGGCCCCCACCTCGTCGTTGCCGGCCCCGGCTCCAGCCCTGATTTCTACGGAGACGAACCCGTGATGCTCGCACAGCAGACGAATTGCCCGGTGGCGGTTGGCTGGGATCGTCCGGCAGCGGCGCGTGCTTTGCTCGCCGCGCATCCGGAATGCGACGTCATCATCAGTGACGATGGCTTACAGCATTATCGTCTGGCGCGCACAGTAGAGATTGCCGTGGTCGACGAAGCGGCGCTCGGCAACTGCTGGCCCCTGCCGTCCGGCCCATTGCGCGAACCGATTGCACGGCTGGCCGGGGTTGACCTGATCCTCGCGCATGGCGAATTGTCACCACGTTTGCGTGCACAAATGGGTGCAGTGCCCGTTGCTTCGATGCGCCTGGTTGGCGAGCGTTTCCGTTCGCTGGCAAAACCGGATGAATGGTGCAGCGCAGAGGCGTTTACTGGAAAAAAAGTCCACGCGCTGGCTGGCATCGGGCAACCACAGCGGTTTTTCGACCAACTCGCGGCAATGGGGCTTGACGTAATGCCCCACCCGTTTCCCGACCATCACCACTACCGTGCCGCCGACCTCGATTTCGCCCCCGGTGAAATCAAGCTGATGACGAGCAAGGATGCGGTAAAATGCTCCGCTTTCGCGCCGCCTGATGCCTGGGAACTGCCGGTGCGGGCTGTCATCGATGTCGAGGCCATCACCCCTATTCTGGAGAAACTGGACGATGGACGCCAAACTGCTTGAAATTCTCGTCTGCCCACTGTGTAAGGGGCCGTTGGATTACCTGAAAGCGAATCAGGAACTCGTCTGCAAACCGGACAGACTGGCTTTCCCCATTCGTGACGGCATCCCAGCGATGCTCGAAGAAGAAGCCCGTGCGCTCAGTGCCGAAGAAGTCGACGCGTTGCGTTGAAGCCCTCACTTACCGCCTCCTCTCCATGATCTCATTCCGCGTGGCAATTCCGGCCCGCTATGCTTCTACACGGTTGCCTGGCAAACCACTTGCCGACATTGCTGGCCGCCCGATGGTGCTCAGGGTGCTGGATCAGGCACTGGCTTCGGGCGCGGAAGAAGTCTGGGTTGCAGCAGACCATCAGGACGTGTTTGACGCGGTGTGCGCCGCAGGCGGCAAGGCGCTGATGACCCGCACCGACCATCCGAGCGGAACCGACCGCCTCGCCGAAATTGCCAAGACCCTGGGCTGGCGCGACGATGAAATCGTCGTCAACGTGCAGGGCGATGAACCTCTAATCGACCCTTGCCTGATCGCCGCCGTTGCCGAAGGATTAGCCACCGAGGCCGACGCGGCCATCGCCACTGCGGCGCATCCTCTCGTTGATATAAATGAAGTTTTGAACCCCAATGTAGTCAAAGTCGTATGTGACGCGCGAGGACGCGCACTGTATTTTTCCCGTGCCCCAATTCCGTGGGCGAGGGACGGTTGGGCTGACGGCGGGAGCGGGTATTGGCGCGATTTGCCATTGCCCCCGGGGTTGCCGGTTTTGCGCCATATCGGGCTATACGCATACCGTGCCGGTTTCCTGCGCCGTTATATTACGCTGCCTCCCGCATCCATCGAACAGTGGGAAGCGCTTGAACAATTACGCGCGCTCTGGTACGGCTATCCGATCCGAGTGTTGACACTTGAGGTCGCACCGCCCGGCGGGGTCGATACCGAGGAAGATTTAGCCCGTGTCAGGGCAGCTTTTGCGCGCAAATGACCATTGTCTTTAGCATTTTCCAGCATTCTTTCCCATCGATGGATTGGAATTTTGGTTGCATTGGGTTTGACCGCCGCCCGCGACAAGGTTTAAGTTCTGTCTTTTGGTCAATAACAACCGCTACGATGGCGGCCTGGATATTTTTGGAGCGCGTAATATTTTGGAGAGAACATGAGAGTGATTTTGTTAGGGCCTCCCGGCGCAGGCAAAGGCACACAGTCAAAATTCATCAGGGAAAAAATCGGTATTCCGCAAATTTCCACGGGGGACATGCTACGCGCTGCAGTACGGGAAGGAACTCCCCTGGGGGTTGAAGCCAAGAAAGTGATGGAGGCGGGACAACTTGTTTCCGACGGCATCATCACCGGGCTGGTCAGGGACAGGCTGAAATGGGACGACTGCAAGGTCGGTTGTCTGTTTGACGGCTTTCCACGCACCATTCCGCAGGCTGAAGCACTGAAAGCTTCCGGCATATCGATCGATATCGTGCTCCAAATTTATGTGCCTGATTCCGAAATTGTCGACCGAATGAGTGGCCGCCGCATGCATCTGCCTTCGGGCCGCATCTATCACGTCCGCTACAACCCGCCAAAAGCCGAAGGCAAAGACGACGTGACCGGCGAAGAACTGGTGCATCGCGACGACGACCACGAAGAAACCGTGAAAAGGCGGCTGGAGGTCTACCACGCCCAGACCGAGCCGTTGGTCGAGTTCTACCGCAAGTGGGCGGCGAACGACCCACCACATGCGCCAAGGATTCGTAGAATCTCGGGACTTGGCTCGGTCAACGACATCACGGCGCGGGTATTTGCCGCGCTACGCTAAGCCGCATTGCCTGTCCCAGCCATATCTGGGCCGCGATGAACCTGTTGTACGCCCAGGCCGGCGGCACAGGCCAGTGCCGCCGGAGCGATTGCTTCGGCGCGCACGAACCGCACCTGCGCATTGGGATGGTACTGGCAGCGCGTTACGGCATTCTCGGCATACTGGCCTGATCGCTTACTGCACCGTCCGGCGGCGAAAATCGCGCGGGCGCATGCCAAGGGCGAACAGCGCGGCGAAGTAACTCGCCGCACCGCACACGACGAGCAACAGCAAATGCGCCACGCGGCTCACGCCGCTCCGCGCCAGCCAAGTTTCGGCTGTGCCTGCGGCAAACCATAGCACTGAACCAAGAACCGCCAGCGCTACGAGCAATTGAAGCGCGAAGCGCCCCCAGCCGGGTTGAGGGATATAGACCTTACGCCGCCTCAACCCAATATAGAGCAAGCCTGCATTCAGGCAGGCAGCCAGCCCGATGGACAGGGGCAGCCCGGCATGGGCAAACAACCTGACAGTAACGATATTCATCAACTGGGTAACAACGAGGGCGAAGATGGCAATCTTCACCGGGGTACGGATGTCCTGCCGCGCATAGAAACTCGGCGCCAACACCTTGACCATGATCAGGCCGGTCAGGCCCACGCTATAAGCCAGCAGCGCATTGCGCGTGAAAAGCACATCATCGGGCGTAAATTTGCCGTACTGGAACAACGTGGAAATGAGCGGCACGGCAAGAATCGCCAGCGCTAGCGTAGCGGGCAAAGTCAGGAGCAAGGTCAGGCGCAACCCCCAATCGAGCAGCGAGGAAAATTCCTCCATACGCTGATCGGCGTGGAGCTTGGAGAGGCTCGGCAGGAGAATCGTCCCCAGCGCAACGCCAAGCAGACCGGAAGGAAACTCCATGAGGCGGTCAGCATAGTAAATCCACGACACGCTTCCTGTGGGAAGAAACGAGGCGATCATGTTATTGATGACCTGCGATAATTGGCTGACCGACACCCCCAGCACGGCCGGGCCCATCAAGATGAGGATACGGCGCACCCCAGGGTCGGAAGGGTCGAACTTCGGTCGCGGCAGCATGTTGATCCGCATCAGGGGGCGTATTTGCAGCAGCAATTGCATCACGCCGCCGAGGAACACACCCCAGGCCAGCGCCAGTGCAGGCGGGTCAAAATACGGCGCGGCAAACAGTGTCATGCCAATGAGCGAGATATTGAGCAGCGACGGGGTAAAGGCCGGGATTATGAAGCGGTTCCAGGTGTTAAGGATGCCAGCGGCCAGCGACACCAGCGTAATGAACAGGATGTACGGAAACATGACGCGGGTCAGTTGTACGGTCAGGGCAAACTTGTCCGCATCCGCGTGGAACCCCGGCGCCACGACGCGAATGACATACGGTGCGCCGAGCACCCCGAGCAGGGAGACCCCCGCAACCACCAACGCGAGCAACGTAGCAACCCGGTCAACCAGGGCGCGTGTGGCATCCATACCCTGCTTATTCTTGTATTCGGCCAGGATCGGGACATACGCCTGCGAGAACGCCCCTTCCGCGAACAAGCGACGCAGGAGGTTGGGAAGTTTGAACGCAACAGCGTAAGCATCAGTAGCCATTCCCGCGCCGAACACGCGGGCGATGATGGCATCGCGGAGAAACCCCAGGATGCGCGACACCATGGTAATGCCACTTACAGTAACGAGAGCGCGGAGAAGGTTCATGAGAGGCAGGCAGGGCTTTTTGCCGGGCACCTTGTTTTCAGAAAGACGGCATGATAGCTGTTTGGTGTGAAAACGGGACGTTTTTGCTTGTTGCGTTCTTTACTGTGAGCAGCTAAAATCACGCCCTTCGTTTTGAACCATCTTCACAGTTCACAGGATTTTTTTCATGGCCAATTCGCCACAAGCCCTCAAGCGCGCGCGCCAGGCGGTTACAGCCCGTGCCCATAACGCAAGCCTGCGTTCGCGGCTGCGCACTGCGATCAAGGCGGTGCGCAAGGCCGTCGCCAAGGGCGACAAGGCAATCGCGCAAGCTGCTTTCGTTTCGTCGACAAGCGTTATCGACAGCATCGCCGACAAAAAAATCATCCACAAGAACAAAGCCGCCCGGCATAAAAGCCGCCTGTCGGCAGCAGTCAAAGCAATGGGCTGACCCCAGCGCTGTCTGGAATGTAAAGCGGCGGCTCCTTGCCGCCGTTTTCGTTATATAGGCTATTGACGCATAAAACAGGAACGAGCAATGCTAGACTTACAACTGTTGCTTTTCCTTGCACCGATGCCATGACTTCTCCACGCCTGATCGAAGAGATTGCCGCCAAGATTGACGAAATCGGCGAGCGCATTTCCGGGCTTACGGCCAACAACCCTGCCCGTGGTTTCGAAAAAAACGTCAAAGCCGCCTTTGCGTGCGCAACCAGCAAACTCGACCTCGTCCCCCGCGAAGAATTCGATGTGCAGCGCGAACTGCTGCTCAAAACGCTCGATAGATTGGCCGAACTGGAAGCCCGCGTGGCCACGCTCGAAGCTGGCGCGCCCTCTTCATGACATTTCGTTCTCTCGAATAATTTGTCATAATCCGTCCCGGTTCTGTTTTTACCTGGATGGAGATTGAAATGACGTTCGCGCTCGTCCGTACCCGTGCGCTCGACGGCCTTGCTGCGCCCGAGGTCACGGTCGAAGTTCACCTCGCCAACGGTATGCCGTCCTTTACCCTCGTCGGCCTGCCCGACACCGAAGTGCGCGAAGCACGCGACAGGGTGCGGGCAGCTTTGCTGATTTCCCGATTTGAATTCCCGCAGCGCCGCATCACCGTCAACCTCGCACCGGCCGACCTTCCCAAAGAAGGCGGGCGTTTCGACCTGCCCATCGCGCTGGGCATCCTGGCCGCTTCGCGGCAGATACCGGCGCGTGCGCTCGAAGGGCAGGAATTCTGCGGGGAACTGTCGCTCGACGGCAGCCTGCGCGGCATCCGTGGCGCGCTGGCTGCGGCGCTGGCCACCCGACGCGCAGGAAGGGCGCTGTTCCTGCCTCGATCCAATGCCGACGAAGCTGCCCTGGCGCGTGGAGTAACAATACAGGCAGCGGATTCACTGCTGACGATCTGCGCCCATCTCACCGGGCAGGTCATCATCCAGCCCCATGCCGCCCCCGTCACGACGGACGCAGAAGCAACCGAAAGCGGCATGCCCGACCTCCTTGACGTGCGCGGCCAATTCCAGGCGCGGCGCGCACTGGAAGTCGCCGCTGCCGGCGCACATTCACTGTTGCTCTACGGCCCGCCGGGCACGGGCAAATCGATGCTGGCCAGACGCCTGCCGGGGCTGCTGCCACCGCTCGATGAAGACGAAGCACTGGAAAGCGCAGCCGTCTATTCGATTGTCGGCAGCTTTGACGCCAAACGCTGGCGCATACGGCCCTTTCGATCCCCGCATCACTCAGCTTCGGCCGCAGCGCTAATCGGCGGCGGGAGCGTCCCGATGCCGGGCGAAATTTCGCTTGCACATCACGGCATCCTCTTCCTGGACGAATTTCCCGAATTTGACCGCCGGGTGCTCGAATCCATGCGCGAGCCCCTGGAAACTGGCGTAGTCTGCGTGTCGCGCGCCCGACAAAGAGCCGAATTCCCGGCGCGTTTCCAACTCGTGGCAGCGATGAACCCCTGCCCCTGCGGCTATGCCGGCCATCCGGCGCGCGCATGCACCTGCACCCCCGCCCAAGTCGCCAACTACCACGCGAGGCTTTCCGGCCCGATGCTCGACCGCATCGATCTCATCATCGAAGTACCGCCCGTCCCCTATTCCGACTTGGCCGGACGCCCTGCGGGCGAATCGAGCGCCACCGTCCGAACCAGGGTAGCCCTGGCACGCGAGCGGCAAATATCCCGCCAGGGCGCACCCAACGCCCGGCTTGAAGCAGGCCAGGTCGAAAAACACTGTGCCCCGGACGCAGCAGGCGCGGCGCTTGCCGAAACCGCGATGCACCGCCTCAACCTCTCCGCACGCGCCTACCACCGCGTACTTCGCGTCGCGCGCACCCTGGCCGACCTGAGCGGCGATGAGCGCCCCGGCGCAAAGCACATGGCCGAGGCAATTCAATACCGGAGAGGGTTTGGCATGCCAAAATGAAACCGCCGCGCACTCCCGCCTTCGCACCGAATGCATCCCACGCGGGGAATAGTAATCAGGATATCCTTGCGCCGCCCTTGCCCTGACCTTGCGTTTTCCTATCTTCAGGTGAAGTCTTTCCAACTCCTGGCGGGCTGCCCTCCTCGCCCGCCCTGTGATCAGGGTGAAAACGACGGGAAAGCAGGCCCGAATAGCGGGAAAACAGATCCTGATGACGGGAAAGCAGATCGGGCAAGCGACGGATCATGCCGAAGAAAAGCCTCACATGCATAGCCAGAATGCGCAGGCTGTCACGAACAACCCGAAAATGAGATAACCCGCCAAGCGGATAGCGGATCGCCACTGGCAAATTAACGAAAGGCACATTCTCCCAGTCCAGGCGCACCGCGATTTCAGAGTCAAAATTCATGTGTCTTGCATGCGTCATCGTAGGTAGGATAGCCATCATCTTTGTTAGCGGATACAGCCGGAAACCGCACATCGGCCCGGCAATACGCCTCGACAATGTGTTGATCCACACCAGCACGAGGGCCAGGCGGCTCGCATAAAACCGCAAGCAAGGAACCATTGCGTCGTAAAGCGGGGATCCAGCGATGATGGCATCGGGATTTTGTGCCGAGGCATCCAGGAATCTGGGTACGACTTCGAGTCCGTGTTGCCCGTCGGCATCCACCTGTAGGACATGGGAAGCCCCGTATCCATACGCACTGTGAATCCCTGTCATCACTGCTGCACCCTTGCCGCGATTTTCCGGGAGGCGCACGAGCTTTACCGATGTCCCGAAGGCCTGTTTCGTGGAAACGATCGTATCCAGTATCCGGGCAGTGAATGTGTCGCTACCGTCATCGACCAGGATGACCGGCAAGCCATAGCCGCGTAGCGTAGCAACGACATCTCCAACGGTTTCACCATGGTTGTATACGGGAACGACGGCAACGGTCTTCGTTTTCATACCGGCCACCCTGCCCCGCTTAACGGCTTCCTTGGCGGGCAAACACGTGTTTCCTGACATCCTGCAGATAGTATCGAGGATGTCGCATCAAATTTTCCGCCCCCCTTACGAGCGGCATTGAGGACGCCAGTCAGGGCATGAATCTTTATGGACATGAATCTATAGATGCTCATACATTAAGTGTGAGGATTGTGTCAGAACGGCATGTAACACACAACATACGAAAAGTCCCATAGTCTGAATCCAGCATGTTGTGGTATCATTTAATGTTATTTTATAGGTCGCTTTGGCCCCGTTACCCGTTCCTTATGGAGCCTTGCCCCTCTCCCCGGCTTTTGTGCCATCCCGTTCACCTGGTTTCATTCGGTTTCGGCTCCGGCATGTCGCCAATCGCACCCGGTACAGCAGGTACGTTGGCAGCTTGGCTGCTTTATCCACTGCTGCGCACTGCCCCATTGCCGGATATGGCCTTTCTGGCGCTGCTTCTCGTCTGTTTCGTAGTCGGTATTTTTGCGACCCATCACACCGGCAAAGTACTGGGTGTTCCCGACCACGGGGCGATTGTCTGGGACGAAATGGTGGCGATGTGGTTCGTGCTCTTCTTCACCCCACCGAGCCTTATCTGGCAGGCCATCGCAGTGGCGCTTTTTCGCCTGTTCGATATTCTCAAGCCACCACCGATCCGTCAGGCGGACAGCCACTTCAAGAACGGTTTTGGCGTCATGCTCGATGACCTGCTTGCTGCTGCCTGTACGTTGCTGGCGTTGGCCGTGCTCGTCCGTCTCCATGCGTTCGGAGCTGGAGCCTGAACATGGATCGAAGGATTGCCGAGCTTTCCAACCTCCTGGGCCAGGCGTTGTCCGCGCGCGGCTGGATGCTTGCCACGGCGGAGTCCTGCTCAGGTGGCCTGCTCGCCGGAGCCGTCACAGACATCCCAGGCAGTTCTGGCTGGTTCGAGCGCGGTTTCGTTACTTACTCCAACGCTGCCAAGGTGGAGCTCCTCGGCGTTAGCCCTGCAACACTTACCTGCTACGGTGCGGTGAGCGAGGAGACGGCGCGCGAGATGGCCGATGGCGCCATCGCCCACAGCCATGCCGACGTAGCGATGGCCATTACTGGCATTGCCGGACCAGAGGGTGGCAGCGCCGCTAAGCCCGTAGGTACGGTATGGTTAGCTTGGCGGCAGCGGCATGGCAATAGCGGCACTCTGGCTGAAACCCAATGCATCCCCGGCGACCGCGAAGCCGTTCGTCACCACGTCATCACAATCGCACTGGAACGCCTGATCGCATTGGCCAGAACCGGCTATTAACAGGATGCTCAAAAAGTCTGAAGCACTGGAGAAACCTATGTCTACAAGGCCAAAAATGGCCGAAAACTACCTTGTAAAGCTGTTTTTCGGACTGATTTTGACCTGTTTTGTGGACTCTGGCACCTGAAAAAATAGTTTTTGAGCACCCTGTTAAACATGTGAAAACATATTCGTTTTGACGACGTGTTTTCAGACGCTCTTCCACCCCGATAACCTAGTCTGGTAGAACGGCATAAGGTCACAACAACTTGAAAAGTATACTCTTTCCGAGCGCGCGGGCGGCAGCTTCTACGTAATCGAATCTCGAAGCGTGCCTCAAATTGAACAACCTGACGATCTGCGGCATATACCATCCCAATCGTCGGGCCAGCTCGGACTTTTTCATGCCCTGGCTTATCATCGTCTGATACACCTCAAGTTTTGCGCATTGTAGAGCGGAGAGGCATACCGTTTTTTGCCCTTTGGCAGGTTTTCCGGGATGGGGTACCGGAAGGCCCGCGACAATGTAGGAAGACAGCTCCGTTACCAACGCATCGGCTGCGCGTAAGAGCGCATCCTCTTCATCCGCACCAGAAGCAACAGCCTCTGGTACATCTACAAAGGTGGCGCATAGCGTACCGTCACCGTTCGGTGTGAGTGTCACAGGATAAAACTGCATTTTTGCCTTCCTCTGCCTGGAGTTTTCACTTTGCAAACAAGTCATCCACGACCAGCCGCATCGTCGTAAGAGACTAAATGCATCGTCTCGACATCAACGCCTGGAACTGTTTCTTTCAAGACAAGCTCCTTTTTGACAAGTTCGATGACGGTCAGTTCGGTGACGATGAGGGATCAGCAAGGGCAATAACGCAGAACACACGAAGATGCGCGCCAGACTCGTTTCTGCGATACATAAGATGCGGTCGATGATGGCATTCATGCAGCCGATGACCGGATCTATTATTCCGGCATAGAATATTATTCCAAAAAATAAAATTCCAAAAATAAGCAATAAGCGATCAACAATAAATATCTCAGTCTCCATGCCAAAACCATTTATCAGAACAGAAATGATTGGCACTGCTACCAGTGCTGCCAATGCTACCATTAGTGACACTCTATGAAACAGAATAACCACCAGAAATAGTGGACAATCTGAATATAACGATTATCCTTTCATTCCGTGTATTTCTAAAAGAGGGTTTCAATTCCTGTTGTCAGGAACAAATTATTTATTTTTCTGACAAAAGATTATGGTTTATATTCTATAAAAATAGTTGTATTTGTTAATTAAATTTATCAAATATCAACAATATAATAAATCAATTATGATATATCATGTATCAAGGCATCAGACATATTCGTGCATTTCTCAGCGTTGCGCGTCTGTGCGGCAGGTGGCACTTACTTCATTTTACGGAATTCATCCCGGCAGGGGCGACGTTGCGTCCGACCAGGCTGCGGATCAGGGCAAGCCTGCCGTGAAAAAAGTGGTCGGCCCCCGGCACGACGATCACCGGAAACTTCTGAGGACGCGCCCAGTCGAGTACGTTGGACAAAGGAACGGTATCGTCTGCCTCGCCGTGAATGATGAGAACCGGCATGTTCCCCGAAACGGTAGGTGTCTCATATTGCCTTGCACTGTCCCCAACCATGTCCTTGGTCATGCCCGTTGCCATGCCGACCAATACGAGATGACGCGGAAGCGTACCCGCAGCAGCCAGAAGGCCGATAAGCCGCGTCTGCACATAAGCTCCGAATGAGAAACCGCCCAAAACCAGAGGCAGGCCCTCACCCCATAACATCCGTGCCCAATCGAGCACGGCCAGCATGTCTCCAGTCTCGCCTGCCCCATTGTCATGTCGCCCTGCACTTTTGCCAACCCCCCGGAAATTCGGCTGCAAAGCCGCATAGCCCAATTCCCGAAACACACGGGCCAGGGTCGTGACTACTTTGTTGGTATTCGTACCTCCGAAAAGTGGATGGGGATGGCAGACGAGCGCGATGCCCTGTACTTCGGCAGGCAGATCGGTCTTGACTTCGATTTGTCCCGCAGCGCCGCGCACAAAGACGGAACCTGTGGAGGCCGGACAACGCATGATATGGCTCCTTATCAAAGAAAATGATGAGAGGTCAGACAACAGAACGTCCGCTTTCAAAGCGCTCGCCCCGCCATAGGCCGAGGGCAGAAAGATAGGCCAGCGCGACAAATGGCCAGATGGCAGCTACCAACCGGCACAAAGCGTAGAAATTCGGGTAGTTGGCACGCCGGATGATAACCGGCCCGCCACTGATATTACGCAAAAAATAAGGACTCTCCGGCATCATGTTGATGAGCACGGAAGCCATCAGAAGACTAGCTCCAGCCAGCGCATGCTGTGCCACCCTGGGCAGGCGTAGGGCGATAAAGAGCAAAACCGCCCCGGTCAAAAAGCCGTATTGGACACCAGGGGTCAACCAGGCCAACGGGCTGGAGGGGACGAAGAAGAAGGTAGAACCCAGCAGGCGTGCGCCCATACCCAGCAGAAGCAACCCCACGACCAGCACCAAGCTGGACGTGCGTAGTGTGCAGCGCGCGAACAGGCCAACGGCAAGCATCATACTGGCAGTCTGCGCGGTCTCGAACACGATGAGGCGGTTGGGCTCAAAAGGCAGTGGCGGGGCAATATCGAGGAGCCTGCGCAATTCGCCCCCGGCAAACAGCAGTTGGTCTGGGGTCAATTGCACGAATACCCAGAGAACGATGAGAATCAGGGCAATATCGCCGGTCAGCCCATCATCGGCAATGTAACGTTCGCGCAAATACATCAGGCCGCGTCCTGGCGCGAATAGCGCCTGCCCCCACCGTACCCCGACCAGCGCCCCCAGGAACGCGCCTAAACTGTTGGCGGCCAGGTCGACGTTGCTGGAGGTACGTGTGGGCAGGAAATTTTGTAAGGTTTCCATGCAAAAGCTAAGCAGTACGGCACATAACACCGTGGCAGTCGCTCGCCTTTTCCATATCCAACGCTGTGGCAGCGCAGAAATCATGATAAAGCCCAACGGCATATAACCGATGAGATTGACGATGATTTCTCCAATTTCGAAATATTTAGGCCACGGCGCAATCAGGTAATCGAATATCGGCAGCCCCATCCCTCTCCAGTTACTCATAGGGTACAGGCTGGCGCAAATCAGGAGCGCAATGTAGACGATGGCGAGGTGGCGAGAAAAATATTGAGAAGAAGACACATTAAAAAGGCATGGCGTCGAAACTAAGCGAGTTTAGCGGAGTTTTCCGGGCGAAGGCGAACACTCAATGCATGGTTGTTTGCCCAAGTGAAGCGATCCGCGCTTTTCTCCAAACCTCTTTCCGGCTAAAGTCACGCGTTAGTTAACTCGAATTTTTCCTTTCCGCCGTGCGTCTCCTGCGCCTTACCAGAATTGTCTCCCTCAGCCTGCGGTTCGGCCTCGACCGTATCATTCTTGATGCCGATCAAAGCGGTCGCCTCGTCCGTTGGTGGGGCTGGTTGTTTTTCTGGCGTAAATTCGATGAACCGAGAGGGGTGCGCCTACGTCGGGCGCTGGAAACACTCGGGCCGATTTTCATCAAGTTCGGGCAAGTGCTCTCAACGCGGCGGGATCTGCTGCCGACCGACCTGGCGGACGAACTCGCCCTGTTACAGGATCGTGTGCCGCCTTTCCCGGCAAAACAGGCCGTTGCCCTGCTGGAGTCGTTCTACGGACGTCCGGTCAACGAGGTTTTCCGGCGTTTCGAACTCGTGCCGGTAGCTTCGGCTTCGGTGGCACAGGTGCATTATGCCGAACTGCCCGATGGCACGGAGGTTGCAGTCAAAGTATTGCGGCCGGGGATCGAAAAGATCATTGAGCACGACATCGAACTTCTGGAAACCGGGGCCTTGCTGCTGGAGAAAGTCTGGTCCGGGAGCAGGCGCCTGAAACCACGCGAAGTCGTGTCCGAGTTCAGCAAATATCTGCGCGATGAACTCGACCTGATGCGCGAAGCGGCCAATTGTGCACAACTGCGGCGCAACTTCAAAAACTCCCAGCTGCTGGTCGTGCCCGAGGTGTACTGGGACTGGTGCGGCCCCCAAGTCATGGTGATGGAACATATGTACGGCACGCCGGTTTCGCACATCTCGAAGCTGATCGAACAGAAAATCGACATCAAGGCATTGTCGCGGGCCGGGGTCGAAATCTTTTTCACCCAGGTATTCCGCGACGGCTTCTTCCACGCCGACATGCACCCCGGCAATATCTTCGTAGATACCAAGGGCCGTTACGTCGCCCTCGATTTCGGCATCATGGGAACCCTCAGCGATGTCAATAAGGATTACCTCGCACGCAATTTCCTCGGCTTTTTCAAACGCGACTACCGCAAAGTGGCGCAGGCGCACATCGATGCGGGGTGGGTTCCCGCACACACTCGGGTCGATGAGTTCGAATCGGCTATCCGTAGCGTGTGCGAACCAATTTTCGACCGCCCGCTAAAAGATATTTCCTTCGGCAGAACCCTGTTACGCCTGTTCCAGACTGCGCGCCGCTTCGAGATGGAAGTCCAGCCTCAACTCGTCCTGTTGCAAAAAACCCTGCTCAATATTGAAGGCCTGGGCCGCCAACTCGACCCCGATCTCGATCTCTGGACAACCGCCAAACCTTTCCTCGAACGCTGGATGCAGGAACAGGTTGGTTGGCGGGCGCTCCTGCGGGAAGTGAAAAGCGAAGCGCCCAGTTGGGCGGCCATCCTGCCGCGCCTGCCACGGCTCGCTCATCAGGCGCTAACCAATGGGCATACACAACGCATCGCGCTCGAAGAGCAACTTGTCGATATCGAGCGCCGCCAGCGCCTTAATACCCGCTTTCTCGTGGCACTCTCCACTCTGGCCGCTGTGTTCCTGGTATTCGAAGTATGGAGGTTTTTCAGATGACATTCGCCGCAGTCCGCGCGCATCTGCAACAGATACAATTTCTCTGCATCCGGACATGGCTCAGATGTCCAATGAACAATCGGCATAAGTAACAGACAACCCTGATAGAGAACGGACATGACAGATACTGCCTCCCGGAAAATCGAGCTCGTCTGCCCCGCTGGCGGCCTGCCGTCGCTCAAAGCAGCGGTCGATAACGGCGCGGACTGTGTTTACTTCGGTTTCAAAGACGCTACCAACGCCCGTAACTTCATAGGACTCAACTTCGACCTCGCCCAGATTCAGGAAGGCGTTGCCTATGCCCGTCAGCACGGGTGCAGGATTTTTCTCGCCCTCAATACCTACCCACTCGATTCCAACCAGGCAGACTGGATCACGGCCATCGACCGCGCTGCCGAATTGGGCGTCGACGCCATCATCATGGCTGACCCCGGCCTCATGGCCTACGCCGCCCGCACCTACCCCGAATTGCGCCTGCACCTGTCCGTGCAAGGCTCGGCAACAAGCTATGAAGCCATCAACTTCTACCACGAGCGCTTCGGCATCCAGCGCGCGGTGCTCCCTCGGGTACTGTCGCTCGCGCAGATCGTACAACTCGTCGCCAATACCCCGGTAGAGATCGAAGTGTTCGGCTTCGGCGGCCTGTGCGTGATGGTGGAAGGCCGCTGCGCCCTGTCCGCTTACGCCACGGGCAAATCTCCAAACTGTAACGGCGCCTGTTCGCCCGATGCCTTCGTGCGATGGGAACAAACCCCGCACGGCATGGAAACCCGCCTGAATGGCATCCTCATCAACCGTTACGCCGATGGGGAACGTGCAAGCTACCCAACACTGTGCAAAGGCCGTTTCATCGTCAAAGACGAAACCTATTACGCCATTGAGGAACCCGCCAGCCTCAACACCCTGGAGATGCTTCCTGAACTGGCCCAGGCGGGTATCTCGGCGATCAAGATCGAAGGCCGGCAGCGCAACCCGGCCTACGTCGCACAAGTCACGAAAGTCTGGCGCGCCGCGCTCGACGCGTTTGCCCGCGACGGAGAACGTTTCACGGCACAGGAAACCTGGATGGCCGAACTCAACAAGGTTTCCGAAGGTCAAAGTTATACTTTGGGCGCCTACTATCGCCCCTGGAAATAGGTAAACGCATCGTGTGATGAAACTCTCTCTTGGCCCCTTGCTTTACTACTGGCCGCGCCAGCAGGTATTCGATTTCTTTGAGGCCGTCGCCGCCAGCGACGTGATCGACATCGTCTACCTCGGAGAAACCGTCTGTTCGCGCCGCCACGAACTGCGCTGTGAAGATTGGTTCGAGATTGCCGCCAGGATTGCCGCCACTGGCAAGGAAGCGATTCTCTCCACCCAGACGCTGATCGAATCTGAATCCGACCTCAAAACCCTGCGTTATATCGTCGAAAACCGGGATTTTCGCATCGAAGCCAACGACATGGGCGCGGTGCGGCTGCTTGCTGCCACTGGCCGCCGCGACTGGATTGCCGGGGCCACACTCAACGTGTTCAACCCCACCACCCTGAATTTACTCACCACCGAAGGTGCGAACCGATGGGTCGCACCGCCCGAGATGCCTGGAGCCGACATTGCCGACCTGCGCGCCAGCCTGCCTGCCCCCATTGAAACCGAAATCTTTGCCTATGGCCGCCTACCGCTTGCTTATTCCGCGCGCTGCTTTACCGCCCGCCATTACAACCTGCAAAAAGACGCCTGCGAATTCCGCTGCATGAAGGAGAGCGACGGCATGCTCCTGCGCACGCGCGAAGGCGAGGCTTTCCTGACCATTAACGGCATCCAGACCCAATCTGCGCGGGTTTACAACCTGCTCGGCGACATCCCGCACCTTGCGGGACACACCGAAATCCTGCGCATCAGCCCGCAAAGCGCACACACACTGGAAATCGCCACTCTGTTCCGCAAGGCGCTCGACGGACACATCACCCCGGAAGCCGCCTTCGAAGCCAGCCTTGCCCTGATGCCGGAAACTCCCTGCAATGGTTTCTGGCACGGGTGCGCTGGACACGAACTGGTTTCCCCCGAAAACGCCGGAAAACCATTGACTACTCTGGCAGCGGACACCGTTTCCGCCAAAACGTTTGGGCCATCGGTTACTGAAACCGCCTCCGGCACATCGTCCCCGCTGCCCTTTCTTGCCTCCCTGCTGCCTGCCAGTTTACGCGCGCACTTCGAGGCGCGTTTCAAGGACTGGCTAAAAGGCCCGCATCCGCGCCTGCCCTCTTTCACCGTACCGAAGCCGCTAGCAAGGATCAATGCCCACCTGCCCAAATTCCCGCCCGCATTAGCGCTCACCACAGCACTTAATCTTGCGCCGGAGAGTATGTTGCCCCGTGCGCCGCTGGCGCCGCTCACCGGTCGCCGCCTGTGCCTGTGCGTATCCGATGCCGGGCTATGGCTCGATTTCACGCTCGGCGCCAATGGCCGCTTTCATCCCTGCCGCGCAAATGCAAACACGCCGCCGGAAATGACCATTTCCGCCTCGCTACGCGATTTCATTGCCCTCGCGCTCGGCGAAGAAGATGCCGACACTCTGTTCTTTGCCCGGAGGTTGCTGATGGAAGGCGATACCAGCCTTGGCGTACTGGTCAAAAACACCCTCTCTTCCACCAAGTGGAGCACCTTCACGAGCCACTGAGCATGGAATCAGAGCGTTTTGGATTCGGGACACCCTCCCCCACAAGGGGGGAGGGGAGGATACATACCCTCTTCCCTTTGCGGGAGAGGGTGGCGCGTAGCGCCAGGGAAGTTCAGGTTGAAGCCGAAAGCACTTTAAGAAACTGAAAGATGGAGATGCTTGCGATGCCCGCCTGCCGAGCAATCCTGCCCATTTCTCTTATTGAACAAAGGGCCGAAGTTCTCACGACGGAAGGGATATTCTTCAAATCTTTCCTGGATGCTATCGACAAAAGCACGAACCGCCGGATCCACTTCATACCCACCTTGGACGCGGCCAGTATTTAAACGGGAAATATCAACTCCATTCGGTTGTCCATTCCAACCGGGTAAAGTGCCTGAATCATTGGTAGATGAAATAAAGACACGTTGCAACGAATAGCCCTTTGCAATATCTGGGCGAATAACATGATGAAGAGCGTCGATCAGACGCTGACTGACATTGTTCACAGCAGTCGAATCAACTTCGACTTGAACACCATTGATGGCAGAAGGAATAGCAGGCATTGAATTGTTCTCCAGAAAATGTTCATAAACTAGATCACCATGCCGAAGTTGGCTTACTTTGCCACCTAAACTGCTTGCCGCGATGTAAACGAGCGCGGCACCGCGTGGCGGTAAGATGTAACTTCAACAGTACATTATTATACAGTCTTCTATTGAGATAACGTCAATGCAATCGTCACTTATTTTAAACAATTCGACTCACAATGTGCTTTCGCATCGAAAACCTGATCCATCTCGTCGATCCACGCCTGCTGGATGGCTTCGAGGATACGTTCACCGCATCGCGCGGGGGCATCGTCGAACCCTGGCAGCGCTTTCACCCAATTCATGGTGTAACGCGGTATTTCCACCGTCAGCGGTACTGTGCCGACGATGACCTGACAAGACAGCCTTGAGCGCAGGGCAAGCCTCCAGGTGCGTAGCGTCCCGTGTGGCCTGCCGTTGGGCATCGTCGAAACAGGCAAGAACGGTAACAACGGTTCCAGTGAATTCGCCGCCCAGGTTAAGTTCGTAGGATTTAAGTTAGTAGGAATAATGAAATATTCGAGCCAGGTTTCCTTTTCATTCATGCTCAAATGAACTCTCCGACCGAGTGCCGGAAAGCATCTGTAGTACTGCACTCGTGCACATTTAAGGAGGCAGTATGGGAATCTTCAGCAAAATCCTCGCCAAACTTGGCTTCGGCGACAATGAGGCCACCCTCAAACCAGCCCCGGAAGCCACACCGATCATAACCGCCAGCGCAGCCCCAGCGGCACCGACCGCGCCGGTAGCGATCAGCGCGGTCGACGTGGTAGGCAAACTGGAAGGCATGGCCGCGAGCAATCCGCAAAAACTGAACTGGAAGGATTCAATCGTCGACCTGTTGAAGCTGCTCGGTCTGGACAGCAGCTTTGCGGCACGCAAGGAATTGGCCATCGAACTCGGCTGCCCAGCCGAAAAAATGGGCGATTCGGCGCAGATGAACATCTGGCTGCACAAGACCGTGCTCCAGAAGTTGGCCGAAAACGGCGGCAACATCCCAGCCGAACTGCTTTGAATCGGCGCATGCTCCACAAGGCCCGCTCGAGTGCGGGCTTTTTTCAGCCTGCTTCGTCGATCCACGCCTGCTGGATGGCTTCGAGGATACGTTCGCCGCAGCGCGCGGGGTCATCGTCAAACCCGGGCAGCACCTTCACCCAATTCATGAGATCTACGAAATTTACGCACACGGGGTCGGTTTCAGAATGGGTTTCAAGAAGCTGTGCGGCGATTTCGTGAACGTCCGTCCATTTCAATTTCATCCGTGCTTCTCCTCGCGAACAAGGTTGATGGTGTAGCGCGGTATTTCCACCGTCAGCGGGGCCGTACCGACGATGACCTGGCAGGACAGCCTTGAGCACAGGGTAAGCCCCCAGGCGCGGTCGAGCAGGTCTTCTTCGTCTTCTGTGGCGTCTTCCAGTGCATCAAAGCCTTCGCGCACGATGACATGGCAGGTGGTGCAGGCACAGGATTGTTCGCAGGCGTGCTCGATTTCGATGCCTCCGGCAAGCAGTGCGTCGCAAAGGGTGTGCCCTGCTTCGGCTTCGATGACTGCGCCCTGTGGGCAGTATTCGGCATGGGGCAGGACGATGATCCGGGTCATGACATTGCGCTTTTGGATTCAGAGTTCGGCGATGTTGTGCCCGGTCAGGGCGGCGGAAAGTGCACGGTTTATGCGGCGAGCGGCAAAATCTTCAGTAGCCTGGGACAGCGCGGCAATGCCGTCTGACAGGGCAACAACATCGTTGCCGCCGACGAGTTGGCGTAGGTGCGCAATGAGGCCGTCAATTGTGTCGCGCGTAGCTGTATCGAGCAGTTCACCATCGGCGGCAAGCGCCTGGGCACAAGCTTCGAGAAGGCGTTCGGCTTCGAGTTGCTGTTCACACAGGGCGCGGACGGCCAGATCGTCACTGGCATGATCCAGGCTGGAACGCAGCATAGCAGCGATTTCGTCATCAGTAAGGCCGTAGGAAGGCTTGACGTGAATGCTCGCCTCCACGCCGGTACTGGCCTCAAGCGCGGAAACGGACAACAGACCGTCGGCATCGACCTGGAAAGTGACTCGGATACGCGCCGCACCCGCTGTCATTGGCGGAATACCGTGCAACTCAAATCGGGCGAGCGAGCGACAATCGGCGACCAGTTCCCGTTCTCCCTGTACGACATGAAAGGACATGGCCGTCTGGCCGTCCTTGAAGGTGGTAAATTCCTGCGCCCTCGCAACAGGCAGGGTCGCGTTGCGTGGAATGATTTTCTCGGAAAGCCCGCCCATCGTTTCCAGCCCGAGGGAAAGCGGGATGACATCAAGCAAAAGCCAGTGATCGCCCTCCCAGCGGTTGCCCGCAAGCGCGTTGGCCTGCATGGCCGCACCGAGGGCAACGACCTTGTCGGGGTCAAGGTTGGTCAGCGGTTCCTGCCCGAAGTATTCGGCCACTGCGCGCTGGATGTGCGGCATACGCGTCGCCCCGCCAACCATGACGACACCTTTGACATTACGGGGGGAAAGCCCGGCATCGCGCAACGCGCGTTTGACCGGGGCGATGGTTTTCTGGACGAGCGGGCGCGTCATCTCAAAGAAGGCAGCGCGGGTCACGGTGAGGTCGACTTCTTCCCCAGAATCGAGCCGGAGGCGGAACGGGGCTTCTTCGCTGATGGTAAGCAGTTCCTTAACCGCACGCGCAGCCATTTGCAAGCGGCGAGCATCTTCGGCGGAAGGCGGGGCGATACGGGCGTTATCAAGTACCCAGCAGTACAGCCGGTGGTCGAAATCGTCGCCGCCCAGGGCAGTGTCGCCGTTGGTGGAGAGCACTTCAAACACGCCGTGCGTGAGCTTGAGGATGGATAGATCAAAGGTTCCGCCCCCCAGGTCGAAAACCGCGTAGACGCCTTCGGAAGCGTTGTCGAGACCGTAGGCTACCGCCGCCGCCGTGGGTTCATTGAGCAGGCGCAGGACGTGAAGCCCAGCCAGACGCGCAGCGTCCCGCGTGGCCTGCCGTTGGGCATCGTCGAAATAGGCGGGAACGGTGACGACGGCTCCGGCGAGTTCGCCACCCAGGCTCGCTTCAGCCCGTTTCCGCAGGGCGCATAGAAGTTCGGCGGAGATTTCCACGGGGCTTTTGCTGCCCTGCACGGTACGCAGTCGCAACATGCCGGGGCTTTCTTCAAATACGTAGGGCATCGCTTCGATGTGGGTCACATCGGCAAGGCCGCGCCCCATGAAACGTTTGACGGAAACGATGGTATTGCGGGGGTCGGAGACGCGCGTATTCATGGCATCGAACCCGAGTTCGATGCCGCCGCCGTCCCGGTAGTGGACAACCGAGGGCATAAGCGCGCGTCCCTGTTCGTCGGACAGGCAGACGGCAATGCCGTTCCTGACCGTGGCAACCAACGAATTGGTCGTGCCGAGGTCGATGCCTACTGCCAGCCGGTGTTTATGCGGTGCGCAAGACTGACCAGGCTCGGCAATCTGCAACAAGGCCATGTTTTCCTTTCGCCCGTATAAGGTTCAATCAGTTGTCAAGCGCCGCCAGGGCGTTGTCGATCCCAAGGCGGAGTTTGTCGAGAAACATCAGCCGCCGCACGGAGTCGGCAGCGGCTTCGAGGTCACGCCGGTCGTCGAGTTGTTCGGCCAGTTGCGCAACGATCCCGTCCTTCTGGGTTTGCAGGCGTAACGCCAATTGTTCCAGTGCGTCGACGTCATTGGCTTTGCGCGCCTCTTCCACCGCCTCGCGCCATTCCAGTTGCTCGAACAGGTATTCGGGAGCCACCACGTTTCCATTGATAGCCTCCGGCCCCATCCCGGCCAGTTCGAGCAGGTATCTGGCCCGCGTGACCGGTGTTTTGAGCGCAGTATAGGCTTCGTTGACCCGCAACGCCCCCTGCATCGTGCCATGGCTTTCGGGCGCATGGCGGTCTGGGTGCACTTTGGTCTGCAGCGCGTGCCAGGCGCGGTCGAGCGCCATTTCATTGACCCGGAACTGGCTCGGCAGGCCGAATAGGGAAAAGTAGTCGAGAGAAAGGTCAATACTCATAGGCAGTAAGCAACACGGCAACGTGATGATAAAAAAATTTGTATTGTGCTATATGCTGAAACTCTCGCCACAACCGCACTGGTTTTTGGCGTTTGGGTTATTGAACTTAAAACCCTCGTTCAGCCCTTCCCGCACGTAATCGAGTTCGGTTCCATCGAGATAGACGAGGCTTTTCCGGTCAATCACGATCTTGACGCCATAGCTGTCGATAACGAGATCGTCGTCAAGCGCCTGGTCGACAAATTCGAGTTTGTAGGCCATGCCGGAACAGCCAGATGTCTTTATCCCTAAGCGGACGCCAAACCCCTTGCCGCGCTTGTTGATGAAATGGCTGATATGCCGGGCAGCACGTTCTGTCAGGGTGACATTCATGTCATTTTCCTCCATGTTTCTTTTTGTAATCGGCCACTGCAGCGCGGATGGCGTCCTCGGCCAGTACCGAGCAATGAATTTTGACGGGCGGCAGCGCCAGTTCTTCGGCTATTTGCGTATTTTTGATCGTCAGCGCCTCATCGAGCGTTTTGCCCTTGACCCATTCGGTCACGAGCGAGGATGAAGCAATCGCCGACCCACAGCCGTAAGTCTTGAAACGGGCATCCTTGATGATGCCGTCCTTGTCAACCTTGATCTGGAGTTTCATTACGTCGCCACAGGCAGGCGCCCCCACCATGCCGGTAGCTACGCCTTCTTCGCCCTGCTCAAACGACCCGGCATTGCGGGGGTTTTCGTAATGATCCAAAACCTTGTTGCTGTAGGTCATGCTGCTTTTCTCCTGTTCCCTCGCCTCTTCTTTGTTTGATCGTTGTTAAAGCTTTGAATTTAGCGTGCCGCCCACTGTACCGTATTGAGATCGACATCTGCCTGCACCATTTCCCAGAGCGGGGAAAGATCGCGCAGCTTTCCAACCCCGCGCCGGAGCACGTCGATGGCGTAGTTTATTTCTTCGGCAGTGGTGAAACGTCCAAGGGTGAAGCGGATGGAACTGTGGGCCAGTTCATCGTCGCGACCGAGCGCACGCAGGACGTAGGAAGGCTCCAGGCTTGCGGAAGTGCACGCCGAACCGGAAGACACCGCAATGTCCTTGATCGACATCATCAGGGATTCGCCCTCGACATAGGCAAAGGAAACATTGAGGTTGTGCGGCACACGATGTTCCGGCGCCATATCGCCATTGACGTAAGTGGCTTCGATGCCGGAAATACCGGCAAGCAGCCGGTCACGTAGCGCACGGATGCGCGGCAGTTCGGAAACCATGGTCTCGCGCGCCAGACGGAAGGCTTCGCCCATGCCAACAATCTGGTGTGTCGGCAGGGTCCCAGAACGCAATCCGCGTTCGTGGCCGCCGCCGTGCATCTGGGCTTCCAGCCTCACACGGGGCTTGCGCCGCACGTAAAGCGCGCCAATGCCCTTGGGGCCGTAAGTTTTATGGGCGGAAAAGCTCATCAGGTCGACGGGCAGCTTCGTGAGGTCGATGTCGACCTTGCCTGTGGCCTGTGCCGCATCGACGTGGAATACGATGCCTTTTTCGCGGCAAATTGCCCCGATTTCCCTGATAGGCTGGATCACGCCGATTTCGTTGTTGACCAACATAACCGAAACGACACTGGTATCCGGGCGCAACGCTGCGCAGAAGGTATCGAGGTCAACCAGGCCGTTTTCCCGTACGCCGAGGTAAGTGGCCTCGAACCCTTCGCGTTCGAGTTCTCGCACGGTATCGAGCACCGCCTTGTGCTCGGTCTTGAGAGTGATGAGGTGCCGCCCTTTATCTTTATAAAAATGCGCAGCCCCCTTGATAGCGAGGTTATTCGACTCTGTAGCCCCCGAAGTCCAGATGATTTCGCGTGGGTCTGCCCCGACAAGGGCCGCCACATCCCCGCGCGCCTTCTCCACCGCCGCTTCCGCTTCCCAACCGAAGGCGTGGGAACGGCTGGCAGGGTTACCAAATCGTTCGGTAAGCCAGGGAATCATCGCCTGAGTCACAGCCAGGTCGACCGGCGTGGTAGCCGAATAATCAAGGTAAATAGGGAGTTTCACCATTTTTGTTTCGTCTGGATAGGGGAATCAGGTTTGGCGAGTGGTGGTATACACCAATCCCAGCAATACCGATAGAACAGAATCATTCAAACTGCCCGGGTCTGTATCTGTGCTTGTCCTTGCCCCATTTTCGGCGATATTGCCTGTTCTTCCTCAGACACACGGGAAGCAACATAAATGGGCCGCCCAACCAACGAACCGAGCGTCACCGAGTCCAGATAGTCGAACATGTGCCTGTTCAGGTTGCTCCACAGGTCGTGTGTCATGCACTGCGCGGTGTTGTTACAGTTTGCCCGACCGCCGCAAAGGGTCGCGTCAAGCGGTTCATCGACCGCAAGCACGATATCCGTCACCGTAATCTCATCCATGTCGCGCGCCAACTGGTAGCCGCCGCCCGGCCCGCGCACGCTTTTCACGAGACTGCATCGGCGTAGCCGCCCAAAAAGTTGCTCCAGATAGGAAAGGGAAATGCTCTGGCGCTCCGAAATACCATTCAAGGTCACCGGCCCATTTCCCTGGCGTGAAGCCAAGTCAATCATTGCCGTCACTGCAAAACGCCCCTTGGTTGTCAACCTCATGTCTCCTCCGTTGTTCATTATCTTGGTTGTCGCTGCCGAATAACCATTCGCCCCGGTAAATACCCGAGTTAAATGTTCAACAATTTAAACTATACCAATTTCCGTGTAATTTAGTCAACTACTAAACCGGATAAATCAAAAACTCGCGACACACCTACTTGTCTTTGTGCAACAAGTTTTATATAGTTCATGGCTTCCAACGCGGGGTGGAGCAGTCCGGTAGCTCGTCGGGCTCATAACCCGAAGGTCGAAGGTTCAAATCCTTCCCCCGCAACCAATAAAATCAAGGGGTTGCAGCAATGCAACCCCTTGTGTTTTTTGACCGGGCTAGCACCGGGCTAGCACAAAAACGGTTTTCACCCCTGCGACTACTAATATGTTCACGCCGGCCGAAAACTGACCATGTAGGGCGGGGTATACCGGCCCAAAATTGACCAGGGTATTTAACCTGTCCTGCCTGATTTTTAGGCAGGAGGAAGAGGTGATGACCATGGAGATG
>WREK01000006.1 GCA_009779355.1 Betaproteobacteria bacterium | reverse complement strand
TTGCGAGAGGCGGGTTATCAACAGGGCGGCTTGCGCAGCAAGACGGGGGGGTGGGTAAAGCGGGTACATGACCCCTGTAGTTCCTCTGGTACGGCCAACGAAAATGCCAACCCTTGCGGGGGGGAGGCGTTCATTTCATTCGCTTACGCTCTACCCATCCTACTGCGCTGAAGGCGCTTGTTTGAAAAGATGGGTCATGACCAGCGGATGGCAACCTTCGGCTTGAGTCGCCCTACTCTGGACTACGCTGGTTCACATCAATTGTGTTATTATTGTTGACAAAACGCACCTACTAGGTTATAATTATAAGAAAATTGCACCTGGTAAATATGGGGTTTTGTTTATGGCTCAAACAACATTCAGTGTCCGGATGGATTCCGAAATAAAAAAACAGTTTGATGATTTCTGCGCAAAAGTCGGCATGAACACAACCGTTGCTTTTAATATGTTTGCGCGCGCCGTTTTGCGCGAAAAGCGTTTGCCTTTCGATGTCACAACAGAACCCGATCCGTTTTACAGCGAAAGCAACCTTTCTCATCTTCGTCGCGGCGCTGCCGCCCTCAACAGCGGAAGAGGGGTTGAACACGACCTCATCGAGGTATCCGAGTGAAAATATCCTGGTTTGATGAGGCTTGGCAAGATTATATCTATTGGCAGGTACAGGATAAAAAAACCATTAAAAGAATCAATAATCTTATCAAAGACATTAAGCGAAACGGCTACATCGGCATCGGAAAGCCTGAACCCCTGAAGGTGAATTCAGCGGGTTTTGGAGCAGGCGAATTGATGAAGTCAACCGTTTGGTGTATCGGATCAAGGATGGCATCCTTGAAATTTTGTCCTGTAAAGGACATTATGATGATTAGCAAGTAACTTGGGAGCTACCCAAGGATTTCGTACCATCCTACGCAGGCTACCCAGGGAGTTTCGTGCGATAAATACGATCCCCGCAATGGCAGTATCTACGCTTACAAGATAAATATAAAGTTCAAAAAAATTAACACCGTCGGTTGGACAAACCGCGAAGCGGTGCCGTCCGACGGTTGTACCGCCCGATGCGCAGCATCGCAATATGAAATAAAAAATGGTGGCGCTCCGCGCCAAAGGGTTAGAACCGGCGGATGGCGGCCTTTGGCCTTATCCGCCCTACGAAATTGCCCAATCCGGCGGATAAATTCCTGTTTGCACATAGCGGTGAAAAGTTGAGAATGGCCAATCATTAACCGCTGTGACAAGTCCGTGTTTGAGTGGATTGATGTGGCAATAATCCACATGTTTCTCGTAATCCCGGTCGTCCCGAATGGTGTGTTCCCAATAGCGGCGTTGCCAGATACCTCGTTCATTTTGACGAGTTTGAGTTTCGGACAAAATTTCGGTTGCGGGAATTTGTCTGGAAAATGTTTTTTTGATATTTTGCCAGCGTGACGGGTAATCCGCATCATCCAGCGGGAGCGTCCAAACACAGTGTAAATGATTAGGTAACACCACCCAAGCGTCGATATGGAATGGTTGTTTTTGGCGAACTTTCTTGACTACTTCCCGCAACAGTTCAATTTTTTGCACGAGCAATTTACTTTTACGGTCACGCAAATTGACCGTAAAAAAGTAAGTCCCGCCCGGAACGCGGTTACGTCGAAAATTCGGCATAAACAGACACAAAAGTAGGTTGGATAAGCCGCGAAGCGGCGCCATCCGACAATTGTATCGACCGATGCGCAGCATCGCAATATGATAATGGTGGCGCTTCGCGCCAGAGGGTTTGGATCGGCGGATGGCGGCCTTCGGCCTTATCACGCCCTACTCCGGGCTACGCTTGCTATTCTGAACGACCGTGAACGGCAGATAGCCAACGCTGTACCGGATGCTTTACGCAGCTATAACATCACGCCAATTGAGTGGAGTAAACGCAAAGAATTTCAGGAACGATTCGCAGCGTAAGAACTTAGGAATGAATTCAATGATGCCTATCTCAAGCAGCAAAGCTTTGCTGCGTCAGATGTAGGTGACTTGCCGCTTTCACTGCTTCTTGGCTTTACCATCGGGCTGTGTTTCTGCCTTTTCGCCCATTTTTTCAAGTCTCTTCCTAAGTAAATCATTTGGAGTTACTCCATGATTATTTTTTTTATCAGGATCAGCCCCATTCTCTAATAAATATTTTATAGTTAATGTTGGGTTACCATCGTTCATCACCGCCTTCACTGCCATCCATAAAGGGGTAGAACCTATATTATTTACTGCATCGATTTCAGCTCCTCGAATTACAAGAAATTTCACAATATTATAGTTATCATAAAAAGCTGCATAATGTAATGCAGTTAATCCATATCTATCTTTAATATTTACATCACAGCCTTCATTAACAAGATAATTGACGACATGATCCTTCCCTGTAATAATTGCAAACATTAAAAATGTTCGCCCATCTTCATCAGCACTATCAAATCCATATTTTTTCAAAAACGCATTAATATTTTCATAATTAGATTCTTTTAATAACGGGTAAAACTTTGTATTATTATAATACTCAGTAATTATATAATCAGTCAACCGTTTACAGAACTGCTGATTTTGATCCAAGCCAATGAGAGCGTCATAGAAAGTTATAAATCCCATTTCAGGATCCCAATAGCAATCAAGATCTTCATATAAAAAATTATCCACTACATCCAGCAAAGCCCATTCTTTGCATCCTTTTTCTACAGAATCCATCAAATCACAACATAACTTTCTCATCCTCTTGAGCTCTATCCCAGAAATTTCATTTTGCATATAATTTTTAGCTTGTTGTACTAAAAATTTGCAAACTCTATGTATTGTTGGATTTATTCCAAGAAAATGCAAAGCATTATCGGATAATAGCACTTTTTCGCAATAACTAATAAACAAGTTCTCCACATCTTTGTATGGAATGGTATAGACAAAAACACATTTTTTCAGTTCTGATAAATGATTCATAGCGTCTTGATATATTTGCTCTTCGTTGTTTGAATTGTTTGGATGTTCCTTTCTTGACATTATTAACCTCCAAATAACTAGAAAATAATGCCTAATCTGTTCAATACCGTTGAACACGATCCTGGACAGGGAGGCATAACTTCGCCAAAAAAATCATAAGATCTCCACGTTGCCCCTTCGGTGTATTTCTTAAGAATGTCTTCCGTAAGCATACCTTCTGGTATTCCTTTTTCTTGCTCAATCTTATATGCAAGATCACTAAGGGCGCTTGCTTCAGCACAAGATGAACTCTTTCCGTCTGTTTTCGCAGAATGTCTTTTATGCCATCTACTACGATCTTCAAAATCAATATCCCCGTATAAATCTCTAATGAGAGGATGCACAGACCCCCCCCCGCCTGCATTTACGCTTGCCCCAAACACTTCTCCAATTTTTGGTATTCCTGATAGTGAACCAGTAGTCAGACCTAGCGGATCAATCCAAGATATGGGATTGTCTGCATATTGATAAAGACACTCTCCCCCCAATAACCCAATCGGATCCTGACTAACAAACCTCCCTACATCCGAATCATAATATCTAAACCTATTGTAATGCAGCCCCGTTTCATCGTCGCAATACTGCCCCTGAAACCGAATGTTACACTCAACCGGATCCGCCTGCCCCTCCCAGACCACTCTGGCAGTGTTGCCATCCGCCACCGTCACCGGCACGTCAGGCCGCTCGATCTCCCTCACCCCGCCCCAAGCCAGGTACTCCGCCCGCCACACCAGGCACCCGTCTGTGTTGGTCACTTCCTTCGGCGTCCCAATCTGGTCGGTATGGATATAAAAGGTTTCCCCTTTCAGCGGCTCCGGCTCTTTCTCCCCCTTGGCAACGCGCATCCTCTCCCGGATGCGCGCCAGGTCGGCAACGACGTTTTCCGGCAGGTTCGCAGGCAGTGCCGTAGGCTTGCGCTCCGGCGCGGTGTCCGTTGCTTCCGACCGCACGAGCGCCAGCGGCACGAAGCTCTCCGGCTCATACAGGTAAAGCTGCCTGCGGTTGTTCCTGTCCTCGGCCAGCAGCCGGTTCCCGTCCCAGTAAAACCGCGTCGCGTCCTGTACGTTCCCCTGCCCGTCAACCTTCCGTTTGCCAATCCTCCGCCCAAGCGGGTCATAGATGTATTGCCAGTGCTCGGTGGTACCGGCTGTGGTATTGGTGATCGTGGCATCCGTCAGCCGATGATCCACATCCCACTTGAAGTCCCTGGTGACGTGTTTGCCGGATTTCTTCTGGGTGCAGTTGCCCCATGCGTCGTACTGGTACCGATGCTCCCCATAAACCGTGAGCCGGTTCGACAGCGAGGGCAGGGTCTTTGGCTTCTTCAGCGGGCTGAAGCCTGGGTCGTCCAGGTGGGCGCGCACATACTCGGCCCATTCTTCGTCCGTCCATTCTTTGCCTGCTTTCTCGCCGTGCCCGCTTGCCGGGTCGATCAGGTTGTGCGCCGGGTCAAACTTGAAACGTTCGGTGTTGTTGGGCGTGACGGCTTCGAGCAGCCTGCCCAGCGCGTCGTACCCGTACCGGGTGATGCCGCCGATGGCATCTTCTATCTGTGTGAGCCGCCCGCCCTGGTCATACGTGTAGCGCCGCGCGATCTTCTGCCCCGTGGTGGTGTTGCTCTCCGTGCCGTCCCGCCTGCTGGCCCGCGAGGCAAGCAGCCTGCCCATCGCGTCCAGCGTGTAAATGCTCTCCAGCTTGCCCTGGGTGCGTTTGACCTCCCGGTGCAACTCGTCGCGCTCGATGTCGCTGACGATCTCCCCGTCAATGTTGATCTGGTGGACGTGCCCGTTGCCGTAGGTGAGATGGTTGATTGTCCTGCCATCGGGCAGCGTGGTGGCAATACGGTGCCCAAGCGGGCTGTATCGGTGGGTGAGTTCGCTACGTTTGCCGCCCTGGGGAATGGTGGTTTCCGTTTCGATTTCGCCAGTGGGGGTGTAGCCGAAACTGACTGTGGCGTGCCGGTTGCGCGCAAGGGTGAGTTGCCCTGCTTTGTCCCAGCTGAATCGTGTGCGCCGAACCTGGTGGCTGTCGATCTCTGTCTTTTGCCGGATGGCCGTCTTCAAGAGCAGCCGCCCCAGGGGGTCGCGCCTGTAGCGGGTCAGGATGCCTGAGTCTTCGGCTCCGTCGCGGCTCAGGATGACTTCGGCGGCGCCGTTGTAGGTGTAGTGCTGTTCGCGCCCGTCGAAGCTTTGTTCACGGGTGAGCCGGTCGGCTTTGTCCCACTGGAAATGGTAGTGCGCGCCGTTTTCGTTGATGAGTGTGGTCAGCCGTCCGTGGCGGTCGTAGGCGTATTTGAGCGAATGTTCGAGGGCGTCGGTGCGCTCAATGGGGTCGCCTTCTTCGTTGACCCGCCAGCAGGTGGCATGCCCAAGGGGGTCGTGGTAGGCGATGAGGCGCCCCAGGGGATCGTAGGCAAACCTTTCGGTGCTGCCGTCGGGGTGATGGACGGCGCTCAGGCGCGCTTGCCGGTTGACCCATTCCCAAGCATAGCTGGTGACGTTGTCCTCCCCATCCGTGACCGAGGCGAGATTGCCGCCTTGATCGTAGCGGTAACGGGTGGTCACGTCCGAGCAGTCGGTGTGCGAGACGACGCGGCCGTCCGGGTCGTATTCGAGATGTTGGATGCCGCCACGGGCATCGGTGATCCGGGTAACCAGGCCACGCGCGTCGAGTTCATAGAGGGTCTCGTTGCGGTTGGCGTCGATCTCACAGATGAGGTTGCCCCGTTCGTCGTATTCGTAGCGAGTCACGTTGCCCAGCGGGTCGGTGACGCAGAGCGGTAGTTCGCTTGTCTCGTGCCACTGGATGGCCCAGCAAGACCCATCGGGCAGGGCGATCAGGGCAGGGCGGGATCGTTTGTCGAACTTGCGTTCGGTTATCCGGCCCAGCGGGTCGATTTCCTGCGTGGGATTGCCGCCCCACTGGTCGTATTCGGTACGCCAGGTGTGGCCCAGCGGGTCCTTGACCACCAGGGGGCGGCGGCGGTCATTATCTGCCCAGGTATCAAAAACACGCCCTTCGCTATCGATTACCCGCATGTAGCGGTCTTCAAGGTCGTACGCGAAGCGCCAGCTCTGCCCGGTGCTGACAGCCTCGGAGGCGACAAAACCGTTCGGGTCAAGCCGGGTGTATTCGATGCGCGAGCTGACGCCGCCGGGGCTGCCATGCCCGACGAGCATGTGTCTGTCCCAACGGTAACGGCGGCACAGCCTGCCTTCGCCGTCGAGCACTTCGGCGAGGTCGCCTTCCGGGTTGTAGCGGTACTGCACGAGCAGGCGGCCCGCGCCATCGCCGCGGGGGAGTTCGCGCACGCTTGTCAGGCGGGGCTTCCTGCGCGGCTGGCGCTCGAAGGCAAGCGCGAGCGAGCGGCCCGTGCTGGCATCGATCCGCGTAGGGATGTTGTGTTCGTCGTAGCGTATCTTGAGCGAATTGCCGTTGCGGTCAACCTGCGCCACCAGCGCCAGCGTCCCGGCTTGCGCAGGGGCTTGCCGTGAGGCCGGCTCAAGGCCCGTTTCAAGTTCGCCGGTGTCCCGCAGCCGCTTCTCGTCGCGCGGCAGTAAACCGAAGAGGAGCCGCAGCCCGCCATCCTCGATGAGGATCTCGTATTCATTCCGCGCGGTGCGTTTCAGCGTGATGTGCCGGTATTGCGAGTAGGTTTCGCCGCCAACTTTCAGATCCTCGAATGGGGTGCGGCTGCCCTTCTTGTCAATGTAGTCAACCTTGCCGTTGGTGATGTCCAGCCGATCCGCTACTGGCACGCTCCAGCCCTGACCGAACCAGCCTGTGTTGGCGTTGCTCGATGTATACGTGCGCTGCCACGCCAGCGGCAGCGGCGCATCCAGCGTGAAGTCGAGCTCGTCCTCGCCATCGAGGCGGTACACGCCGCTGAGAACGTCTACATTGTGGTCCAATGTCTCAATATCCTTGGGCTCTCAGGCTTTACAGTTGCCATCCGGGCAGCCGCCGCCCGCTATCCAGGGCGTTGGCGGCGCGTTCGTCAGCACCATGCATTTTTGGTTGCCCGTCGAAATGTCGCCCATCCGGCAGGTACACCCGCATTCCATGAACGTGTTGTTCGACCCGGCACCAAAATAGCCGCTGTCCTGGTTGGCGCTTGTCACAACCCCCCACTTCGGGCCGGATATCGGCAGCGCAGCCAAGTCCCCGACGCTTTTGCCGCAGCAGGCTCGCGGAAAGACGGCAATCGTCTTCCCCCTGTGGAGGACGGTACAGGTGCCACTCTTGATAGTGGCGTTATTCCTGGCGCTGGGGTATGTAATCGGTTTCGGCGGGGGTGGAACCGTCCAACAGGGATTCGGGAATCCCACCGCGCTACCGTTCGTCCTCTTGCTGGCAAGGTCCCGGTCATTGATCGTTACTTTGGCTCCCATGTTCGTTTCTCCGATTCAAACCCGGTAATTCACCGCCAGCGCCGCACGCTGGCCGTTATGGTTGGAAAAATGCAGCAGCCCCCGTGTGCCCAGCGTGCCATGCGCCATTTCGCGCTCCGCCCAGGCAAGCCCCAACGGACCGCTTGCCGCACCGATTTCGCCCGTCGTCCGGCAAATCAGCCCTGTGCCGATTTCCGGCGCAGGTTCCGGCACGTTTTGTGCAAAGAACCGGCTGACAGCGAGTGAGGTTTCCTTGTAGTACCACTGCTCACCCGTCACTGCACTGGCATGAAAAGCATAATCCCACGGTTGCAGGCCGGCATCATCAGCGGCGGCACGCAAAGCGTCGGTCAAACCACGCGCGAACAGAGGGACTTCGTTGGATTCGGGCGATGCCGGTTCATGGCCTTGCCCTACCCCTTCGATCCATAACCCGGGCGTGCCATCGGAACGGGCGGACAGCGCAATGGCCGTACCTGCTTCGCCCGGAACAAAACCGTCCGAATTCGTGAAACTGAATATCCGGCGCGCATTCATAAAACGAATGAACGTTTCAGGCTCCAGAAAACTGTCTACGCCCGCAACAATCACGTATTCCGGCGCGTCTGGCGCGGTAAGAATCTCGCGCGCCGCAAGCAGCCCCTCGGCAATGCCCGCCTTGCCCGCGCAAACGTGCCGCGTGCGCGGGTCATGCCCATCTTCAGGGCGGTACGCATCCAGCAGCCAGTCCATCTGTTCCGCCTGCCATCGGCCGTGTTCACCATCGCCTTCGCCGCCCAGCACGATGAACGGCGGCAGGGGTTGATCCGGCTCATGCGGCAGCGCCGACAGGCATTCGCCCACCGCCGAACGGTACATGTACAACAGCCGTTCTCTTCCGGTTATCGGGACTTGAAACAACATGGCACCGGGAATACGCCCTTTCTCATCGTCCAGGAAATCTGTGGGGGCATAGCGGCAGAGGCAGGCACGCATCGCTGCAACAACGGATGGTGCGGAAAAGCCCAGGGAGCAGCAGGCGCCTCGCGCTACGACGCGCAAGGGTTGGGATGACCGGAATGTCTGGCGTCCGCTCATGCCGCCACCTCCAACAACTCGTCCGGCGCGTCGAGTTCAATTTCGTCCACCTCGATCAAGTTTCTCCGTAGCAGCGCGCTTGCGCGCCAGATCACGGAAAAACGGTTCGATTCGGTCTCAAAGAATAGCGTGTCGGGATACGCATCGAGCGTCTGGACGCTATCGTCGTTGCGCGTCACATGCAGTTTGATTCCCGCCAGCGGCGGCAGCTTGAAACTGACTTCTTCCGCACGGGCAAGCAAGTTGCGTAAAACGACCTGCTCACCGCCATGGGGGTAGGAGAGTTGCTGATCTTCCGGCGCGCTCTGGTAAAAGCGTTCGTCAAAATCATCAGGTAGAAGCGGGCTTCTATCACGCCGCCAAGCATCGTCATAGGTTCCGGTATAACGTCGGCGTGGATCCCAATGACCGGGCACGGCACTGAGCGCGGCGGGACGATGCCCGCCCTGGGGATCGAGTATCGGATCATTCGGGTATTCCAGGTTTGGGACAGGTTCTCCTTTCAGTTTGTGCCAAGTGTGCGGCCCCCCCCAGCCGATGCCGGAAGGATTGGACAGCAGGGACTCGCACCGTTTGTCATTCCCGTATTCGCGGCTACCGCCGAAAGCGCGCCCAAAATGCAGGGGTATGGAAACGAACGGCTCTGCCTCGCCAGGTGTCAGGCCCACTAACCCATGCTGCCATTTACGGTCGCCGTGCACACGAAGCTTCTTGCGCCAGTTGCCAACTTGGACGGATACATCGAGCCTGGGTACAGGTTTTCCGTCAGGGGCATGCGCGACTGAGTCGAACAGCACATCGCAACGAGATTTAAAACGGAAGTAATCAGAGCCATAGCGCATGGGCGACAGCCCCGCCTCTCCATGGAATTCGTCGGCTATGCAGAACGGCGGCGGCGGGATGATCGGGTAAGGTGGGTGGTCGCCAGTGGGAATCTGCCAGGTAGCTTTGACGATGGTCACCAAATGCTCGTACCCACTCACGTCATACGCGGTGAAAGCATCAAAAAGAAACCTGGCAGGAATCGTCCACTCCATGCACGTACCCTTTAGTTGATCTGCACCGAGCCACCGCGTATGCGCTGACCGACGTCGGCATGGCTGGTAATGTATTGGCCGCGCAGATAGATGCGCCCGTCCGCGCGGAGCCGGATGAGCGCTTCACCGCAGCGCAGTTCGAGTTCGTCCTCGGCCGAAACAACGCAGCGGCCATCCTCGTGCGTGACGTTCAAAGACGCGGGATCACTTGAGGCCGCTTCCCACTGCGCGGGTTCGAACATCAGGCCGAGGATGATCGGGCGGCGCGGATTGCCTGCCTCGAAACCGAGCGCAACTTTTTTTCCGATGTGTTCTTCGGCGATGGGTGTCAGGCTGGCGGCAAGGACTCCGGCAAGTCCGAACGCCTCGATGGCCACACAGGGAGAACCGTCCGGAGTAATTTTGTCTACGTGGCCAACGAGAATGCCATCGACCCGCTCCGGCAAAGCGGCAGGGCGTTGCAACAGGGTTTCCAACGGCGTTTCGTCAGTTGCAACAGAGGATGATCGTTCTGGTTTGGGATCCATTTTAATCACTTGTAACTGACCCTTCCCGACTTAATAATGTTCATCAGGGATGAACTGCTCGCCGCAGCGCCAGAGTAATTCACCGTAGCGGCCAATACCGTAAGCACCGGGCACGACAAAGTAATACCCACAGGGCTGATCGAAATACTTGAGATGCCCGCGTTCAGTGTGACCGAAGAACTGCCGTCAAGCGTAGCTGTCTTGGCATTGACGGTGTGGTTGGTGGCTTCCACGCTGTGATCCACTGCTGAAGTGCTCATGTCGCCAGTGATTGTCAGGTTATAACAGCCGGATACCTCATCGCTACGGTCACCGTCTACACTGTGTATGCTCGCACCTTTGATCGTGACATCCGAAGTGCCTGTAATAGTAGATTCTTCCGACCCGCCAACGATCTTTACCCGGTCGCCAGTGATATTGCTCGTTTCATTTCCCGTAACAGTTTTTTCCCTATCCGCTTCGCAAATCAGGGTTTCATCGCCGGTTACGGTAGTGGTGCGTGTCCCACCAGTCGAACAAGACTCGTCGCCCTCGATCGTCTTCGTCCGGTTGGATGAACAGGTCAGCATCTCGTCGCCCGTCACCGTTGTGTCGCGTTTGCCCTCCACTGCGCAGGTATCGTCAGCCCCAATGTTTGTCGTGCGGTTCGCCCCCACCGTGTGGCTTTCGTCGTTGTTGACGTCGGTGTCCATGTTGTACTGCGCGTGCATCATGAACTGCTCGGCCCCGGTCGTGTCGTCGAAGCGCAGCGCGTTGCCTTCCGAGCCGCCCGGCGTCGAGCGCGACATCAGGCCCGACTGCACCTTGCCCGAAGGCAGTTCCCAGGGCGGCATCGTCTCGGCGTTGTAGACCTGCCCGATGATGATGGGCCGGTCCGGGTCCCCATGCTCGTAGTCGATGATGACTTCGTGACCGACGCGCGGGATCGAGACCGCCCCGAAGCCCCTACCCGCCCAGGTCGTGGAAACCCGTATCCAGCACGTGTCGGAACCGTCGCGCGCACCGTAGCGGTCCCAGGGGAAGTGCACCTTCACGCGCCCGTATTTGTCGGTGTGGATCTCGCTGCCCTCGGGACCCACCACCACCGCCGTTTCCGGGCCGCGCACGCACGGCTTCGGCGTCCAGGTGCCGGGGCGGTACTGCCGCTCCGCAGGGATGGCCCCAATGCGCATCCGGCAGGTCTGCTCGTCGGCATCCGGCGTGGTTTCATAGTCGTTGATGCGCACTTCGTAGCGCGCTCGCGTGATCAGGTAGTCGCGGTTCTGGTCCGCGCGCGGGTGGTTGTAGAGCGTAAACCGGTACCCGGGCATCGCGCCCCGCACGGGGCCTTCGAGTTCGGTGACGTCCTGCTCCTTTTGCAGGGCCTCGAGCCTTGCCGTCGCGTATGCCTTGCCGTCGGGCACCTCGGTGTACCCGCCAGGGTAGGCGTAGATTTCGTATTGGTCGAACAGGTGCCCGCGCGGGTCGCTGTATTCGGTGGTCAGGTCCTGCGACGGGTGCTGGAAATCGTAGTCCGTGTGTTTGAACCGGCCCGGCTCCGGCTCGCGCGAGGCGGCCCAGCCATCGTAATGGTCTTCATCGGGCACCCACCCGGAACCCGGCGTGCGGAAGGGAACCTGCTCGTACCCGCCAAACGCTTCGTGGATGGAGAAGTGGTCCCCGAGGACCATCTTTTCCCCGTCCAGGCCGTGCTCGAACCAGTAATAGATGCCTTCGCGCTCGAACAGCCGCGACAGGAAGGCAAAGTCGGTCTCCCCGTACTGGACCAGGTATTCCCAGGTCCTGTAGGTGTCCTTCAGCCGCCATTCGCAGCGCAGCGCGTTCGCCTGCAATACTTGGTTGGCGATCTCGCGCACGCTCTGCTGCTGCCAGATCCGGTAGTCCGAGCGGCGGGTCGCGTGCCACAGCTTCGGGGCCAGCACCACTTCGTACTCCCAGTGGAGGCCGCGCAGCCCCAGGGCCGACACCTTGACGACCTGGCCGGAAAACCAGCGCGGCAGGCCCCCTTGCGCGAGGAGCTCGACCGCCGCCACTTCCCCAAGCAGCGACTGGGTGTCGATGTCCGGGCTGTCCGACAGCAGCCCTACGCGGAATTCGTACAGCTCACCAAGCGCCTCGTGGCCGGTGACGCTTATCGCCCACCAGGCTTTCCCCAATGGGGTGTGCGCTATCAATTCGCGGTTCATGGTTTGCTGTTCCTCGAAAATAAAGGCATCGATAAAAAAACGTTTAGTTGACGCTGTTCACGGATGACTGCACATCGTTCGATTTGCTTATGGCGCTTTCCAGACTGGAAAGGAAGTTTCTTGCACCCATTGCCTCGCCATCTTCCATCAAACCGACAATCGTGATGCCAGAGTTATCCATCCGAATCAACGCGGGACCAGCCTTGAGCGTAATGACCGAAGCGTTGACCGTAACTGCGGTCTTAGCCGTAACAGAATGCGAGGTAGCTGTAACAGTATAGTTTGCCGCTTTCGTAGTCATGTTTTCGTCGACTCCAACCTGATGCCCTCCCCCCACGTCCTCTTGCCGCAGGCCACCGAGCACCTTATATGTAAGCGGCCCGGAAAAAATCGAAGAATCTTCACCAATTTCAACGCCCTCGGAGCCACCAACTTTTTTCTCCCGGTTTCCCACAAAATTATTGCTCTCGTCGCCATCGATCGTTTTTTGCCGGTCCGCTGCACAAATCAGGGTTTCATTGCCGGTTACGTTGGTGGTGCGTGTTTTGGTAGTCGAACAAGTCTCATCACCCACAACCGTCTTATCCCGGTTGGCCGAGCAAGTCAGCGTCTCGTCGCCCGTCACCGTTGTGTCGCGTTTGCCCTCCACTGCGCAGGTTTCGTCGTCCGTGATGCTCGTCGTGCGGTTCGCCCCCACCGTGTGGCTTTCGTCATTGTTGACGTTGGTGTCCATGTTGTACTGCGCGTGCATCATGAACTGCTCGGCCCCGGACGTGTCGTCGAAGCGCAGCGTGTTGCCTTCCGAGCCGCCCGGCGTCGAGCGCGACATCAGGCCCGAGTGCACCTTGCCCGAAGGCAGTTCCCAGGGCGGCATTGTCTCGGCGTTGTAGACCTGCCCGATGATGATGGGCCGGTCCGGGTCCCCATGCTCGTAGTCGATGATGACCTCGTGACCGACGCGCGGGATCGAGACCGCCCCGAAGCCCTTGCCCGCCCAGGTCGTGGAAACCCGTATCCAGCATGTGTCGGAACCGTCGCGCGCACCGTAGCGGTCCCAGGGGAAGTGCACCTTCACACGCCCGTATTTGTCGGTGTGGATCTCGCTGCCCCCGGGGCCCACCACCACCGCCGTTTCCGGGCCGCGCACGCACGGCTTCGGCGTCCAGGTGCCGGGGCGGAACTGCCGATCCGCCGGGATGGCCCCGATGCGCATCCGGCAGGTCTGCTCGTCGGCATCCGGCGTGGTTTCGTAGTCGTTGATGCGCACTTCGTAGCGCGCACGCGTGATCAGGTAGTCGCGGTTCTGATCCGCGCGCGGATGGTTGTAGAGCGTAAACCGGTAACCGGGCATTGCTCCCCGCACGGGACCGCCGAGTTCGGTGACGTCCTGCTCCTTTTGCAGGGCTTCGAGCCTTGTTGCGGCGTACGCCCTGCCGTCGGACGTCTCGGTGTACCCGCCTGGGTAGGCGTAGATTTCGTATTGGTCGAACAGATGCCCGCGCGGGTCGCTGTATTCGGTGGTCAGATCCTGCGACGGGTGCTGGAAATCGTAGTCCGTGTGTTTGAAGCGGCCCGGCTCCGGCTCGCGCGAGGCGCACCAGTCATCGTAATGCTCTTCATCAGACACCCACCCGGAATTCGGCGTGTAGAAGGGGATCTGCTCGTATCCATCAAACGCTTCGTGGATGGAGAAGTGATCCACGAGGATCATCTTTTCCCCGTCCAGCCTGTGCTCGAACCAATAATAGATGCCTTCGTGCTCGAACAGCCGCGACAGAAAAGCAAAGTCGGTTTCCCCGTACTGAACCAGATATTCCCATGTCTTGCAGGCGTTCTTAAGCCGCCATTCGCAACGCAGCGCGTTCGCTTGCAATACCTGATTGGCAATCTCGCGTACGCTCTGCTGCTGCCAGATCCGATAGTCCGAGCGCCGGGTCGCGTGCCACAGCTTTGGGGCCAGCGTCACTTCGTACGCCCAGTGGCGGCCACTTAGGCCAAGGGCCGAAACCTTGACGATATGCCCGGAAAAGTAGCGCGAACGCCCCCCTTGCGCGATGAGTTCGACCGCCGCCACTTCCCCCAGCAGAGACTGGGTGTCAATGTCCGGGTCGTCCGATACCAGCCCTACACGGAATTCGTAGAGTTCCCCCAGCGCCTCGTGGCCGGTTATGCTCACCGCCCACCAAGCTTCCCCCAAAGGGGTGTGCGCTATCAATTCGCGGTTCATGGTCGCTTCGCTTTGTCAAGGCAAACAGAGACGGATTCCATCATATTTCATACAAATTTGTCAATATCTTTTGGCATATCCATGACCGGGGACAGCCCCCGATTCTGCGATTGCGATCTGAGCACGATTGTTTTTGTGCAATAGACAAATGGAAATGAATTTCATCATATTTCATCCAGATTCGTCAAAGAATAATCCGGTATAATCGGGGACAGGCTCTAATTCATTACGCCGTACCATTCCAATATGAATGTCATAGACGAATTCTCGCGAGCAATCATTTCTCCCTTGGTCGAACAGCATATTACCGATGCGGCGTTTTACTGGAAACGTCGCGACTTGTTCGCTCATTCGCCGATACTCAACTGGCAAGCGCAGCTTCTTTTCGACAACGCACTCGAAGCCCATCTGGAAGGCGTACGCGTGGCGGGGAAAGCGGGTTGGGAGTTGGCGATTGAAGTGCTCGACGACTGGAAAAGAGACGGAGAACTTTTCGTTTGCGCCACGCTGGGTCTTGAACGTGGGTATGAAAAACAACTGGATCCGGTATGGTCGATGTTGCAGGACAAACCCGCAACCTATTTGCGCGCATTGATCGGTGCAGCATTATGGCAAACACAGGAACGCAAGCTCGAACTCGTCAAAAAGTGGGGGCATTCTGATGATGAGCTTTGTCAGGTCGCAGCATGGCGGGTGCTTGCCCGCGGCGATGGCTTCTTCGAGGACTCCGACAAATCACTTTCATCCCAATTGACGTTAGCGCTCGAACATCCGAGTGCGTTCGTCCGTGCGGCAGCTTGTCGCGCCAGTTTCCGCCTTCGCCAAACGGAACGGGTCACAGACCTTCTGAAAGACAGTGAAACAACGGTTGCAGCAGAAGCCGCTATCGCGCTCCTGCGTACTGGCGATCTCAAAGGTTTGCCATTGCTGCACAAGGCTGTGAGCGAGTTCGGTTCCAGCGAAGGCTTGCGCGTCGACCCACTCACCCAGGCCCCAAGCCGGATAGAACGCTGGATTCGTTATCTGGGCATTGCGTCACCTCCAGGTAGTGAGGAAATCGAGGATCTGCTGGATTTTTTGCCCTCCCGTCAAGTTCTGCTGCTTATCCTCCATCATGGCGATCCGGCATGGCTGCCCAGGGTACGCCAATACCTGAACGTCCCAAGCTGCGCGCGTTATGCAGGATGGGTATGGTCATCGCTGACCGGCATAAACATCGAAAACAGCCCGCTGGAACTGTTCGACGAAGACAGAGACGATGATGATGAAGTGCTGGATGAAAATGAATGGAAAACCGATGACATCGACCTCGGCTTGCCCATGCCCAACGCCAAGGCTGTTGTGGGAGCGGAGCCACCGCTTCCCGTTGGAAAACAGGTGTTGCTGGGGCACCCGGTAAACGAGCTCGATTTGCGGGCGCTGTTGCGCGAATCGCCACATGATTTACGCTGGCTCGCAGCAGCGCATCTGGAGCGCCACAAAAAAGGCGCGGAGATCATCGACGTCCGGTCGCCGGCGCGACGGTAAAACCAGGCGCACGACAATCCGTTTTTCTACCGGGTTCCGGGTCTTCGCGACAGCGGGCTAGGCTGGAGCCATCGGCATACGGTACCGTTCAGCCACTCAAAAGGATCTTGGTGCCGTTCACTGTAACGCCCGCTTTGTTGATCATCACCTCAGCCCCCCCTGCTTTCAGGACAATCGAATCCGGAGCGACTACGATATTGGCGTCACCACAGACCAGCGTAATATCCTCATCGCCTGCCTCAAACCGGATCTTCCTGGCGGCATAGGTCGTCTGTTTTCCGCTCACGACGGTAATCTTTTGGTTCCCTTGCTGGACGGTAACCTCCTGATCCCCTTTCTGGACGATAGTTTCCTGAGCATTACCAACAATGGTTATCATTTTCCGCCCGACGTCCAGGCTGTAAAGGCCACCGATGATGTTGACCTGCGCCGCGCCGACGTTCAGGTTGTAGGCGAGGCCGACGTTGTCCATCCGCGCAGCGCCGACACTTTGTACCGAGGCAAGCATGATGGTTTCAGCCTTGTTCTTCTTGATCTTGCTGGTCTCGGTGCCATCAACCGTTTTCGTGCGATCCTGGTGGATGGTGATCGTTTCGTTGCCGTCGACGGTCTCAGTACGGTTCTTGTGAACGGTAGTCGTTTCGTTTCCGTCGATGGTCTTTGTACGGTCTTTGCCGACCCAGTGCGTCTCATCGGCTTCGACTTCAATGTCCTGGTTGCGTTCGGCATGCAGCCAGACCTGTTCATTGCCCTTGGCGTCATCGAACCGTAGCGCATTGGCGTTGTCAGGCGAACCCAGTATGCTGGAGCGGCTCAGGACGCCCGACTGGGTTTTGTTCGCAGGCAGTTCCCAGGGCGGCATCTCCTCGGCGTTATAGACCTGCCCGATGATGATGGGCCGATCCGGGTTGCCATGCTCGTAGTCGATGATGACTTCGTGCCCGACGCGCGGGATCGAGATCGCCCCAAAACCCCTGCCCGCCCAAGTCGTGGAAACCCGTATCCAGCACGTGTCGGAACCGTCACGCGCCCCGTAGCGATCCCAGGGAAAGTGCACTTTTACCCGCCCGTATTGGTCAGTGTGGATCTCGCTGCCCTCGGGGCCTACCACCACCGCCGTTTCCGGGCCGCGCACGCACGGCTTCGGCGTCCAGGCGCCGGGACGGAACTGCCGATCCGCCGGGATGGCCCCAATGCGCATCCGGCAGGTCTGCTCGTTGGCATCCGGCGTGGTTTCGTAGTCGTGGATGCGCACTTCGTAGCGCGCACGCGTGATCAGGTAGTCACGGTTCTGATCCGCGCGCGGATGGTTGTAGAGCGTAAAGCTGTAACCGGGCATTGCCCCCCGCACGGAGCCTTCTAGCTCGGTGACGTCCTGCTCCTTTTGCAGGGCTTCGCGCCTTGTCGTGGCGTACGCCTTGCCGTCGGATGTCTCGGTGTAGCCGCCTGGGTAGGCGTAGATTTCGCATTGGTCGAACAGATGCCCGCGCGGGTCGCTGTATTCAGTGGTCAAGTCCAGCGATGGATGCTGGAAATCGTAGTCCGTGTGCTTGAAGCGGCCCGGTTCCGGTTCGCGCGAGGCGGCCCAGCCATCGTAGTGGTCTTCATCAGACACCCCCTCGGAACCCGGCATGTAGAAGGGAATTTGCTTGTATCCGCCAAACGCTTCGTGGATGGAGAAGTGATCCCCGAGAACCATCTTTTCCCCGTCCAGCCCGTGCTCGAACCAGTAATAGATGCCTTCGCGCTCGAACAGGCGCGACAGGAAGGCAAAGTCGGTCTCCCCATACTGAACCAGGTATTCCCATGTCTTGTAGGTGTTCTTAAGCTGCCATTCGCAACGTAGCGCGTTCGCTTGCAATACCGCATTGGCAATCTCGCGCACGCTCTGCTGCTGCCAGATCCGATAGTCCGAGCGCCGGGTCGCGAGCCACAGTTTCGGGGCCAGCGTCACTTCGTACGCCCAGTGGCGGCCACTCAGGCCAAGGGCCGAAACCTTGACGATCTGCCCGGAAAAGTAACGCGAAAGCCCCCCTTGCGCGATGAGTTCGACCGCCGCCACTTCCCCCAGCAGTGACTGGGTGTCAATGTCCGGGTCGTCCGATTTCAGCCCTACACGGAATTCGTAGAGTTCCCCCAACGCCTCGTGGCCAGTCATGCTCACCGCCCACCAAGCTTCCCCCAAAGGGGTGTGCGCTATCAAATCGCGGTTCATTGTTGCTTCGCTCTGCCAAGGCAAATAGGTACGGATTTCATCATATTTCATCCAGATTCGTCAAAGTGTAATCGGCATTAAACATGGTTGTATAACTGGAAATTGCAATCAGGGACAGACCCAAATTACCCTTGGTAATTTGGGTCTGTCCCTGATTATGTGTGTGATTACACGAATATGCGAATACGCGATTATGCGAAAACTGCCTTAATCCGGCTGCACTTGCAAACTGCCACTGTTCCCGGTTCCCAGGCCACCTTTGACGTTTTGCATCTTGTAGTTGCGCAACGCTTTGACGAGGTTGTTGAAGGAGTCGGTAAGCGCGGCAGCGATCACTTTGCCTTCAGCAGTTTTCGAGTAGCCGCCGAGGCTTCCACCGGCATCCCTGCCGAAGATAACGCTTAACGCGCCAAAGTCGGTATTGCGGGCGCTACCTTCAGCGGCAGCAAGCTGTACGCTGGAGCGGTTGTCAACCAACGTCAACATGGTACTGGCTTCCTTGAAACTGGCGTTGCCTGCCAGACCGGCGAGCGTACGGCCTGTACCGCTCCCAAGCAGGCCAGCAATGTTCCCTCCTATGCTACCCGCATTTTTGTCGCTAAAGATGATTGAAGGATTTATCGCGAAATCGGCGGACACCATTTGCCCTTTGCCGAAGTTGGAACTTTTCCGCAGTTCGCCGGATTGATCCAATGAGCGTTCCCGCATCATGCTTCTCATGCCTTTGTTGCCACGTTCGACGATCACGAAGCAGTTGGATTGCTGCGCTAGCAATTTGAGCACCGGCGCGGTCGATTTCAGTTTGTACCTGTCGAGTACCCAGTACCAATCGGAATCGGGATCCTCAATGACCTCTGCGGTGCCAAATGTTTTGTCGCATTTTTCGAGTACGGGATTTTCTCCCTGTGCGTTGGCTCCGGCGGCAGAACCGGTTGCTGTCGTCTTTGCCGCCTCCGAACCCATATCCATGCTGGCACAACCCCCTACCAGCAAAAGCGCGGCAAACATTCCCGGAAGTGATAATAATTCTTTCAAGATACCCTCCTGTCCAAAATAAAAGCTGAAAGCTCTCAAATGAGTGAAACCTGGCGGAGCATAACGAGTGGCTTTTTTGTCTCGCTTCCTTTACCTGCTCGAAGCAGAAACCCCGCCTTCATTCAGAGTATTTCACATCTCACAATAGGGAATTATAACATGCCAGAGCTGTAAACAGCGCAAGCACGGGCACTTTTCCCGACAAGACTCTCAATTAGGTGTTTGTCATTTTTGAGTCACCTCGGCCTGAAGGCCGAGGATTCCTCGATGCGGTTCAGGGGAGCCTTCGGCTCCATAAACCATTGCCTCGCTTACCCCGTCACTCATTTCGGGGATTGCGCGCGACGCGTGTTCAGCGCCAGATCCATACGATAAAGAGACAGGCATGGCACTCGGCCATGCCTGCCTTTCATCCAAAACTTTGAACTATTTATTCAGTCTGACGATATCGCCTCTCAGCACGACCCCGGTTCGGGAACGCCCGGCATGACATTCGTACTTATCGTTACTCTTAAAACTTATTTTCTTATAAAAACTTTCGATGTTGGTGACGGCGTTTCCGCCTAACCTGCGGGCATGTTCCTGAAATTGAGCCAATGCCGCCAGAAAGGTTTTGTTGCACGCTTCCAATTCGGTACTGTCCAATATGGAGCCTTTCTTGTAGGCAACGTAACGTTGAGACAGCACTGCCTCGACGGCGGAATACGGTTGGTTGCCAAAGTAAAACCTGACGTCATCACGGATCTTCGAATTGGTTTCATCCGATTTGATGGCATCCTGGATCGAAAAAAAGACCGCCTCATTACGCGCCTGGGCGGCAGCAGTGCAAAACAATGACAAAGAAATAAACAGGGCGGCAAAACCAGCCGTTTTTACAGGTACTTTCATAAAACTCACCTTCATAGCAGTAGGGAAAAAACGAGATGGCAAAATCAATCCCATCGTTTGAAGATCAATGATGTGTTGATGCCGCCAAACGCAAAATTATTGCTCATCGTGTATTCGCAATCGCGTGTGCATCCATCGTCACGCACATAATCGAGCGGCGCGCAACGCGGGTCGACCTGATTCAGGTTCAGCGTTGGCGCAAACCAGCCGGATCGCATCATCTCGACCGTCATCCATGCTTCGAGAGCGCCAGCAGCGCCCAGAGTATGCCCTATGTAGCTCTTCAACGACGAAATGGGCATCTTCTCGCCGAAAACAGTATGCGTAGCGATGCTTTCCGCGATGTCGCCCAATTCGGTGGCCGTGCCGTGGCCGTTGACGTAACCGATGGCCTCAGCCGGAAGGTCGGCGTCAGCGAGTGCCAATCGGATAGCGATGGTCATGGTCTCGGCGCGCGGCTGGGTAACGTGCGCGCCGTCGCAGTTGGTTCCGTAACCGACGATTTCGGCGTATATCCGGGCGCCGCGGGCGCGGGCATGCTCAAGCTCTTCGAGGATCAGCGTGCCGGCGCCTTCGCCGATCACCAGCCCGTCGCGGTCGCGGTCGTATGGGCGCGGCGACGAAGCGGGCGCGTCGTTGCGGGTGCTGGTGGCAAACAGGGCGTCAAAAACCGCCGCTTCCGACGGGCACAGTTCTTCAGAGCCACCGGCGATCATCACGTCGGCGTGGCCGTAACGGATGGCCTCATAGGCGTAGCCGATGCCCTGGCTGCCAGAAGTACAGGCGCTCGATGTGGTGATGACCCGGCCGGTCAGCCCGAAAAAGACGGCGATATTGACCGGTGCGGTGTGCGCCATCATCCGCAGGTAACTGTTGGCGTTGAGGCCGTCGAGCGAGCGGTTTTTGATAAGTTGTGCGAAATCAGTGACTGCGGCAGGCTCACCGATCGAGGAGCCGTAGGATACGCCGGTTCGTCCCGACGTCAGCACCGGATGGTTGAGCAAGCCTGCATCGGCAAGCGCCCACTCGCTGGCAAGGCACGCTACCAGGGCAACACGGCCCATGCTGCGGGTGCGCTTGCGGGAATAGTGCCCCGGCAGTTCAAACGGTGCGGCGGGCGCACCGAGACGGGTATTGAGCCCGGCGATATCGTCCCACTCGTCCATATGACGGACAGCGTTCTTGCGGGCGCGCAGGGCGCGTTCGACATCCACCCAGTTGTTACCGACCGGGCTGATGCCGGCCATGCCGGTGACGACGACTCGGGCGCGGTTCATAGCATGCCTCCATCGACGGAAATAACCTGCCGGGTGATGTAGGCAGCGTCATCACGCATCAAAAAGGCGACGACAGCCGCAACTTCCTCAGGCTGGCCGATGCGCCGCAAAGGGATAGCAGGCATAGCATGTTCGACTACTTCCGGCGACACCATCCCAGTGTCGATCAGGCCGGGCGCAACGCAATTAACGGTGATTTGCCGTTTTGCCAATTCCAGCGCCAGGGCTTTGGTAGCACCGATGATGCCAGCCTTGGCGGCACTGTAATTGACCTGCCCGCGGTTGCCGGAGATGCCAGAAACCGACGACAACGTGACGATGCGGCCAGGACGGCGCGTCTGTACCATTGGCATGGTTAAGGGGTGAAGGATGTTGTAAAAGCTGTCGAGATCGGTTTCGAGCACCCGATCCCAGTCGTCGGCGGGCATGGCCGGAAAGGCATTGTCAGCAGTTACGCCGGCGTTGCACACCACCCCGTAATAGACACCGTGCGTAGCGATATCAGTTTCCAGCGCCTGACGGGCCGCTTCGCGGTCGGCGATGTTGAACATTAGCAGCCGGGCTTGCTGCCCCTGGGCAATGATGGCTTCGATAACGGCTTCGGCCTGGGCGCGCTGGTTGCGGCAATGGACAACGATATCGAACCCGTCCTGCGCCAGACGCAGGGCAACGGCACGGCCAATGCCACGGCTGGCGCCAGTGACCAGTACGGTTCTGGGGGAAGATGGGGGCATGCCGGTTTTCTGATCGGGGAAGTGCATTATTGTAGCGCCGAAGCATTCTCGGGGAGGGTTGAAGCCTGTTGCAGGGAAGCTTCCAGGTTATCGGGCTGAAACACCAGCAAGGAAGCTTCGGCAAGCAGCGTACTGGCAGCGTCGTGCAGCATGCAGCGCATGGCGGACAAGCTGTCAGCGGACATCATTTCCTCATCGGCGGTGATGCGCAATACGTCGCCGACACGGAACTGTGACACATGACTTTGATAATGGCGCGTCCCGGCCAGGAACCCGACCTTGACCGGCAACTGTTTCGCCTGCGCCTGCCAACCGGCCAGGACGCCGACGGTTTGCGCCATGTATTCGATGCCGACCCAACCGGGGACGGCGCAACCGTCACAAAACGGGCTGTCGACCCGAATAGTGACTTCACAAACGGCACATGTCCCGGTGATTTCAACGACACGGTCAAGCAGCACCATCGGTGGCCGGTGCGGCAAATAATCAACAATTGGGCGATAGCTCATGGTAAGGAGACGTCAAGTTGTTTTGAGTATCAGTGCGGTGTTGCTGCCGCCGAAGGCAAATGAGGTAGATAGCGCCGCCCGTACCGGCGAGCAGGCGTGCGCATGCAGCGCGACCAGCGGCAATGCCGGATCGTCCGGATCCTGGATACCGTCCCACAGGTGCGGCGGCAGGCGATGTGCGCTATCGGTCAGCGTCAGCCAGGTCAGCACCGCTTCCAGTGCCCCTGCGGCGCCAAGCGTATGCCCAGTCAGCGGCTTGGTGCTGCTGGCCGGGCAATGGGGGAAGAGCCTTGAGACGACACGGCTTTCCATCGCGTCGTTATGGCGCGTGGCCGTGCCGTGCAGGTTGATGTAACCGATATCGGCTGCCGGGCAATCGGCACGGGCCAGCGCTTCGAGAATGGCGCTCGACGCGCCGGCGCCGTTGGGATCGGGCGCCGAAATGTGATGGCCGTCGGACGCTTCGCCCCAGCCCGCCAATGTGACCGCGTGTTCGTCCCCGGCGGCTTGCCGCCGCATCAGAAACAGCGCCGCTGCCTCACCAATATTGATGCCGCAACGGTTAGCCGAAAACGGTAGGCAGGGCGTTTCACTAACCGCTTCGAGCGAAGAGAACCCGGCGATGGTGAAACGGGTGAGCGTGTCGGCTCCCCCTGCAACCACCAGATCGGCCAGACCGGCGCGCAACAGCCGTGCACCGCTGATCAGCGCCTTGGCGCTCGATGTGCAGGCGGTTGAAACACTGTAGGTAGGGCCGGTGCAACCAAGATATCCGGCAAGCATCCGGGCCGGGGAACCGAATTCCTGCTGGCTGTAGTGATAGCCTTCGGGAAAATCGCGGCAATAGTGCTGGATGGCGGTTTCGCTCTCGCCAATGCCAGACGTGCTGGTGCCAAGAACCACGGCGATACGGTGCGCCGGGATGTCGCGCGCCAGTTCCCGGAATGAGGGTTCAACCTGCGCGAAAGCCGCCAGCAGCAAGGCATTGTTGCGCGACCTTTGGGGAACCGGAAAAGCATCGAGTGAGGGCAACGGCGTATCGGCATGCCCAAGCGTCAGAACCCGCCCCGGGCTGTAGGCGTTGCTACGGCGCATACCTGGGCTGCGCCCGGAGAACAATGCTTCGCGGACATTTTCCAACCCGTCGCCCAACGCGCAGGCAACCGCAGGCGGCAGCAGTATGATCGGGCTAGGGCGCATCGTCTTCCGCCTCACGGCTATCGAGCGTCAGTTGATAGTGCAACGCATGGTTGTCAAGCACGGTACGCCCCTGCCACTTTGCGCCTTCGTCATAGTGAATGGAAATGTTGAGCGCTCCGTCAAAAAATACTTGCCGCCCCCCTTGTTCTTCATGGACTGTCCAGTCGGCTGGCAGCGCGACACGCAGGGCGTCAAGCGGCGCGTATATCAGCAACAGGTCGTTTACGATGCGCCTGGCAGACAAACCGCTGGGCAACGGCTGCGTTTCGACGATTTTCTCGCCATCGTAATCAAAGCTGAACAAGCGCGCACCAAACGTCAGGCCGATCACGGTCATTGTGCCGCCATGGATATCGAGCACCATCTCCAGCACTCTTTGTTCGCCAGGCCAGACGATGGCCGACCGCTGCTCAATGATCCGCGACCCGAATGTCGCCGGAGAAATTTTCAGCAGCGGCAAACCCCCGGAAAGCCAGAAAGAAGCACAGCCAGCCAGCCCCAGCGCTGCCAGCAAAACGAAACGGGCACCGCGCCAGCCCATAGACGCGTGGCAGCAACCATTGGGAGGCGTCGAAAACGGTGATGTCGGAGGTTTCATCAAAAACAAACCGCGGTTAGAAACCTCCCCCTTTAGGGGGATAATCTCGCTTGGGAGAGGCGTAACCTCTTTCAAGCGCTTTTGTCGCCCGGGTACGGGCGTGGATTGAAATTTACACTTGCACAGATTGTGTATTGTAGCAGTGGCAACTATCGGGAACTAAGCCACCAACTCTATCTTCACAGTTTTACCGAGTGCGGCAGCGGCGCTGGCTAGTGTGGTCAGTGTCAGGCTGGTGTCGCTCTCATCGAGCAGACGATTCAGCGCCGAACGACTGGTATGCATCCTTTTTGCCAAGGCTGTCTTGGTCAGTTTCTGTGCCTCCATCTCGTTCTCGATCTGCCAGGCAAGCGCCCGCTTCACCGCCACAGCAGTGACCTCTTCCAGCATGGCTTCCTCTTTAAAAAAGGTGTCGAGGCTACTGCCGATATACTTGTTCTTCATCATTGACTCCTTAACTGTTTGAGTCGGCTCTTGGCCAGTGCCAGATCGTCTTTCGGCGTTGCGGCGGATTTTTTGATGAACCCGTGCAGCAACACCATCACGCTGCCCGCCACGGTGAACTATCACCCGCGCGACCTGCCTCTCCAAGTGAACACGCACTTCCCACAAATCCTTTTCCATTTTCCGCACTAGTGGCATTCCAAGAGGCCAGCCGAATTGCACGGTCTTCAGGTCTTCGCCGATGGCTCGGCGTGTCGGCGGCGGCAACGCTTTCAGCCAATCACGCACCGGCTCCGCGCCAGATTCCGTCTGAAAGAAGCGAACATCAAGGATTATGGGATTCATGTGATGATTGTACCAAATTTGGTACAGAAAACAAGGGCGAGTCAATCGGGGACTCACCCCGTATGCTCCCTGAACAGCGGCGTAAACAACCACGCCAGCCCAATCCCAAGCACGGTCGTCACCCCTATCGTCTGCAATGCCGGCGTACTGCTCACGGCCAGCAGGCCGAACGCTGCCAGCGTCAGCGAGGCGGCAACGCAGATGGCGAGAAAAGCGCGGGCATCGCTGCGCTGCGCGACCAGGAACAGGCCGTAGTCGATACCCATACCAAACACTAGCAGGAGCGTCAGTACGTTGAGCAGCTGCAGCGGCACGCCAGCGTAGCCCATAACCGCCAGTGTGCCCAATGTGGCTAGCAGCGACGGCATGACGACACGCCACGTCTGGCGACGGAAGAACGCCAGCAGCGCCAACGGGGCCAATATATAGGCGGCGGCCAGCACGGATGACAGCAGCGTCCGGTAACGCCCCATCAATGACGAAACTTCGGCAGTTTTGTCGACCCATTGGGTATGGGCGTCGCTGAGTGCCGCCAGTTGACGCGCGGTGTCGGCATCGTGCAGCCCTTTCAGGAGGACGATGCTCGAATAGCGGCCGTCCGCACTACGGCCCTGCCATAGGTAACGCAGTGGCTTTGTTGCCGGTTGCGCCAGCCATTCGTCTGCCGTCAGCGATGCCTGGCGCGTGGCAGTGGCCCAGTCGCCGAGGAGCTCCAGTTCTTCCGCCAGCGCGGCACGGGCACCGGTCAGCGTTTGCTGCGCCTCCCACGCAACCTGTTGCCGCTCGCGCGACGGCAGCCAGCGGCTGATTGCATCAAAGCCGGTGAGTTTGCCGGTTGCAAGCAGCGGGGTCAGTTTTTCCAGCAATGCTTCTTCATGTTGCAGTACTTCTTCGGGATCCGTGCCGGTAATCAGAAAAAGCTGTGCCGGGCTGGGCAGTTCGAGCGCCCTGGCAACATCGAGATGTTCGCGCAGCAATTCCGGGTCGCTATTGACCAAGTTGCGGATGTCGTCGTCCGTTTTCAGTTGCGACATGCCCACGCCGATGGCGATGGCGGCCAGTGCGGCGATGGCCCATTGCGCGGGGGTTGCGCGCCAACGCGGCCAGTGCTGCAGCATTTTCATCAACCATCCGGCAAGCGGTGTGACCGGCAGTGACGGAGGCAACAAATAGGGATACCAGAGCATGATCGTCAGCCAAGCGCTAATGATGCCGCAGACGGCGAAGCAGGCCATTTGCCGCATGCCCGGGAACGGCATCAGAAGCAGGCCGAGGTAGGCCAGCGCCGGTGCGACCAGCACCAGGGACAACGTCGGCAGCAGCCGGCGGAAACGCGGCCAGCCTGGTTCGGGGTCATTCAGATGCTGCGCCATCACCAGGACACCGTAATCAACGGCAACCCCGATCAGGCTGGCGCCGAACACCAGCGTCAGCGCGTGGAGGCGGTCGAACATCAGCCACGTCAGCGACAATGCCGCCAGCGCGCCGGCGGCAAGCGAGAGCAGGATCAGCCGCAATGCCTTGAAATTTCGGAAAACAAACCACGTGAGCAATACGCAGCACAGTAGCGAACCGCTGCCGATCAGCGACATTTCAAACTGCGCCTGTTGCGCCGCCGCTGTGGCGTGCAGGACGACGCCTGCCCGCAGCAATTGCACGTCGGGGAACTGCTGCGCCAGTTCATTTCGGACAGCCGACAGGTCAGCAGCAAGGCGCTTCTGAAGGTTGGACGAAAACGCGCTTTGCGTCAGTTGATAGAGCAACACCGCATAGTGGCGCTCCGCCGTTTGCACCATCAGCGTGTCGCCGTAGGGGCGTGCCGGGCTGGCAGCGCCCAGTTGCATCATCCAGTTGCCGAAGAAACCGAAGGGGTCATCGCGCCAATTGAGGGTGCCGCCCGCGAACGGCTGATAGGCAAGCGCCAGGGCGCGCTGCACCTGTGCCGAATGGTCGGCGCGTCCAATCCAGCGCAGATCCTGGTCGGTGATGAAGCCAGCGCGATAGGGGAAATAGAGGTCGCGCATGGCCTCGATTTGCGCCTGGGGCGCTTGCGGCGTCAGTGGCGCCTCCCGCAGGCTTTCACGCACGTGGCGGGCGGCGCGCTGCGCCGTGGCGGCATCCTTTGCCGCCAGCAGCAGCACCAGTTCCCGCTCGCCATGCTGCGTCAGGGTTTTCAGCGCGGCTTCGGCGTGCGGGTTGCGTTCGTCGACGGGAAGCAGCGCCAGCAGGTCAGTATCGATCTGGCCGCGCCAGGGCAGTATGTGCGTAAGAAGCACGCCAGCCAGCAATGCCAGGATGCACAGCCAACCCCAGGCCAGCGTGCGGTGGCGGCGGGCATAGCGGGAATCGTCGGCAAGCGCTTTACTCGTCGAACTGGGCGCGTTCATCGGCGGTCAGCGCGGCAGCGGTGGCGACGTTGGAAAAGGCGATGCGTGTGATGTCGCCAGCAGCACTGGTCAGCATCACCTGACGGACGACGCTGTCGCCCTCCAGCGACAGCGAACCGATGACCGCCCGCAACCCGTCGTTGCGGGCCGTGAAAGACAGTTGCCAGCCACCGCTGCCGGTTCGGCCTGTGTAATCGAAAAATTCAGCCAATGCCGATATATCGCCAGCGAATAGCGAAAACAGGACGCGGCTGATGGCATTGACCGCCGGTTCCTGGTCGGCGCGCAAGACCATCAGCACGCGCTCGCCGTCCTTTTGCAGGATTTCCCCCTGGGTGACCCTCATCGTCTGCGGAAAAGGCGTGAGGGTGCGCCACAGTACGCCCCGCGTTTTTTCGACGACGAACACGCCGTTCGCTACCAGCGGCTTTTTGATGCCAGCCAACTGCCGGGTCTGGATAAAGTCGCCGCGAATCACTGTATCGACGCCCAATTGAGATTGAATCGCACGCAGCAGGGCCGGATCGTCGGCGGCCTGCGCCGGACTGGTAGGGGCGAGCCCTAACGAAATGAAGCACATCAGCAGCGCAAGCGTCTGCCACATCGTATTTTTCATAGATAGCCCTTTAATTGTTCATGCAATATGTCGGGGGTGACAAAACACATTTCGCGGGTTTGGATGTCGACGGCAACCTGCACGGTATGGCCATACGTCAGCCGTTTTTGGGTTGCCGCATCAAGGATCTCGTAGGAAACTTTCAACCGGTTTTCCCATTCGACGAGACGGGCGTCGAGATGGAGGCGTTGCTGGTACATCAGCGGATGCGCATAACGGATGAACAACTCAATTACCGGCCAGGCGTAACCGGAAGCGCGCATCTGCGGGTAATCGTAGTGGATGCGCTGCAACAGCGCGGTTCGCACCAGTTCGAAATAACGGACATAGTGCCCGTGCCAGCATATTTCCATCGGGTCGAGATCGTGAAAGGGCACGACCCAGTCGACGCGGGCGGTTAGCGGCATCAGCAAGCCTCCTCGGTTTTGGTGGGTTCCGGCAGCGCCCAAAACGGATAAAAGTTGGACCACTGGAAAGGGGTTTTCAGGCACTCCGCTTCCAACAGCCCGGCAAAAGCGGCGGCGTAGGGTACGGCGGCCGTTTCCCGGGCACGGCGCGGCAGGCAGATCGATTCGGCGAGTTGCCGCACTGTAATGACAAAGCCATCGCCATGACAGGCGCCGAAAACAGCGAACAACGGGCATTGCAACGCCGCAGCGAGTACGTAGGGGCTAACCGGGAAACTGGCTTCATGCCCCAAAAACGGAACCCGCACAGTGGCCGTGGCGGTATCCACTGGAACGCGGTCACCGGTAATGACGACGAGACCCCCGGCAGATACCCTCTGCGCCAGCGCGATGGCGGTATCGACACCGACGCTGGCTACCTGGATCAGGTCGACGTCGTAGCCGGGGTCGAGTTCTTTCATCAACCGGGTGAAACGGGCAGCATTTTTTGTGTACCCGAAAGCTGTCAGGCGCACGCCGGCATAACGTTCCGCCAGCTTGCGGCACAGTTCGATGTTGCCGAAGTGGGCTGTGACGAAAAGGGCGCCGCGTTTTTGTTCGAACAGCGGATCGATGCACTCAGTGCCATCGACACGGTAATCGGCCTGTAAATCGGAAGCGCCCATGGCCAGCAGCTTACCGAGCAGGATTTCAGAAAATGCCAGAAAATGCCGGAAGACGTTGCGTGGTGAAGGCATCGGCGTAGCCCCCCCGCTAAAGGCATGCAGCCGTTGCAGGTATTCGCGCGACGCTTCACGGGCAGCGCGCCGGCGCACGTAAAACCACAACAGGACAAAAAACAGAAAGAAGCGGAACGGCCAGCGCCCGCAAAGGCGATAGATGCGCAGCAGGAAACGCATGCCTGCCAGACCTCCCGCTTCCTGCATTTGCGCCCAATGCATTAGCGCTACCCCGAAAAATGTCGGCCAAGCAGCCCTGGCAGGCGCCGCAACATACCGAAGAACAGGCGGGTGTGCATCCAGCTTATGCGCACGTTGTCGCGCATAAGCCGAAAGTGCGACACGCCACCCGGCGGATAGCACACGAGAATCGGCAAATTGCGAACCGGCACGCCCGCCCAGTCCAGCCGCACCAGGATCTCGGTATCGAACTCCATCCGGCTCTGCCGTGGCATCGAATCGAGAACCCGTAACGTAGCGGCAAGCGGATAAACCCGCAACCCGCACATCGAATCGCGTATGCGGCGCGACAAGGTGTTGATCCAAACCCAGACGTGCGTCGCGTAGCGGCCAATCAAGCGGCTGGCTGGAACGCTGGCATCGTAGCGCGGGAACCCGACAATCACCGCCTGCGGCGTATCACGCATCGCGTCGAGAAATGCGGGCAGCGACGTGGCGTCATGCTGGCCGTCGGCGTCCAGTTGCAATGCATGGCTATACCCTTTCGCGTGCGCTTCGCGCAAACCTTTCATTACCGCGCCGCCTTTGCCGACGTTGCGCGGCAGGCGCACCAATGACGTTTCCGGGGCCGTTGCCAGCGCGTCGAGCACGGCCGCGCATTCGGCATCGGAACCATCATCGACCAGGATGACTGGCAACGCCAGGCCGTGCAGCGCCTCCACCACAGCACCGACCGTGGCGGCGTGGTTATACACCGGCACGAGCGCGACAGGTTTCATGGCGCGCCAATCGGATGGGCAAACAAGACCCGCCCCTGCGAATGCTCGCCATGCGCCGAAGCGTAAGAAAAACGCACTTCTTTTTTCTCGGGGAAAAAGCGAAGCGTCAGCGACACGTCATCGTCAGGGCGCAGGATGCGTAGGAACTTGAGCTGACGGATATCGGAGAAACGCCCTTCGATGCGAAAGTATCGTTGCGCCAACCGCAATGCCCAGTCGATCTGGACGACACCCGGCAGGACTGCCAGTTGCGGGAAATGCCCATCGAACGCCTGCATGCAATCGCGTAGCGCTATCGACAGCACCATCTCATGCGCTGCCCGGGTAGCGACGGCGAGCGGCGGCAACGCCTGCCGATCAAACAACTGCACGATATCGGCAGCAGTGACTTTACCCATTGTGTTGTAAGGCAGCGCCGATAAATAACGCCAGCGGCGCGGCAAGGCGATGCGGTCGAGCGATACCGCGAGGCATTGCCGCATCCAGTGATCGAAACGGGTCTTGCCGAGCGCCTGCAACTGGGCGTGGCCAATGCCGCTCAACACCACGGCAGCAACGATCTCGTCGCGCTCCCGGTATAGCGGCGCGGTGCGCGCCTCAGCCACTTCGGGCAATGCCATCAGGGCTTGTTCAAGCGCATCGAGCGCCACGCGGCGCCCTTCGATCTTGACGACGCGGTCGGCACGGCCTGTCAACTGCAAACCGTCGGCAGTGAGTACAGCAGTATACTGGGTCTGGAACCAATCGTCGTCATTCAGGAGCGGAGAACGCAGTTTCAGGCAGCCGCGCCCGTCGAGCGCCAGCGTAAGGCCCAACAATTCATACCAAGCACCGCCTGGCGCGTTGCGGTACATGATGCTGGCGGTTTCGGAACTGCCATAGCTTTCGACCATCCGCGTTGCCAGCCGCGATGCGCAGGCAGCGGCAATACTGTCGTGCAGCGGGCTGCCCGCAGAAAGCGTTAAGAGAAAGGTGGCCGCTGACGAAAATGTTTCCAGTTGCGCAAGCCGTTTCAGCGTGGCCGGGCTGCTGATCAGTACATGCGGGCCGCCCCCCAACCGCCCCAGTTCCTCAGGGTGGTGGAAGAGTTCGCTGATGATCGGATAACCGGCACAAAACGGCCATATCAACCGATATTGCACACCAAACATGTGATGGTGCGGCACAGTGCCGACAAAACGGGTACCCAACGGCAGGGCGTCGCCAAACATTTGTTGCAGTATCGCCGCTTCGCGGTACACCTGCCACGGGGCTTTGAAGATGCGGTTTGGCGTGCCGCCGGAACCGGACGTAAAAACCACTATGCCGGGGCAACCGAACTGTGGCCCTGGGCCGGGGAACATAGCCGCATCGGCCGCACCGTCCGACCAATCGGGCAACGTGCTGCCCTCGCAGCGGCCAACCCAGGGAAGCGGAAAGATTGCGCGCGTCGCCGGCAAATCGTCAGCCGTCAACAGGGCAGTCTGGCCGTTCTGCCAGCAGGCAATCAGCCAGACAAGAAACGCATAGGCATCGGTATCGGCATCGTGCAGAACGACTTCCGGCACTTCGAGCCGCGCCAGCGCCTGACGGGCGGCAGCGAGATCTGCACGCAACGCCGCATAGGACACCGGCTCCGTATTCCGGTAAAAGGCAACAGCGTCCTTTGATGCCGACAACAGCGGCAACGGCAGCAACGGCAGGTCATTCATGGGAGACTATCGAAGCGTAACGGCGCGTTACACGCCGACGGATCAACCATTCGCCACTGAACATCACACCCATTGCCACGTATGCGATCAGGCCGTTATAAAGCGCCCAGACAGACATGGGCTGGGTCGTCGTCCACCAGGCGATGCCCCCGTTGACGACAAAGAACGCGCACCAGGCGAGCGTGACCTTGCGGGTGTAGCGGACGCCCTGCGGCGGCAGATCGGGGTTGAAGCGGCGGGCCAGTCGCTCAATGAGCGTTTGCGACTGAAAGAGGCTGCCCCCGAATGCCAGCAGGAACACCGCATTGACCAGCACCGGATAGTAGAGAACCGACGACGAAGAGCGCAGCAGCAACGCCATCGCCCCAAGCAGCGTCACGCACGGGCCAAGCCAGCCGAGCAGGCCGCCAAAGCCATCCCGGCGCCACGCCAGGGGCAGCAACAAGACACCGCACAGCCACAGGGGCCATCCTTGCCAATAGCACAACCAGAAAAGCAGCGGCAGAATGATGCCAAGCAGCGGGACGGCAAACACCGGTTTTAAGCGCATGACGGCCATCAGGCGTTTTGCAGATGGGCATGGACAGCATCTACCACGTCACTGACGGTGCGCACCTGCTTGAAAACATCCGGCGAAATCGATTGCCCTGTCAACTGTTTTAGATGGATCAGAAGATCGACGGCATCGATGCTGTCGATATCGAGATCCTGATACAGGTTGGCGTCCATAGTCACACGCTCAACAGGAGTTTCGAAATGCTTATGCAGGACATTGCGTACCCAGTCGAAAATCTCTTCTTTTGACATTGTTGTGGACATTGCATTTTCCCAAGGCATCAGCGATTGCAGTGAGCCGCGACATAATCAGCGAGATGACGAACCGAGGCGAAGTATTTTCGTGTTTCTTCCGATTCCGCCGATAGCGTCAGGCCGTAGCGTTTGTGTAGGGCAACGCCGAGTTCCAGCGCATCAATTGAATCGAGGCCAAGACCTTCGGCAAACAATGGTGCGTCGGTGTCGATATCGGCAACGGAAATATCTTCCAGATTCAGCGTTTCGATGATCAGGGTTTTAATTTCATCAATCAGGTCAGGCATCTTTTTTCAACTCACTGTTAAAAAGATCGGAAAGGTGCTCCGTCACGACGCGCGCCGCCCGCACCGGTGCAGCGTCAACAAAAACGAGGCGTGCAGGGTCTATATCGTCAAGCACATTCAGCACGAAGTGCGGACGCCGCCGCGGTGCCTGGTACCAAGGCTGCTGCTTGGACAGCATCGGCTCGGTGACGGTAATGATAACCGGCGTGAACAGCAGTCGCCCACGAACCGCAATATTGGCCGCACCGCGCTGCAAGGGATTGACCTGCCGTTGAAGCAGCGCATCCAGCCTGGTACGGGTGCCTTCCGGAAAAATAATCAGATTGCTGCCGCGGCGGATCGACTCGATGCAGTCCTCGATCAGTTGCGGGCCATTTTGATTGCGGATGAACCCGCATAACGATACAGGGCCGAGCATGAACGGATTGCGCCAGGCAGCAGCCTTGACCACGCAGTCCGGTTGCCGTAACAGTGAAATCAGCATCACCACGTCAATCAGCGATGGATGGTTAGCGACGACCAGCAGGCCACGGCGCTGCAACTTTTCGAGGCCGCGCACTTCATAGCTGATGACACCGACGGTCGTCATCAGTTTGCAGAAAAACCAGAAGCTCAGGCTCACGATGTCACGTGCCAGCGCCTGACGGAGTGGCCGCCGCCATACCAGCAACCGCAGCAACGGAAACACCAGGCACAGCACGACCAGCCCGCCAAAACCGAACACCGCGAAACAGAAAGCGGTTGCAACAATGCGCCAGCACCGTTCCAGCGAAAACCGCCGCACGTCATCAATATGTGCAGGTTCCATTGACAGCAGGCGCTCAGGCATGGCCCGGCTCCGGCGCAAGGCGCAGCAATTGCCAGCCTGCCATTTCAGTCAGCGGCAAGGCATTGCGCGTTTCATCGAGGACGAAGCGCAGTAACGGCAACGCGGAGCCGGGGATCAGTGCGGAAGCGGTTTTTCCGTGCGCGAGAGCCACTTCATCATCGTAGGCAAGCCGGTATTGCGTGCCCGCTGTCATTTCGAGCGCGAAGGCGAAGCAGGTTGGTTCGTTGTCAATGAAAGGGCCAAACAACGTCGGCAACGGCGCATCGCAAAACACCAGGATCACGGAAGACGCACCATCGGCAATTTGAGCCAGCGCTTCCAGGATGCCGGATAGCGCCAGCCGGTTTTCTGAAGCCAGCGCAACAACCGGCGCCCTGCTTTGCTTCGCAATCAGGAAGAGGCCGGGAATGGCATTGTGCACCGACACGCTGAACTCTTGCGGCGAGACCTGCCCTCCTGCCGCCAGCGCCTGCAGAATTGCCAATGAACGGCCGACCTCGCCGTGGCGGCTGCAAAAGACGATGGGTTGATCGGAGTAGTCCAACGTCGGCGCATACAATGCTTCCAGCGCGGCGCGGCCTAGCGGATGCGCCCGACGCCGTAACAGTGGCGGCATCATTCGCACTGCGGCAGTTTCTTCATGATCGGCAAGTGACGTTTCCTCGCATGCCCAAGCCAGCCACCTGTCGGCATCGGCCATGGCGGGCGCCCAAGCACTCCAGCGGCGAAATGAAAACTCAGGTAACGAAGCCATGACGGGTCGGGAAACGCAATGCAGCACTCCATGGGGCAACGCTTGATGGGATCCGAAGAACCCCTCTTGAACTGAAAGCCGTTGCAAATTCTAGAATTCTAACCGATTTCCTTGCAGCTATTCGTGCGCCACTACGCCTACGCCCGCAATGCGCGCCGCCTCGGCAAGCGCCACATCCTGCGTGGCAATGGGCAATTGCATGCGCAATGCCAATTCGAGATAGGTCGCGTCGTAAGCTGTCAGATCGTAGCGCAGTGCCAGCGCCAGCAGCAGGCCGGGTTCGGGGGAATTGGAATTGACTTCGATGGGGAGCCGGGACAATTGCGCCAACAATTCCTGTGCCTGGCTGGCAATCATGACCTGGCGCTTACAGGCCGTACGCAATACGTTGACGGTCTCCAGCCGCAGCAATGGCGGCGCGGCCGCACTTTCCTGTTCCAGTCGCCTGGCAATGGCGGCGCTGTAGTCCGAGGACTGATTCTCCAGAATCCAGCCGCAAACCACGGAGTTGTCGAGTACGAAAGCCATCAATCCAGCCCTTCGCGTGCAATGGCTTTCAGATCGCCTTCCAGACGCATCCCGTGCGACAGCAAACGCAAACGCTGGAAAATTTCAGCAACCTCAACTCGCCGATCCAGGGCGGGTTCTGCCACAGGAACCAACCGCACCATCGGTTTGCCGCGCTTGGTAATGGTTACGTCTTCGCCGCCTTCGGCGCGAAGGAGGAGTTCTGACAAACGATTCTTGGCTTCAGCAAGCGGAACGTTCATAATAGCTAGGCTCCTGATTAAAATATCTAGCTTGATTCTATACAAAAGCACGAAGCTCGTCCAGGTGCAGAACAAGCCGCGAAGCGGCGCCCTCCGACGGACGTATCACCCGATGGGCTTCGGACAAGTTGTATCCCGAAATAGCCACCCGTAGGGGCGAATAATTATTCGCCCCTACAACGACCAATCCAACGCCCCGTAAATTTCACGCTGACGACAGCCTTTGGCCGCCGCTTGATGCGGTTTCTCATTTATTTGCAATGGGCGCGTCTTGCTTGGCGTACCGTTGTTGTAGCCAATCTCCCCATGCTACGGACAGGGGGATGAGTTTTTGCCGGTACCTGGCATTCAGTTCCGGGGTGTGCGAATGGTAATTTGCCGCCCGTGTCCAGAAATCCTGCCTGGAATCGGGTTCCTCAAGGTGCTGGCGCAGCATCCATGCGGCCAGTTCCGCGTTGTAGCAGCCTCGCCAAGTCACGTCTTCTTTTGTGATTGGAAGTTTCCCAAAACGCCCGTTGGGCGTGAAATGAATGCTGTTGATCTGGAGGTGCCCAAGGTCATATGTGCCGTTCTTGTTTTCGACGACCTGTCCGTTTTTGCCACCCTCCACGCTGGCAATCGCGAGCAGCACATTGGCCGGCACACCCTGCCGCTGTGCGGCCTTGATTACGCAATCGACCGTTGCCGGACGGATGTCGTAGAAGTCTTCTTGTGGCGCGGCCGCCTCCGAAACATTGGCACGATTATGCGCGTGTTCCTGAGTGTGCGCCGGCACGGTGGCTGCAAGCGCAGCCCCGGCAACGATGGTAAAAAGGGCATGCCTCAGATCAGCCATTTTTCGTTCAACAGCCAAAATTTGAAAACACCCGAGGAAAACAGGTTGGAGGTCGTGACCAGCCAGGCGTGGTACGACTTTTTCATGCCGAAGAGCCAGAATATGGCAGAGACCCCCATCCACGCCAGCGAGATGACCATGCCTGCACCCATCGTAAACTTGTGGATGGAACCGGCAAAGACACAGACGCCAAGCAGGAAGTAGAAACGGGAAGCGAGGCGGTGACGGGCTATGAGCCGTGTCGCTTCGGGGTCGGGTATTTTGGAACGCTGTTCCTTGATATGTTCGTTGCGGTAGCGGATCACGCGCGACATGATTTTTTCGGGGCGGGATTCCCCTAGTAGTTGGAAACCGCACTTGTCGCAGGCCCAGGCAAACAATATCTCGTTTTTGCCGTCCTTGTGCTGGTCAATGATGTCGGGGCTGCCTTCCGGGTCGGTCTTGCCGTCGCTGCGTTTCAGTATGTCGCCGCCGCAGTCCGGGCAAACCGGGTTGCGGACAGAGCGCCATATCATGCCTACATAGCGGCCGTTATGCTTGTAGTGTCTGAATCCGGTCACCCACAAAGGCAAAGTTGTTACGGAATGCTTCGCTATGCGCCCGAGTTGCCGAAAAATACCCACTGATGCCTCCTTGTTATTATTTGTGAATAAACAAAAAATAAAATGTTACCAAAATTTGCATAAGGAAACGTTGATTTATTCCATCCGTGCAGCGCAGGTGCGGGTTTCAAACACGTCCATGTCCGTTCGTCGGCTTGCAGGCCATGTGTCAGGCTATGTTTTGGGCGGGTTTGAAACCCGCACCTGCGATGCCAGAACGCTCAGGAATTGTTCAG
>WREK01000005.1 GCA_009779355.1 Betaproteobacteria bacterium | reverse complement strand
TAAGGGGCCAAAAAACCACCTGAAACGGGTTCCCAGGTTTCTCCAGGGGTTTGTCGAATCCAATCCGTCGCCGTCAGAGGCCAGTTACCGAAGGTGCCGGGGAATTTTTGAGCATCCTGTTAACCCACGGCAAGCGTTGCTGTCAAAAAGCGTACCTCAAAGCCCGTGGCGCCCCTTACGAAGCTGATTATCCGACTGCCTACAGGAGGCTTATTCCAAAGGTTCAGGTATAAGCGAAAGCGCTTTGTGTTTATGGAAAGCGATGTGGGGGTGACGGAGATGATGGGGGCTGGAAGGGTGAGTTGTAATGACATAGACGTTGCTTTGGTGTTGTTGAAAGGACGCGCACCATATCGCATTGATGGCGAGTGAACAACGTAATATTTCACACTCTCGTATTTTTCCCAACACTATAAGTGACACAGGACTGATGCTGCTCACAATTTGCTGCAAGTGCTGGAAGAAAAGCTGCGCAAGGTTCAACGCACTACGCTGTCTATTTGCATCTGGCCGGAAAGGGTGCGGTATACCGGGCATTTTTCGGCGATTTCGAGCATCCGCGTGCGAAGCTCGTTGCTCAGTTCGCCTTCGAGCGTGATTTCGCGTTCGATACGGTCGACAGGTTGCCCATCGGTCTCGATTTTTTCGTGACGCAACGCGACGCTGATTTTGGTCAGCGGTAGCGCCTTGCGTTCGGCGTACATCCGCAGGGTTATCGAAGTACAGGCACCGAGCGCGGCGAGCAGGAAATCGTAAGGGGCCGGCCCCGCATCGCCGCCGCCCATATCGGCGGGTTCGTCGGCAAGCAACTCGTGCGCGCCAACCCGGATCGTCTGTTGATAGCGGCCCTGGCCGTTTTCTTCGACAGTGATTGTGGATGCGTTCATGGCAGACCTCCCTAAACGTTGAATAAAAAGTTCATCACGTCCCCGTTCTTCACCACGTAATCCTTGCCTTCGGCGCGCATTTTGCCCGCTTCTTTCGCGCCCGCTTCGCCCTTGTAGTGAATGTAATCCTCGAAGGCGATGGTTTGGGCACGGATGAAGCCGCGCTCGAAATCGGTGTGGATGACACCTGCGGCCTGGGGGGCCGTGTCGCCGACATGGATGGTCCAGGCGCGCACTTCCTTTGGCCCTGCAGTAAAGAAGGTTTGCAGGCCGAGGAGTTTGTAGCCGGCACGGATGAGACGATCCAGGCCGGGTTCGTGAAGGCCCATGGATTCGAGAAAGTCTGCCTTGTCCGCATCGTCGAGGTCGGCAATCTCTGCTTCGATGGCGGCGCATAGGGCGACGACTTCTGCGCCTTCAGCCGCCGCACGTTGTTGCACGGCGTCGAGATGGGGGTTGTCGATGAATCCGTCCTCGGCCACGTTGGCGGCATAGAGCACGGGTTTTTCGGTGATGAGGCACAGTGGCTTGATGAGGATGCGTTCTTCCTTGGTGAGCGCCAGGGTACGCACCGCGCCGCCGGCATCGAGTTGGGCAAGGCATTTTTCCAGTACGGCAAGCATTGCCTTGGCTTCTTTGTCGCCCGCTCCGGCAGGGCGTTTGGCGCGTGCGATGGCTTTGTCGACGGTAGACAGGTCGGCCAGCGCGAGTTCGGTGTCGATGATCTCGATGTCCCGCACGGGGTCGATGCTGCCGGAAACGTGCACGATGTTGTCGTCGGCAAAGCAACGGACGACGTGCACGATGGCGTCAGTTTCGCGGATGTTGGCGAGGAACTGGTTGCCCAGCCCTTCCCCTTTGGAAGCGCCTGCAACGAGTCCCGCGATGTCGACGAATTCGACGATGGCGGGCAGGGTTTTTTGCGGTTTGGCGATGTTGGCCAGTTGCTGGAGCCGTGCGTCGGGCACTTCGACGATGCCGACGTTGGGTTCGATCGTACAGAACGGATAGTTGGCTGCTTCGATGCCTGCCTTGGTGAGGGCGTTGAAAAGGGTGGATTTTCCAACGTTGGGCAGGCCAACGATGCCGCATTTGAGACTCATGGGGTTTCCTTGTCTGCAGGGCCGGATGGTGTTTCCGGTAGCGGTTTCAGCGGTTTTGGCGGTTTAGGGCGGGTATTCAGGCGCTGCACGGCTTTTTCCCAGTCGCCGTTTGCCAGCAGGGGCCAGGCAGCCAATGCGCGGTCGATGGCTTCGAGAATGGAAACCCGTTCTTCCTGTCGCGGGGGCTTGAGTACGTAGTTGGTGACTTCGTCGCGGTCGCCGGGATGGCCGATGCCGATGCGCAACCGCCAGTAATCCGGTACGCCGAGGTGGGCGGTGGTGTCCTTGAGGCCGTTGTGTCCGCCGGAGCCGCCACCGAGTTTAAGCCGCATTTGCCCAGGGGGGAGGTCGAGGTCGTCGTGGATGACGAGGATTTCGTCCGGGAGGATGCGGTAGAAACGGGCTAGCGCGACAACGGACTGCCCGGAGCGGTTCATGTAGGTTTGTGGCATGAGCAGCCACAGCGGAGGGCGGGATCCTTCGCGCACCGAGGCGACAAAGCCGTGGAAGCGGGACTCAAACGAAAAATGTGCGCCCAGGTCACAGGCCAGGCCCTCGCAAAACCAAAACCCGGCGTTGTGCCGGGTTTTGGCATATCCAGCGCCAGGGTTGCCGAGGCCGACAATGAGCCGGGGGACAGTGGCCGCCGCCGTCATCGTGTGCCTCGGTAATGCGGCCTCAAGCTACAGGCTCGGAACCGTCCTGTTCGACGGCTTCGACGTCCGCGTGGAGACGGCTCTGTTGCGCGCTGACGACCACGGGGTCGGCATCGGTGTGGTGTGCAAGTTCAACACCCTTGGGAAGTTTCAGGTGCGAGACGTGCAGCGATTGGCCGGGTTCGAAATTGGCGAGGTCGACGGCGATGAATTCGGGCAAATCCTTGGGCAGGCACTTGACATCGAGTTCGGTCATGACCTGGGCGATGAGGCAGCCGCCAAGTTTGACCGCCGGGCTGGTTTCGCCGTTGATGAAGTGCAGCGGAACCTTCATGTGAAGGATCTGTGCGGTATCGATGCGCTGAAAGTCGAGGTGCAGCACCTGCGGTTTGTATGGATGCCACTGTGTGTCACGCAGGATCACGGTTTCTTTGACCTCATCGACTTCTGCCGTGAGAAGCGTGGAGTGGAAGGCTTCTTTTTTGAGCAGGTAAAAGATGTCATTATGACTCATGACGATGGGCGTAGCTTCTTTGCCGCCCCCATAGATGATGCCAGGTAGTTGCCCTGCGCGACGCAGGCGGCGGCTCGCACTCGATCCCTGCTGTTCGCGACGGGTGGCCTTGAAGGTAATGCTCATGTTTTATGGCTCCTGTAAAAACCCCGCCCGCGACCAGGCAGGGATGAAAAAAATGTTCATCCTTCGGCAAAGAGGGAGGAAACGGACTCCTCATTGCTGATGCGCAACATGGTGTCGGCAAGGATGGTAGCGACTGGAACCTGGCGGATGAGCGGGCAGGCAAGCACGTCATCACGCAGGGCAATAGTGTCCGTCACTACGAGGCCATCGAGCGAGGATTCGTTTATGCGCTCGACCGCGTTGCCGGAAAGTACCGCATGGGTGCAGTAAGCGAACACCTGGCGCGCGCTGTGTTGCTTGAGGGCATCTGCAGCATTGCACAGGGTTCCTGCGGTGTCGACGATGTCATCCATGATGACGCAGGTGCGGTCTTCGACTTCGCCGATGACGTTCATGACTTCGGTCACGTTGGACTTGGGGCGGCGTTTGTCGATGATCGCCATGTCACACTCCAACCGCTTGGCGAAGGCGCGGGCGCGCAGCACGCCGCCGACATCGGGAGAGACGACCAGCAAGTTTTCGTAATTTTTTTGCTTGAGGTCGGCAAGCAGCGCCGGGGAGGCGTAGACGTTGTCGACCGGGATGTCGAAAAAACCCTGTATCTGGTCGGCGTGCAAATCCATCGTCAGCAGGCGGTTGACGCCTGCGGCCTGGAGCATATTGGCCACGAGCTTGGCGGTAATCGGAACCCGCGCACCGCGCGGGCGGCGATCCTGCCGCGCATAGCCAAAGTATGGAATGGCAGCAGTAATACGGCGGGCCGAGGCACGTTTGAAGGCATCGGCCATCACCAGCAGTTCCATCAGGTTTTCATTGGTGGGCGCACAGGTTGGTTGCAGGATGAAGACGTCTTCGCCGCGCACGTTCACGTGCAGTTCGACCCGTACTTCACCATCGGAGAAGCGATCCACTGTTGCCGCGCCGAGCGTGATGCCCAGGCGGCGGGCGACATCTGTCGCGAGATTGGGGTTAGCGTTACCGGTAAAGACCATCAGGTTGCCGGATGGCATGGCTGCTGCTCCAATGGTAATTCAGCGCAATTGAACTGCGCTGTCAAAAAGCGCCACGGGCAGGCCCTTGGGGGCCTGCCCGTCGTGACAGGGCTGGGGAGGAAGGACTTGAACCCTCGAATGCCGGAATCAAAATCCGGTGCCTTAACCAACTTGGCGACTCCCCATTTAAAAACCGTTTACGTTTCCAAACCGTGCATCGGATGCCGTGCCAGACCCGCTGCTTGCCATGCTTGCCAGCGTGCCGGACATTGCCGAACGATTTGCGCCGCATGTTCGGGCGAATCAATAGAGGCAAAAATACATGCGCCCGAACCTGTCATCCGCGCCGGGGCAAACTGCCCAAGCCATGAAAGCGCTTCCGCCACTTCGGGGAAGAGCTTACAGGCAACCGGCTGTAAATCGTTGCAGGTACGCTCAAACGTAAAGCTGTTTATTTTAATCGGGGGCGTGTTTCGCGTCAAGTCTGACGAAGCGAAGATCTGCACAGTTGGCACACTGGCGCCGGGGGCAATCACGACATAGCAGGCCGGGGGCAACGTGACCGGTTGCAGGTTTTCACCGATGCCTTCAGCAAAAGCGTCGCGCCCGAAAAGGAAGAAAGGTACGTCTGCGCCCAGTTTGAGGCCGATTTCACACAATCGGACTAAGCCGAGCCGCGTACTCCAGAGATGGTTGAGCGCCATCAGGGTGGTGGCGGCATCCGAACTGCCGCCACCAAGCCCGCCGCCCAAAGGCAGACGTTTATGTACGGCGATGTCGGCGCCAAGCGGGCAGCCAGTGGCCTGCTGTAAGGCACGCGCCGCGCGCACACAGAGATCGGTTTCTTCCGGCACATCGGCAACGGCGTTCGTGCGGCGAATTTCACTATCTTCCCGCACGGCGAAATCGAGTGTATCTCCCCAGTCGAGCAGGCGTAACACGGTTTGCAGCAGGTGATAGCCATCGGTACGCCGCCCGGTGACATGCAGGAAAAGGTTGAGTTTGGCCGGGGCCGGGCAACCTTTCAGCCAGCCGGGTGAAGGCGAAACCGGCGGCGTCATTCTGGGAGAGAGCGTCATGGCGCCTCCCAACGGTCAACAACCAGCCGCAGGCGGAATTCTCCACGGGAAATGTCGACGAGGCGCGGTATGGCTTCGGGGGACTCGTCCCGGTAGTCGAGGTAGTCGATGATCCAACCCTTGTCGATGAGCCGCGCGGGACGGCCCCGTGCATCGCGCGTGCGCACTTCGGCATCACCAGGTGGCGCGGCCTGCACCCAGGCAGCCAGGCGCTCAGGCGGCAAACCGGCCTCGACTGCGCCGGGGAGCAATATCGGAATGAGGTCGGCGACTTGCGGAGCGTACCGGCGCTCGCCGTTGGCAAACAAAACCTCCGCGCCATCCGGGCCGGAGTCGATTTGGGCCACGATTTGCCCGAGCGGGCTGGAAACTGTCCAGCGATCTGTTTCGGTGCGACGTTCCCATTCCAGCCGCCCCGATACGGACTGCTTGCCATCGCTGGCGGAAAGGCGGCCCGAAAGCGAAAAGGCATCGAACGTCTGCCGCGCTACAGGATCAGGCGGCGGCGCGGCAGGATTGAAGGCGCAGGCTGTCGAGAGAATGCCAACAGTGAGGATTGCCACCCGGACGCGAAGAGCGCAGGTGGGGTCAAGCCTGAATCGAAGCAACGGAGAGATCAATGTTTCTTACCCGAAGTTTTCTTCCCAGGGGCTTTTTTACTGGGAGCGGGGTACAGGCGGTGGATCGTTTTTTTCAAAGTCTCGTTACCGGGATGCGCCGCTTGCGCGCCGTCAAGGATGCGACGGGCTTCATCGTTACGATCCAACCGCCACAGCACTTCACCGAGATGAGCGGCGATTTCGGGGTCGGAACGGATGGTATGGGCTTGTTCGATCCATTTCAGCGCGCCGGGGAAGTCGCCGCGTTTGAAGCGCACCCAACCCATGCTGTCGAGGATGTACGGATCCTTGGGAAGAATTTCCAGAGCGCGGGCGATCAACTCCTCGGCTTCTTCCAGACGCAGGCCACGATCAGTTAAGGAGTAACCAAGCGCGTTGTAGGCGTGCGCATGTTCGGGAGCCAGGGCAATAAGCTTGCGCAACCGTCCTTCCATGCTCTCGTACATGCCGATGCGTTCGGCAAGCATGGCGGACTCATAGAGCAGGTCATTGTCGTCGGGATGTTCGCGCAGGGCATTCTCGATGAGATCAAACGCCTGCCGGACACGGCCTCCTTCCATGAGCAGTTGGGATTCGGCGAGCAGGTAGCGGCGCTGAATGTCGGGATTCGGGGCCTCGCGCAAGAGTTTGCGCGCCTGATCGAGACGGCCTTCCTTTGCCAGGCTCCGGGCGCTGTAGATGCGCGCTTCAGCGGTATATCCACCAGGACTCACGGCATCGAACCATTTTCGTGCGGCGGCGTTTTCGTCCCGTTCCATGGCGATCTTTCCGAGTTGAAGCCGGATGATGTCTGCTTGCGGATGGCCAGAAGCCAGAACCTTTTTCAATAGCGATTCGGCGGCGGGATCATTGAGCTCGACGGAAATCATGGCAACGGCATAGAGCAGGTCGCGGTCATCAGGTGTGGCGGCAAGCTGAGTATTGAACTCGTCGCGCGCTTCGGCGAGTTTGTTGGCGGCAACCAGGCTACGGGCATAGGCAATCCGAAGTTCACGGTTTCCTGGTTCGCGTTCCAGCGCAGCTTTGAGCATCACATTGGCCTGATCCGCCGCGCCGGCTTCGACCAGAAGATGGGTCTTGAGCATCAGCGCCGGCAGCCAGTCGGGACGCAGTTCAAGAGCACGGTCGAGCGCTCCCGTCGCCTCCATCGAGCGTTTGGCGACCATAGCCGCCTGGGCGCGTGCGAAATGGGCTTCGGGGTACGTGAGATAAGGTTCGGTTACGCGATAAATGAGACTCCGTGTCACATCCTTGTTTTCGGCTCTCGAAAGGATGCGGTTGAGTCCTAACAGGTTGGGGGCGAGTTTTTCGGGATTCTGGGCCAGGCCTTGCGCCAGGGCATCCCGGAGTTTGTTGAGGGAAGGGCTGTAGCCGCGTTCGACATAGTCCAGGAAGTGGCGCGCTTCTTTTGAATTAGGGGCGATTTCGATCCACAGCCGCGCGGCTTCGGTGATGAGTTTGTTATCTTTCGAATGAGAGGCGATGTACGCGGCGCGATGCGCGATGCGTGGGTCGCTTGTTTTGCGTGCGAGTGCAATATAGGTTTGCGCCGATTCCCGAAAATGACCACGTGAGGCAGCAATTTCAGCAAGCAGAAAATCCTGGAGCGTTTCTGCACTCAATTCTTGCGCAGGGAATTCGCCCGGACTTTCAATGGCGGGAGCATCGGCGGCATCAGCGTCGGATATGTCGAACTCGTCATTAGCATCGTCATCATCTTCATCTCCGTCCGGATTGTCTGCGTTGATGTCGGTGTTCGTGTTAAATTCGATCAACTCATCGGGATCTTCCGCAAAGGCAGACGAAACAGGCAGACAAAACGCCAGGGTGATTCCAAAAAGAATGATGATGCGTGCAAGCGGGTGCTTCATGGCAGGCAATCCAGCGGGTGGTTACTGAAAAAAGTTGGACGTCGTTTATAGCGAAGCCAATACATGAAAAGTCCAACATGTTATGGTATGTTTTTTGATGGGGTAACGGCAAGTGCAGAGAAAACGAAGGGTCACGGACATCATCGGTTCCGGACGGATGGATCTGGAACCGCCTTGGCCGAAAAGCCGGGGATTCCACGATATGATCAAAAGAGAACTTTTGGGATTTTGTCGCACACCTCGATTCACCCTACCACTCATCGCGGGAATCGAGGCCCGACATATGCCATACGATAGCGTTAAGGATGGTCTGAACAAGTCGCCGCGCCGTGTGCATCTGCGGAGTCGGGCGGTCTGCGGCGTTGCAAACCACAGCCATAGCGACGGCTATGGCTGTGGTTTGCGCCTTGCATCCCATCCCGATCCGCAGCGCACACTTACCGCTCGACTTATTCAGACCATCCGTAATTTGTGCTAATCCCGTATATTGCAATCACGTTATACTTGAATATTCGGAAATGCCGGGTGACGGACGAACTGACATGACTCTGGCCGAAAAGTTTTCAGCTTATAGTCGTTGGCGCAACGAGACAATCGATGCTGTGCTGAGATTACGTAACTGGTTGAACAACAACGACGTCTGCGATGCTCAAGCCGATCAGCGCCTGCAATACCTGATCGAACGCCTGCGCGCCGATAAGTTGACGGTCGCGTTCGTTGCCGAGTTTTCGCGCGGCAAATCCGAATTGATTAACGCGATTTTTTTCGCTGAACACGGTGGACGCATCCTGCCTTCGAGCGCCGGACGTACGACGATGTGCCCCACGGAATTGCAATGGACACCGGATTCCACGCCGGAATTGCGCCTGCTGCCAATCGAAACGCGCGTCCGCGCAGAGCCGGTGAGCGAACTCAAGCTGCTGCCGGAATGTTGGGTGGTGGAACCGCTTGACACCGGATCGCCCGCCAAGCTCCAGGCTACATTGGCACGAGTAGGCGACGTAAACAGGGTGACGGAAGAACAAGCGCAGGATCTGGGCTTCAAGATCGACCCGAGTGGCGAAGCGGGACTCAAACCCGGGGCCGACAATCTGGTCGAAGTGCCAAAATGGCGCCATGCTGTGATCCAGTTTCCGCACCCGCTGCTTGAACAGGGGCTGGTGGTGCTCGACACGCCAGGGCTCAACGCAATCGGTGCAGAGCCTGAACTGACGCTTTCGTTGCTGCCAAATGCCCACGCCGTGCTGTTCATCCTCGCCGCCGATACAGGCGTCACTCTGAGCGACATGACGGTATGGCGTGATTTCGTCAGCACCGGCGCACGGGAAAAGGGGCGCCTGGTCGTTCTCAACAAGATCGATGGACTCTGGGACGGCCTGCGCGACGAAGCCAGCATCAATGCTGAACTCGAACGGCAGGTGAAGTCGGTCAGTGAAACACTCGAAATCAGCGCGGGTTCGGTTTTCCCGGTTTCGGCGCAAAAAGGACTGGTAGCCCGCGTCAACCAAGACAAGAACCTGTTCGGGAAAAGCCGTCTGGCTGCCCTGGAACGGGTACTGTCAGAAGATTTGCTCCCTTCCAAGCAGGAAATCATCCGCGACAACACCCTGGGAGAAACCCGCGACCTGATCCATCAGGCCGAAGTGCTGCTGCAGGCACGGCTCACCGGGGTAAAAGGACAACTTCAGGAGCTGGACAGCCTGCACGGCAAGAATCGCGGCGTCGTCGAATACATGATGTACAAAATCCGCGTCGAGAAGGACGAATTCGAGCAGGGCCTCAAAAAATACTACGCCGTACGCTCGGTCTTCACTGGACTCTCCAACCAGTTGCTTTCGCACCTGGGGATGGACACCCTACGCACCGAAACCCGCAAGACGCGCGACACAATGCTTGAATCGCGCTTTTCGCTGGGATTGCGCGAAGCGATGAAGGATTTCTTCCAGCGCATGCGCACCCATCTCAGCAAGGCCGAGGCGGACATCTCTGAGATCTATCGGATGCTCGACGCCATGTACAAACGTTTCAGCGTTGAACACGGACTCAGGCTCACCCCGCCGGAAAAATTCTCGATGCGCCGTTGCGAGGCGGAACTTAACCATCTGGAAAGCGTTTGCCATCGCCATCTTGGCTCCCCTCTGATGCTGGTAACGACTGAGAAACGCGTTCTGATGAAGAAGTTTTTCGAGACGGCTGCGGTTCAGGTGCATCGCATTTTCGAATCCGTCAACCGCGATGTCGACCAATGGCTGCGGGCAGTAATGGCTCCACTCGAAATCCAGGTACGGGAATACCAGTTGCAACTCAAACGCCGGTTGGAGAGCGTCCGGCGCATCCATCAGGCGACAGATACCCTCGAAAACCGGGTCGAAGAATTAAAACAGACCGAAATATCAACCGAAACGCTGATCAGGGAACTCACAGAGTTGCAGGGCGGCATCCGGTGTGCCCTGGATTCTGCGGTGGTCATAACCGAAGAGAACGTCTCGCTTCTGGCTGCCCTGGCTTAAGGCTTGAGGCGAGGGAAATCTCCCTTGTTCTCACATTCTCCTGATGCACCTCTCCCGCCTCAAGGGTAGAATCCGCTCCGCGCGTTCCGTTTCCCTCACTCGCGGAACCGCCCGGCAGCTTTAATCGCTTCCGGCCACACTCACCCACTGATCAGCCTTGCGCGATGACTCCGGAAGAAGATACGCACGCCAACGAGCAGTTTCACGCTGACGAAGGCGTTGGCATACACCCCGACGAACTCCAGCAACACTTGCACAGGGTGCAATTGGTGCTGGCGCATTCGCACGCGCTGGAAGAAAGCATCGGGGCGGCTGATCACGATTTCGAAACGCCCCACCCCGTCCTCCCCACGCCGGAACACGCCGCCGAACTACAGGCACAGCTCGACGCACTGCACCCGGCAGATATCGCCTACATCCTCGAAGCCCTGCCGCTCGAAGAACGGTGCTACGTCTGGAACCTGGTCAAGGCGGATCGTGACGGCGAAATCCTGCTCGAAGTCTCCGATGCCGTCCGCGAATCCCTGATCGAGGTCATGGATCCGCACGAGTTGAAAGCGGCTGCCGAAACGCTGGACGCAGACGAACTCGCCGACCTCGTACCCGACCTGCCCCCGGAAGTCATCGAGGACGTTTTCAAGTCGCTTTCCAGCGACGAGCGCGAGCAACTGCGCGCAGCGATGTCCTACGACGAGGGTTCGGTCGGCGCGCTGATGGATTTCGACCTCGTGACGGTACGGGAGGACGTAAAACTGGAAGTGGTGCTGCGCTACCTGCGCCTCTTCGACGAATTGCCGGATCATACCGACAAACTTTTCGTGATCGACCGTGAGGAACACCTAGTCGGCATCCTCACCGTGGAGGCGCTGCTCATCAGCGACCCGGACAAGAAAGTCTCGGAGGTGATGCAGCACGAGCCGAAAGTCAGTTTTTCGCCGAATGACGACGCCAGCGACGCGGCGCAGGCATTCGAGCGCTACGACCTCGTTTCCGCGCCGGTGGTGGATCGCTCCACCAAGCTCATCGGGCGGCTCACCGTGGCCGACATGGTCGACTTCATCCGCCAGGAATCCGAAGCTGAGATTCTCAACCAAGCCGGCTTGCGCGAGGAAGAAGACGTTTTCGCCTCGGTGTGGGACTCGGTGAAAAACCGCTGGTCCTGGCTGGCAATCAATCTGGTGACGGCATTCATTGCCTCCAGGGTCATCGGCGCTTTCGAGGGTTCAATCGAAAAACTCGTGGCGCTGGCGGCGTTGATGCCTATCGTTGCAGGCATTGGCGGCAACTCGGGCAACCAGACCATCACGATGATCGTGCGCGCCATTGCCGTCGGCCAGATCGAACAGGGCGCAATGAAGCGGCTGATAAAGAAAGAACTCGGTGTTGCCCTTTTCAATGGCGTCGTCTGGGGGGGGCTGCTCGGCGTACTGGCCTGGTGGCTCTACAACAGCATTTCGCTCGGCCTGGTAATGACCTCCGCAATGACGCTCAACCTGTTGCTCGCTGCCAGCGCCGGAGTCCTGATCCCGATGTTGCGCCAACGGCTCGGTACCGACCCGGCCATCGGCAGTTCCGTGATGATTACCGCGCTCACCGATTCGGGAGGATTTTTCATTTTCCTCGGGATGGCAACGCTGTTCCTGCTATAAAGACGTGATGAGACCCACGCTTCCCACGCTCTTCCTGGCGTTCCTCCTGCTTGTCCCCTTCCCCGCCAACACGGCAAATGAAGCCTCCGATGAAGCGCGTATCCGGGAACTGGAGACCGAAATAATGCGGCGCAAGCAGGCTTACCAACAACAGCAGGCCCTGCGGCGCAAACAGATCGCGGGAACCATCACAGAGCCACGGTTTGAAAAGTACCTGGCGGGATTCCGGCGCAAAATCGCGTGCAGCGCCTCGCTGCATTACCCCAAGGCGGCGCGTGGAAAAGTATATGGGGAAATGATCGTCACAATTTCCATTCTCGCCGATGGCTCGTTTGAAAAAGCCCGTGTCGACCAGAGTTCAGGCCACAAGGTGCTCGACGATGGCGTCATCGACATTGCCCGACGGGCCGCTCCCTTCGAGCCTTTCCCACCGGAAATCCGCCGCGACACGGACGCGCTGGACATCACGCGCACCTGGACGTTTACCTACACGGAAGAAACGGCAGCGGACGACCCGTGCCCCTGAACTCCGCTGCAGGGCTTCACCCCAGGCTGGCGAACACTTCCCGCGCTGCGGCTATCGTGGCGCCGATCTCGGCCTCGCCATGCGCGGAGGACACGAAACCGGCCTCGAAGGCCGAAGGCGCAAAGTAGTACCCCTTCTCCAGCATGGCATGGAAAAAACGGTTGAAACGTTCTCGATCCATCGCCATGACGTCGTTGAACGTTTCCGGCGTGCGCGCGCTGAAATAAAGCCCGAACATGCCGCCCACGGCATCGGCTGAAAAAATGGCCCCGGCAGCGCATGCGGCATCGGCAAGCCCTTCCGTGAGTTGGCGCGCACGCGCGGCCAACGCCTCATAAAAACCCGGAGCACGGGTCAGTTTGAGCGAAGCCAGCCCGGCGGCCACCGCCACCGGGCTGCCGGAAAGGGTACCCGCCTGATAGACAGGGCCAAGCGGGGCAACTTCCTCCATGATGTCACGCCGCCCGCCGAAAGCGCCCACCGGCATACCGCCGCCGATGACTTTGCCCAGGGTGGTGAGGTCAGCAGAGATGCCGAACAGCCCCTGCGCCCCTTGCGGACCAACGCGGAAACCTGTCATTACTTCATCAAAAATCAGCACCGTTTCATATTGCGTGCACAGGCGGCGCAACCCTTCCAGGAAACCAGGGCGGGGGCGCACCAGGTTCATGTTGCCCGCCACGGGTTCGACGATCACGGCGGCAATCTCCCCGCCACGCGCCTTGAAAGCAGCCTCGACCCCGTCGAGGTCGTTGTAATCGAGCACGATGGTATGGCGGGCAAAATCCGCTGGAACACCTGCCGAAGACGGGTTGCCGAAGGTCAGCATGCCGGAACCGGCCTTGACCAGCAGGCTGTCGGCGTGACCGTGATAACAACCCTCAAATTTGACGATGCCTTCGCGCCCGGTATAGCCGCGCGCCAGCCGGATCGCGCTCATCGTTGCCTCAGTCCCGGAATTGACGAGCCGCACCATTTCAAGCGAAGGCAACAATGCGCATAACAGTTCGGCCATTTCGATCTCGGCTGCCGTCGGCGCCCCGAAAGAAAGCCCCTTCGCCGCTGCCGTACGTACCGCCTCGACAATTTCCGGATGGGCATGCCCGGTAATCGCCGGACCCCATGAACCGACGTAATCGATATAGGCCCGGCCTTCGGCATCCCACACCTGCGCCCCTTCGGCACGCTCGATGAAACACGGCACGCCACCCACCGAACGGAAGGCGCGCACGGGCGAGTTGACCCCGCCGGGAATACGTTTTTGTGCTTGGCTGAAAAGGGCTTCGTTACGGTTGTTCATGGCGTACTTTCCGGCAAGATGGACAAGGCGGGATTCTCGCCCGCATCGACGTGCTGCTGCAAGCCGTCCTCATTTTTATGCCAGCATCCGATAAGCTGCCGCCCGTGCACCCGGATCAGTAGCGCCGAACACATCGGAGACGACCGCCACAAGATCGGCCCCAGCCTCGAAGAGCATGCCCGCGTTGTCGAGGGTAATGCCTCCGATAGCCGCAACTGCCACGTTCGGCTTCAATTCGCGCCGTGCCCGCGTGAGCAACTCGAACGGCACGCACGGCGCTTCCGGCTTAGTGGCCGAAGCGAACATTGCGCCAAAAGCGACGTAATCGGCCCCCGCCTCCATGCCCGCCACTGCCCTCCCCCACTCACCGTAACACGACACCCCGACAATACGCCCCGGCCCAAGCGCATCCAGCACCCGTCGGGCAAGGGCCGCGTCACCGTCGCCGCGCCCGAGGTGGACGCCATCGGCAGCAAGCTCAGCAGCCAGTTCCAGGTCGTCGTTGATGATGAGCGGCGTTGCAGCAGCACGACACAACGCAAGCAACTGCAACGCCTGTTCGCGACGTAGCGCCGGACAGGCGGACTTGTTGCGGTATTGCAGCAATACCGGGCAACCGGCGAGGACACGGGCACTTATCTCCAGCAAACGCGTGGTATCGGATTCATCCGGCGTAATCGCATAAAGCCCCCGCCACGAAAACCTTCTGGTTTTATTCATTCTTTTCCTTTTTGAGCCGCCCCGGCCTAAAGGCCGGAAATTGCTCCGATATACTCCTTCCGTCACGCCTTCAGCATGCCGCCTCCCTCAAGAAAGGGAGGCTATTTATGGGAGCCTTCGAGCCCGTAAATCGATTGCATCGCTTACCCCGTCACGAATGACAGGAATTACGCTGACACGTATTCATTCATTTTGTCTAGTAAAGAATATGCCGACTGTCTTGTTTTGCCTACACTTCCTTTTTGAAGGCGCCGAAAGCTTTTTTACGCTTGTTCTAGGAATTTCTGCCTTTATTGAAACATGTGTTTTGCGGTATGCTTGCCGATGGTTGTAATAAGGTTATGGTTATGGGACGGATGCCACATTCCCGGGGGCACGGTGCATGGATTTGAGCGGACTCAAGGTGATGATAATCGACGATAGCAACACTATTCGTCGTAGCGCCGAGATTTTTCTCAGCCAGGCGGGTTGCCAGGTTCTGCTGGCTGAGGACGGTTTCGACGCGCTGGCGAAAATAACGGATCATCATCCGGACGTTATTTTCGTCGATATCATGATGCCGCGCCTCGATGGCTACCAGACTTGCGCACTCATCAAAAAAAACCCAAAACTGGCGGCAACGCCGGTCATCATGCTGTCTTCAAAGGACGGGCTTTTTGACCGTGCGCGTGGTCGCATGGTAGGCTCCGATGAGTACCTCACCAAACCTTTCACGAAAGACAGCCTCATCAGAGCGGTTACAGAACATAGTGGCGCCCGCCTGCGCTGACCGATCTACGATACCCATGGGGAAAACAATGACCATCAAAAAAGTACTCGTAGTAGATGATTCACCCACTGAGCGGCTGGCATTGTCCGAAGTTCTCGTTCGCAACGGCTACGAGGTTGTCACCGCTGAAAGCGGCCAGGAGGCCATCAATAAAAGCTGCAGCGAGTTGCCCGACCTGATCCTGATGGATGTCGTCATGCCCGGCATGAATGGTTATCAGGCCACGCGCACGATTTCGCGCGGGGAAACCACACGTGGCATCCCGATCATCATGTGCACCAGCAAGGGACTTGAAACCGACAAGATATGGGGCATGCGTCAGGGCGCATATGACTATATCGTCAAGCCTCTCAACTTTACCGTCTTGCTTGAGCGTATCAAAAGTATCGGGTAAATCAACGTTATGTCCAAAAGGATCAGCCTACGCGAGTTTCAGGAAAACCTCACACGCCGCCTGGCAGAAGCAAATAGCGGAGGACGCAGAGGCTTGCTCGGAATAAGGGCGGGTTATGAACATTGGCTTCTCAGCCTGCCAGAATCCGGCGAAATCGTCGCCCCACCCGCTCTGGTTCCGGTTCCGCTTACACATGAGTGGTATCGCGGCTTGGTCAATGTACGGGGGGTCTTATACAGTGTCGTCGATTTATCGCGTTTCCACGACGGCCCGACGATCACCTCACCTGCCCCTGCCGTGCGCCTGCTGCTCGTTGGCGCACGGCAGGGCGTACATAGCGCCATCCTGGTTTCGCGCGTATTGGGACTGCGCAATGAAGAAGATTTTGAGCCAGATACTGAAATGGATGACCCACGTCCATGGGTTATCGCCCGGTTTCGGGACACACAAGACAATCTCTGGTTGCGATTGGACGTTTCGCAACTTTTATCCAACAGCATTTTTCTCGACGTCGGCGTCAATTAGGGCAAGGACACTACCTTTCCAATAGAATTCAATTTTCTCCGATTTTTTTACCAAGACCACTACTGGCGGTCAACAACCGCAGTGGAGCAAGGCAAATGGCATTCAAGCTTTTTTCAAACAATCCGCCCGCGTACCCTTCAGACGCAACCCTCATGGAAGGCAGAGAGGTTGCCATACGGTCGTCGACCGCTGAACGAATTTATGCAGCCTCCGGAATAAAACCTGCGAGTTCCACGCGGGTTCCCTTCCTGGCCGGGTTATTTATCGTACTGAGTTTGGCGACAGCCGCTTTGATGTTCTTCCAGACTTGGCACATCAGCGAGGTGATTCACCAGGTCGCCGTGTCAGGCGAACTGCAGGCCCTCTCACAGAAAATCGCCAAAGCCGGGCGGCTGGCGCTACAGGGGAAGCCTGAAGCCTTTGAAGAGCTGAAAGATGGGCGCGAGAAATTCAACGCATTGCTCAACGCGCTGAGCCAGGGGGGGGCCACCCCTGACAACCAGAAACTGCCGACGCCGACCATCGAGCAGCCGCAGCTTACCAATATCAGCCGCATCTGGCAGGAAATGGAGAAAGATATCCAACTGATCATTGACAACCGGAACGAACTACTCCGGTTCACCGGCGAAACCCGAACCGACCCTGCGGGCATCATGCTTCAACTGGCTCGCCAGACAGGTGCGCTCGAGACGCTTGGTGGCAATTCGGAAACCGTCCGCGAGTGGATGGGCGACACCAACTCTGATCTTGGGAAAATCATCCGGGTTCTGGCGGCCAGCGATACCCTGTCCAGCCAATCGTTAACCATTTTCCAGGAATTCGATAGCTTGAGCAAAACCTTTGCCCAGAATGCGGACTTCACCGGCACGCTCTTACGGCTGATCGCGGTTTGTGCGTTTGCCGCCCTGATCGTGCTGATCATCACCACCAAGGTGTACCGAACCGAGGTCAACACCCGTCAGGCCAGCATTGACCGGCAGCGCCGACTCTCCGAAGAAGAACGCAACCACACCCAGGCGGCGATTCTGCGGCTGATGAATGAAATGGGCGACCTCGCTGACGGTGACCTCACTATCCGCACCACAGTCTCGGAAGACATCACCGGGGCCATCGCAGATTCGGTGAACTACACCATCGAAGAACTGGCAGCACTGGTAAGCCGGATCAACGACGCCGCCGGACGTGTAACAACCGCTACCCAGGCCGCCCAGCACACCTCCGCCGAACTGCTTAACGCGACTGAACGCCAGTCGCACCAGATTGAGGATGCCGGCGCAACCGTGCAAAACATGGCGCAACAGATGATTACTGCATCCGAACGGGCGCTGCATACCGCCCAGGTAGCCCGCCGCTCACTGGAATCTGCACGCAAAGGGGCCGATTCGGTGGAAAACACGATTCGCGGCATGAATGCGATCCGCGAAAAAATTCAGGAAACTTCCAAACGCATCAAACGCCTGGGCGAATCCTCACAGGAAATCGGCGAAATCGTGGAATTGATTTCCGACATTACCGAACAAACCAACGTACTAGCCCTGAACGCCGCCATCCAGGCGGCCTCCGCCGGTGATGCCGGACGCGGCTTTACCGTGGTTGCGGAAGAAGTGCAGCGGCTGGCGGAACGCTCGGCTGAGGCGACCAAACAAATCGCGGCTATTGTAAAGACCATTCAGACCGACACCCAGGATGCCGTCGGCGCAATGGAAAACGCCACACGGGACGTGGTAGAAGGCGCACGCCTGTCCGACGCAGCCGGTCAGGCGCTAGCCGAAATGGGACAGGTGTCGATGGACGCAGCCCACCTGATCGAACAAATTTCCACCGATACGCAGTACCAGGCCGCCGAAGCTATTCGGGTAGCCGAATCAATGAAGGAGATACTTGGCATTACCGAACAAACGACTCACGGCACGAAGCAGACAGCGGAATCGGTTGGTCAACTTACTGACCTTGCAATCGAACTTAAGGGTTCGGTTTCCGGCTTCAAGGTATGAACGGGAAATAGCATAGGGCAGCCATGACGCACGCCAATGAACCGGATCTCGGCCCGCTCACCTGGGTCAAGAGCGAGATCGACCAGGCGCTGTTGCATGCGGTCGAAAGCCTCCAGGCAGCGCTCGGATCAGCAGATAGTTCCCACAAGATACAGTTCGCACAAAATCACCTGCACCAGGCCAACGGGGCCTTGTCTATCATCGGACTGGATGGACTGACGAAATTCGTCGCGGCCTTGGACTTGTTCCTCGCCGCACTTGTCCGAGGTGAATTGCCACTTGATGACCCACAAATCGCCCTTGGTCGCCGTGCGCTTGCCAGCATCGCCAACTATCTTGAGGAGTTGATTCACGGCGCTCCCGACCAGCCCCTGCGCCTGTTGCCGTTATACCGGGAACTCGTGCTTGCCCGCGGTGAAGCGGCTCCCTCGCCCGCCGACCTCTTCTTCCCTGACCTGAGTGTGCGCATCCCTTCGCGCGACGGAGCACAGAAGCTCGACGCGGAGCAACAGCAGCATCAATATCGATCCATGCGCACACGCTTCCAGCGCGGCCTGATCGACTGGCTGCGCCAGTCAGACGCTGGCGGTATCGATGCTATGCGCACGGCTCTGGCCGGACTCGAAATCGCCGAAGACAATCCAGGGATGCGCTCCCTGTGGTGGGCCGGGCAAGCATTCGTCGACGCGTTCTCCACCATGTCGGCTGATGAACAGCTTGGCACCAGACATCTGCTGACCCGGATCGAGTCTCAGTTGCACCGCCTCGGGGATGGCCCACAAGTCTTGCCCGAACGCCTGTTGCGCGAACTGCTCTACCACGTCGCCAGCCAGCCCGCCTCCACACCGATCCAGCAAGCGACGCGCCAGGCATGGCAACTCGACTCCCTGATTCCCGAAGAAGATGCAATTGTCAGTGACCTGCCCCTGGGGCCGTTGCTCCAGGAACTACACACGGAACTCACCCGCATCAAGGATAAATGGAACACCTTTGGCGAACAGGGCACGTCGGCGCTGTCCACATTCAACGCCCAGATCGAAGCTTTCACGAAATCCACCACTCCGCTCGGTCGTCCCGTTCTCTACCGGCTGCTTGGCGGCATGTGCCGTTTCATCGCCTGGTTGGACGCGAACCCGCAGCGTTACTCCGAACCTATCGCTCTCGAATTCGCCACTGCCCTCCTGCTAGCGGAAGTGGCCCTTGGTCGTGCACTTCCTGACCCCAGCTTCCAGACTCAGGCGGGCGAGGCGCTCTCCAGACTGGAGGCGCTTGCGCGCGGCGAAGAACTTGACGCGCAACCCAGCACGACCAGTGTCGAATCCGCACGCAAACAACAGGAAAAAGAAGCTATCGCGCAACTCTCACGCGAAATTCTTTCCAGCCTCGCTGCCATCGAACAAACCCTTGACGACTTTTTCCGTGACCACTCGAAACGCGCGCCGTTGCAAACCTTGCACGCGCCGCTGCACCAGATCGAGGGCGCATTGTCCCTGCTCAACGAGAACGATGCCATCTCCCTGATTCGGGAAGCCGGTGAAATCATCACCCGTCTGACCCCGGAAGATTCGCCTGTCGATGATGCCGAACTCACCGAACTCGCGCGACGTTTCTCGGCTCTGGGCTTCTTCGTTCAGTCGCTGCCATACAATCGCACATCTATTATCCAGTTCCTGAGTCCGCCCACCGTTTCTGTCAAACCAGAAATTTTCAGCATCGACCTGCCGGAACTGCCCGATATCCCTGCGATTCCGGCTACCGCAGAACCACAGACACCTTCCGGCCCGATCGACGGCGTCGAGACTTTCCCGACCTTCGTGATCGAAACCGAGGCAGATGCGCAAGATGTAGAGGCGCTGCTGGAACTGTCCGCAAAACCCGTTTCGCCACCAGTCGCCACCCACATTTCGTCGACCACACCTCAAGCAGACCTCGATGCCGAGTTGCTTGCCATCTTCATTGAAGAAGCACACGAAGTGCTGGAATCGGTGATCGAACATCTCGAACTGCTTCGCGCCTCACCCGACGCGCGCGACAATCTTACTGTCATCCGGCGCAGTTTTCATACCCTCAAAGGCAGTGGCCGCATGGTCGGCCTGACCGACCTGGGCGAAGCCGCCTGGGGACTGGAACAGACCCTCAACCGCTGGCTACAACTCGAATGGCAGATCACCCCGCCGCTGTTGGAACTGCTCTCCACTGCTCATGACGAGTTCATGGCCTGGGTCAACCAGATCGACAAAAAGTCCAAATACTGGCGCGATGTCTCGACACTCCTGGCGCAAGCTGAACACCTGCGCAGCAGCGGTGCGCCAAGCGAAGAATTCGTTCCGCTCACCGCGCCTGAATTCAAAACCACGCCCGAAGCCGTATCCGAACAAGCTGCCGGCGAACCGGAAAGCTTGCCCGAAATCCCGCCCAGTTCTTCCGGTCTCGACACCTGGCAAGTCGAAGAACCGGAAGCCGAAGAACCGGGCTTCGCCCCCCCCACGCCAGAAGGCACGCCATACGAGTTTGTCGACGACGACGATATCGATATCATCTCGCTTGACGAGCCTGGAGTGTTCGACGAAGAAAGCCGCGCTGAGACTATCGCGCCTGAAACATCCCAAAGCGACGAACCCGAAACCTTACCCTCCAAAGCAGCAAAATATCCCACACCCGGTAAGCCAAAGCGACCGGCCGTGCCAAAATTCGAGCCTTTTGATTTTTCACCGTTCACATTTGAACTTGGCAGAAAGCTTGGAGAACGCGAAGATTTCAATCTCGAAAAAATAGGCCTTGAAACTGAGACATCTGAGAGCGAAAAGCCCTCGCTTAAATTCGATTTCAGGCCATCCGAGCACAAGATACTCGAATTCGACATTGAACCAACGCCCAAATCCAGCTTTAAACCATCCAGGAGCAAAACGCCCAAATCTGGTTTTGAGCCATCCAGGAGCAAAACGCCTAAATCTGGTTTTGAACCATCCAGGAGTAAAACGCCCATCGAATTCGACCTTGAGATATCCGTAGGCGCCCCCTCTGAATCCAGCCTTGAGGTATCCGAGAAAAAACCGCTCGAATTCGACCTTGAACCATCCAGGAGCGAAACGCCCATCGAATTCGACCTTGAGATATCCGTGGGCGCCCCCTCTGAATCCAGCCTTGAGGTATCCGAGAAAAAACCGCTCGAATTCGATCTTGAACCATCCAGGAGCAAAACGCCTATCGAATTCGACCTTGAGATATCTGTGGGCGCCCCCTCTGAATCCAGTCTTGAGGCATTCGAGGAAAAAACGCTCGAATTCGACCTTGAACTATCCAAGAGCGAAACGCCCGAACCCGGGTCGGGTTCAATCCCCGCAATAAGTGACGGGGTAAGCGAAACAAACATTCATGAAACTGAAGGCTTCCGCGAACTGTATCTGGAAATCTCCGATCAGGAGACCGGAGGGGATCAACCTCCCCCCAATGAAAATGAACAGGAATACTTTCTGGACGAAATTCCCACAACGCGTGATCAGGTAAGCGAAGCAAGCGTTGATGAAATCGAAGATCTCCCGAAACCGTATCAAAAGACTCCCGACTTTTTGGACGAAAAGGTTCAAACCAGTCCTGCCGCTGAAAAACCATCGGCCAAGCCCGATTACGACACACTCTATATCGACGATGTTGAAATATCACGGACGTTGTTTGAACTCTACATAGCCGAAGCCCAGGCGCACATCTTCACGCTACACCAGGAATTGGGCCATCTTGCTAACAATCCCACGCTGCTGCTGCCGGAAGCCTCCTTGCGTGCCGCACACTCATGCGCAGGTATCTCAGGTACTGCGCGCTGTACCCCGCTTTACACGCTCGGCAAAGCACTGGAACTGGCACAACAACGCATCCATGACCTGAACCGCCCGCCAAGAGCCAACGAACTGGCTTTGCTCAAGACCTGTACCGACACGCTGGACAGCATGCTGATCACAGTCATCGGTCTGCACATGCCGCTGGAAACGCCGGAACTGATCGAACAACTCGACAGGATTGGTCATGAACAGGTAATCGACACAACAAAATCCGACGACAAGGCCATTGCCGAGGCCGTGGCGAAAAATTTCCCTGAAGCCGTTGCAGTCACCAAACCCGAAATCGCGCTGAAACCGTCTTCTTCGCCGAAAAAGCCCTCCTCGCCGAAACCCTCCTCCTTGATGGTAAGCGCCCAACCGGGCGTCCACGACGAAATCGACGAACAACTGCTTCCGATCTTCCTTGAAGAAGCTGGGGAACTGATAAACGAGTTGCACGTCACTTCGCGCGCCTGGGGCAATGATCTCGCCAGCACCAAGCATCCCATGCTTGTGAAACGGCAACTACACACCCTCAAGGGCAGTGCGAGAATGGCTGGGGCAATGATCCTGGGCAACCAGATACACCAGCTTGAATCCCGTGTAGAGTCGGCACTCAGCGCCGGGGACAACATTACATCACTCGTTGACGAAATCGATTCCGCGCTGGACGGCATCGAACAGATGGTTGCTGCACTGGCAGACCCAGCCTCCAAAGTGCCCGCTATCGAAACTGTGCCCGAGCCAACCGAACCGCCTATCCAGCCCTTTGCCGACGACGAATTCACGCACAGGGACGCCGAAACGATCAGTTTCCCCTTCGTTGTCGCGTCCTTGCCGGAAACAAAGTCTACCGCCGCCGCCCCCAAAGCCGCACAGATCGAAAGCGAGGCCCTCAGCGCTGCCTTGCGTGTGCGTGCGGAATTGCTGGATAGCTTCGTCAATGATGCCAGCGAAATCGGCGTAGCCCGTACCCGCATCGAAGGTGAATTACGCCAGTTGCGCCGGAGCCTGCTCGATCTCACCGAAAACGTCATCCGCCTGCGCAACCAGTTGCGCGAAGTCGAAATCCAGGCCGACGTACAGATGCAGACCCGCATCGCCCAAGCCGAAAAGAGCCATGCCGAGTTCGATCCGCTGGAGATGGATCGCTACACCCGTCTGCAGGAACTCACACGGATGATGGCCGAGAGCGTCAACGACGTCACCACGGTGCAGCAAAATCTGCTGAAAAACCTCGACAGCGCCGACATTGCCCTGCACAGTCAGGCACGCACCACCCGCGAACTGCAACAAGCGCTGATGCAGGTGCGCATGGTTCCGTTCGACAGCCTCGCCGTGCGCCTATACCGCATCGTACGCCAGGGTGCCAAGGAACTCGGTAAACGCGCCAACCTCGACCTCCGCGGCGGCGGCATCGAAATCGACCGTAGTGTGCTCGACCGCATCGTCGCACCGCTCGAACATCTGTTGCGCAACTCGCTGGCGCATGGCATCGAGCCTTTGGAATTGCGCCAGGCAAAAGGCAAACCCGAAATCGGCCAGATCACGCTCACAACACGGCAGGAAGGTAACGAAATCGTCATCGAACTAGCCGACGACGGCGCAGGGCTGGATTTCGAGCGCATCGCCGCGCGCGCCCGCGAACATGGCTTGATCGGGCCTGACGAGGTTGCTGATGAACGGCGGCTCTCGAATCTGATATTCCTTCCCGGCTTCACGACCGCCGAAAAAGTAACTGCCGTTTCCGGACGCGGAGTCGGTATGGATGTCGTGAAGGCCGAGACCGCAGCAGTTGGCGGGCGGGTCGACATCTCCACCATTCCCGGCGAAGGGACGATGTTCAGCATCTACCTACCGCTCACCCTGGCCGTCACCCAGGCTCTGCTAGTGCGTTCGGGGTCTCAACTCTACGCGATCCCAGCCAGCATGATTTCGCAGATCATTGAACTGAAGGCCGATGCAGTCCATCGCCTGCGGGCAGAAGGCAGTATCGAATGGCTTGGACAGCAATACAGCTATCACTACTTACCGAACCTGTTCGGCAATCCTTTCGCCCGACCGGAAATTGGCCGCTATAGCTGGATATTGTTGCTGCATTCCGGCGGGCAGACCCTGGCTCTACAGGTAGATGCCCTGCGTGGCCACCAGGAAATCATCGTCAAAAACGCCGGCCCGCAACTTACCCGTGTCGTCGGCATGTCTGGAGCCACCGTACTCGGCAACGGCGAGATCGTGCTCATCATCAATCCCGTCGCGATGGCGAACCGCGAGATCGGCTATGCTCAGGCAAGCAGGATTCTCGGAACAGCACCAGCGGTGATCGAAGACCTGCTGGAGTCGGAAGTCATACACGAACCAACGGTCATGGTGGTCGACGACTCGCTGACCGTGCGTAAGATCACCAGCCGCTTGCTGGAGCGTGAAGGCTATCGCGTCATCACCGCCAAAGATGGCGTCGACGCCATCGAGTCGCTGATGGACAACATTCCCGACGTGATCCTCTCCGACATCGAAATGCCGCGCATGGACGGCTTCGACCTCGTCCGCAACATCCGCGCCGACGCCAAACTGAAGAATGTGCCGATCATTATGATTACCTCACGGCTTGCCGACAAACACCGTGACTACGCGATGGAAATCGGCGCAAACCATTACCTTGGCAAACCATATCAGGAAGAAGAACTGCTCGGTCTGATTGCCAATTACGTCCCCCGCACATGACGTTATAACGCAACGCCTCTGTATATGTGCGTACACCGTTTCAATTCGCACACCGCGCAGCCTATCCAGGTAGCGTAGAATGTGCGTATGGATACTGTGCCGAACAACCTTACACATCACTTTCTGGTCGCCATGCCCCATATGGCCGACCCGCATTTCGCCCGTACCCTCACCTACATCGCCGAACATACCGCCCAGGGCGCGCTCGGTGTCATCGTCAACCGTCCACTCGACATGACATTGGGTACACTGTTTGAGCGCGTAGAACTCAGGCTCGACTCACAGGTTTTCAATTCGCAACCCGTCTACTTCGGCGGCCCGGTACAGACCGACCGGGGATTCGTCCTCCATCGCCCAAGCGGCGACTGGCATTCCACATTGCGCGTCAACGACGAAGTGGGCCTCACCAGCAGCCGCGACATCCTGCAATCCATCGGTAGCGAGGGCGAACCGCACGAAGTGCTCGTCAGCCTTGGTTTCGCTGCCTGGACAGCAGGCCAACTCGAACAAGAACTCGCCGACAACGCCTGGCTTACCGTCCCCGCCGACATGTCCATCGTCTTTGCTATGCCGCCAGAAGCCCGTCTGGCAGCCGCCGTGCAAAAACTCGGCATCGATCTCACCCAGATCAGCGAGGTTGCCGGGCATGCCTGAGGGCCCGGCCAAGACAAACTCCCTCTGCCTACCCACGCGCGGCTGCCTTCTCGGTTTCGATTTCGGTCTCGCCCGCATCGGTACCGCTACTGGCGAGATCGAAACCGGCCTTGCCCGCCCTCTCACCACAATCGCCCTCGAATCCGGCGCTGCGCGGTTCAATGCCATCGCCCGCCTGATCGAAGAATGGCAACCCGTCGCCCTCGTCATCGGCCTGCCACGCCCGCTCGACGGTGAAGGCGAACACATGCTCGAACCCCGCTGCCGGCGTTTCGCCAATCAGTTACACGGGCGTTTCCATCTACCCGTGCATCTCATCGATGAGCGGCTCAGTTCAGTTGAAGCCGACTATAGCCTACGCAACGCAGGCATGAGAAACTGGCAGGTGCGGAAAAAAAAACTTGATGCCATCGCCGCACAACTTATCCTGCAACATTTCCTGGACACCCTTCGCCATGCAACTTCCTGATGCAGAAACCCTCTGCCGCCAACTGGCCGAGCAAATACGTCCTCAGCTTCAACCGGATACCGTCCTCATTGGCATCCGCACCGGCGGCGAATGGCTTGCGCGCCGGCTGCATACCCTGCTTGAACTCCAGCAACCGCCCGGAGCCATCGACATTTCCTTCTACCGTGACGACTACGGCGCGAAAGGGCTGCATGCCAACCCGCAACGCACCAACATCCCGTTTTCCATCGAAAATGCCCCCGTCATTCTCGTCGACGATGTGCTCTACACTGGGCGTACCACCCGTGCCGCGCTCAACGAAATCTTCGACTTTGGACGCCCGGCCAGCGTCGAACTGGCCGTACTCGTCGATCGCGGCGGACGCGAACTGCCCATCGCCGCCCGCTATTGTGCCCACACCCTGCCTCAACCGCTGCCCGCCTCGCAAAACCTGCGCCTGGTGCAGACGGAAAACGGCAACCTGACCCTGAGGTTGATCCATGCGTAACCCACAGCTCAACATGCACGGTGAGCTGCAACACCTGCTCACCCTCGATGGACTGCCACGCGAAGTCATCATCCGCATCCTCGACACCGCCGCCCCCTTCACCGAAGTGGCCGAACGTGAAGTCAAAAAGCTCCCCCTGCTGCGCGGCAAAAGCATCTTCAACCTGTTCTTCGAAAACTCCACCCGCACCCGCACCACGTTCGAGATTGCCGCCAAACGTCTGACCGCCGACGTCGTCAACCTCAACGTCTCCACCAGTTCCGCTGCCAAAGGCGAAAGCCTGCTCGACACCATCGACAACCTCTGCGCGATGAACGCCGACATGTTCGTGGTGCGCCACTCCGCCAGCGGAGCGCCAGTGCTCATCGCCCAACACCTCCTGGCTACGGGCCGCGACCACATTCACGTCGTCAACGCCGGAGACGGGCGGCACGCCCACCCCACCCAGGGCCTGTTGGACATGTACACGATCCGCCACTACAAGCACGACTTCACCCAGCTTTCCATCGCCATCGTTGGCGACGTGCTGCACTCGCGGGTCGCGCGTTCGCAAATCGCCGCCCTCACCACCCTTGGCGTTCCCGATCTACGCGTCATCGCCCCCAAAACGCTCCTGCCCACCTCCATCGACAACATGGGCGTGCGCACTTTCAACGACATGCGCGAAGGGCTGCGCGACGTAGATGTCGTCATGATGCTGCGCCTGCAAAACGAACGCATGGCGGGCGCACTGCTACCCTCCCCGCAGGAGTACTACAAAGTGTGGGGGTTGACCCCCGAAAAACTTTCGCTTGCGAAACCAGACGCCATTGTCATGCACCCGGGACCGCTCAATCGAGGCATCGAAATCGACTCTGCCGTCGCCGACGGCGCCCAGGCCGTCATCCTGCCGCAAGTCACCTTCGGAATCGCTGTGCGCATGGCAGTCATGTCCATGCTCGCCGGACAATGAGGAACACACGATGAACATCTGCATCACCAATGGCCGGGTCATTGACCCTGCCCGCCAGATTGACTGCGTACAGGACATTTTCATTGCCGACGGCAAAATCGCCGCCCTTGGCACTGCCCCCGACGGTTTCCAGCCCGCACGCACCCTGGATGCAACGGGCCTCGTCGTCGCCCCCGGACTCATCGACCTTGCCGCCCGTCTGCGTGAGCCCGGCTTCGAATACCGGGCCACCCTCGAATCCGAAATGGAAGCCGCCATGGCCGGAGGCGTCACCAGCGTTGCGATCCCGCCCGACACCGACCCTGCCCTCGATGAACCGGGCCTCGTCGAAATGCTTTGCTACCGCGCCAAAAAACTCAACCGTGCCCACATCTACCCCATTGGCGCGCTCACCGTCGGCCTCAAGGGAGAACGCCTTTCTGAGATGGCCGAGCTGGTCGAAGCCGGATGTTTCGCCTTCTCCCAGGCCAACGTCCCAGTCCTCGACACCACGGTGCTCATGCGCGCCATGCAATACGCAGCCACTTTCGGCTTCCGCGTATGGCTTCAGCCCACTGCTCCCTTCCTCGCCCGTGGCGGCTACGCCCATGATGGAGAAACCGCTGGCCGCCTCGGCCTGACCGGCATCCCCGTAGCCGCTGAAACCGTTGCCCTCTTCACCTACCTGCAACTTGCCAAAGTCACCGGCACGCATCTCCACATCACCCGCCTTTCCAGCGCCGAGGGTCTCGCCCTCATCGAACAGGCCCGCACGGAAGGAATGGATGTCACCTGCGACATCTCCATCAACCACCTGCACCTGTGCGACCAGGACATTGGCCATTTCAACACCAACTGCCACCTCGTCCCGCCGCTACGCAGCCAAAAAGACCGCAACACCCTCTCAAAAGGGCTGCTCGAAGGCCGTATTAACGCCTTATGCTCCGACCACACCCCTGTCGACGACGACTGCAAGCTCATTCCCTTCAGCGAGTCCGACCCCGGCGCCACCGGCCTTGAACTCCTGCTACCCCTCACCCTCAAATGGGCCGAAGAAAACAACCTGCCGCTCGCCGACGCCCTGACCCGCATCACCTCCGAACCCGCACGGCTCATTGGCATTACCAAGGCCGGACACCTTGCCCCCGGCGCGCGTGCCGACCTCTGCATCTTCGACCCTGCCGCCCGTTTCACCGTCAACCGCGACAACCTCAAAAGCCAGGGCAAGAACACCCCCTTCCTTGGCTTTGAACTGCCAGGGTGCGTGCACTACACGATGGTGGAAGGAGAACTCATGTTCGAGCGGTAAACTGCCTGCCTCAATAATTCTTCACCACGATGTGCGTCGAATCGTTGTTGAAACGGTTGCGGATGTTCACGGCGTATTTCTTGTGATACTCGTCGCAAACGTAATCACCATAAAGCGACATGGTCAGTGGGGTTTTGCCCACCACCATCAGTGCGCGGCAGTGAAGGCTCCCAAAGTCGGCGGCAAGCCGGCGATGTTCGGCTTCATCAAACCCTCCCATGGATCCGATGTTTCCGTATTCATTGAATACACAGTCGTACGGCGGATCAAGAAAGATGAAGTCGTTTTTCTCTGTCATTGAAAATATCTGGCTGTAGTCCACACTAAAAAGCTCTGCCTGCTGCAGCAATTCACTGTGCCGCACCGTCACGCGTTGCGCGTTGAAGTACGGATACCTTCCGAAAGGGACGTTGTAGTCACCGCGCCGGTTATAACGGAGCATGCCGGAATAGGCCGTTTTGTTGATGAAAAAGTACAGCACACCCTCCAGCCAGGTTTCGTCCGGACGGTTATAGAGTGCGCGGAGACGGTAATACAACTCTTCATTGGCGTTGGGAACACGTTCGTCCGGCTGTTCTGCTTTCCGTTTTTTATACTCCCATTGGTTGCCCTCATATTCCGCCTGAAGCGCATCAAGCTGTTCGCGCATCCGTGGATATTCGTCCCTGAGCTGCCGGTAAAACTTCATGAGCCGCGCGTTGATATCGTTGAGCACCGCGCGTGCTGGTTCAGTATGGAAAAACAGCGAGCCACCGCCCAGAAAAGGTTCGATGTAGCGGTCGAAATCGTTCGGGATATAGCGCAGGAAACGAGGAATCTCCCGTAATTTCCCACCTCGGTATTTCAGCACGGGATTCATGGATCGTTCCTGCCCGCCTCCGTTTCACAAAACGTCAACAACAACTATCCAATGATAAACCATGGCATGTGGGCACCGACATTCATATAGAGACTGTAGAATTAAGAATTCGTTAGTATGGTTGTACCATTCTTGACCCGAAATACCATGCGTACCTCCACCGACACGCTTCCGTTACTGGCTTTACGCGGCGAGATCGTTCATTTCATCGATGACCCCATCGCGTACGGAACCGACGCCTGCGTCCATTTCCCCGATGGTCTGCTCCTCGTCCGCGATGGTCATGTACTCGATTGCGGGCCTGCGGCAGAACTCGAACCCAGCCTGCCGGTTGACGCCCGCCGCGTCGACTGCTCCGGCAAGTTGATCCTACCGGGCTTCATCGACACCCACACCCACTGTGCGCAAACGGAGATTATCGCCAGCCACAGCGAACAACTCACAACATGGCTGGAAAAATACGCCTGGCCTGCCGAAGCCCGTCATGCCGATCCCGCGTATGCCGCCACTGAGGCCGGGTTCTTTTGCGATCAACTGCTGCGTCATGGCACAACCACGGCAATGGCCTTCACCACCGTACATCCCGTTTGCACCGATGCACTGTTTGAAGCCGCACGCGCACGCCGCATGCGGATGATTGCCGGCAAGGTACTCATGGATCGCAACTGTCCGGAATCCCTGCGCGACACTCAAACGGAAGGCGATGCCCAATCCCGCGCGTTGATCGAAAAATGGCATGGGCGCGAACGTCTGGCTTATGCCGTCACCCCGCGCTTCGCACCCACTTCCACGGAAGAACAAATGTCCCTGGCCGGACGGCTTTTTTGCGAAGTGCCCGGCCTTTACCTGCAAACACACCTGGCCGAACAACGCGCGGAGGTAGCTTGGGCGATGTGGCTTTATCCCGGCGCCCGTAGTTACCTGGATATTTACGAGTGGTTCCATCAACTTGGCGAACGTAGCGTATTCGCGCATTGCATCTGGCTCGACGACGAAGACCGCCACCGCATGGCGATTCGTGGCGCGTCGATGAGTTTTTGCCCCTCTTCCAACCTCTTCCTCGGCTCCGGCCTGTTCGATCTGGGGCGCGCGCGTGACTTCGGCCTGCGCGTAGGGCTGGGAAGCGACGTGGGCGCTGGAACCAGTTTTTCCATGCTGCAAACACTCAGCGAGGCCCACAAGGTACTGCAGCTCACCGAGCAAACCCTCACGGCCGAAGCCGGGTTTTACCTCGCAACCCTTGGCGGCGCACGCGCGCTTCACCTGGACGCCTATATCGGTAACTTTCTGCCGGGCCGTGAAGCCGATTTCATCGTCCTCGACCCTCACTGCACACCGCTGATCGAAGCACGTATGTCCCGCGCCACCACGCTCGCGGAACGTCTCTTCGCATTGATGATGTTGGGGGACGACCGCTGCGTGGCGGCCACCTACGTATTGGGCGAACCGGCTTTTCAGGCTTTATAGCCGCCGTCCCTATACCCCTGCACGTTGCAGGGCGATTGCATCCCGATATCATAGTTGGCGGCAAGTGTAGCCCGAAGTGAATCATAGGTCGGACAAGGCCGGAGGCCGCCCTCCGACGGTTCAGCGTACGATTTTTCCGTTTTCTGAGTTACTTGGCGTAAGGATCTATTTCGAACTGGAAAATTTCGATAGTGGCCGTCTGCATGTCCAGCCCAAATGCCGAACCCTGGGCGAGATACAGGTTTCCGGCAGCCTCGTGCACCATCACAAACTGATTCGACACGTAAGTGCCCGCCTCTGTCACGAGGCCGCGATACTCACTGGCTCCCTTGCCCCGTTGCATCATCAGGGCCGGGGTCAGCACGTCGTTCCCGCGAAAGCAGATCAATACCGGGGTATAACCCTGCCCAAGCGCCTGCAAGCCCAGTTCGATCTGCTGGGGGGTATCGGTTCGCACCCAACGAACCATGCAAATGGTCCATTCCTGCGATGCTTCGCGCCGCAAGGCAACAATTGACCCCGCTGACAGGCTGCGGTGCACGCCTCCTACACACAAAATGGCATAACCGCCGGGGCTTTCGTTGTAGACCGTCCATTCGGTTGCCAGAACCGGAGCGTTGCGCCCCATCGCCCATACGTTTCGGAGGCCGACGCAAACTTGCACCGCGTAGTGCTGGCGGACACGTAATTCGATGCGTTCCGGGGTGATCGACCATTGCTCGCGCAACCGACGCAGCAAGGAAAGGATTTCGACCGGGGTCAGCCCCAGGGGCAAAATGGCGGAACCGACTTCGAGAATTTCACTGTCGCCGCTCTTGCGCGCACTGACGTCGAGGTCGAGCAGACCTTTTTCGAGCCAGAGAATCTGCACGTCGATGCGGTGGACGATTTCCTCCATGCTGAAATAGACCGCTTCGACCCCTTTTTCCGGCATGCGCCGCACACAGGCCACAGGAGACATGTCCTGGTTCGGGTCAAACCAGTAGCTCGATGCCTCGGGTGGAAGGGGGACGTGGGCCAGCAGCAGGTCGCCCCCGACGGTTTCCAGGTAGTCGAACAACCATTGTTGTTCACGCAACGTCAGGCTTTCCATCTGACTCACCGACATCGTCAGCAGGCGCCTGTAAAGCAGGTTGGCTCTCGACGGTTGAGGTTCGGCAGAATCATCTTTCAGCCGCTCGTACTGGCCGGATGAAATCCAGGCATCGTGAATACGCTGCCACAAACCGAACGGCGGCGCTGCCCCGAGCAGGGTGCTCAGGAGATAAGTCTCGCTCAGCACCTCCAAGGCATAGTTGCACAACTCGACCCACCCGGTGGCCTGCCGAGCCAGAAGCTTGCGGTGCCGCATATCGTCGTACAGCACCCGTAACTGACTGGAAAGGCCAAGGAGAGACTCGATCAGGCTGAATGCCTTGGCATGCAATTCATTGGAAACCGGCAGAGAGCATGCCAGTAAACCGGGGCGGAAACGTCCGCAAACATCGTTGGCACGCTGGCAGATCAAGCCCAATACTTCCTGGCACCGTGCGTCTGATATGGATTCGGTGGCCGAGGCAATGTTCCCGACACAGCGGCTCAACTCCGACATCTCGGCATCAAGATCATCCCCTGGCTCGCTGGAGAGCCAGGAAAATACGTCTTGCATGGGATCGGCGGAATGCTCGTTTGTCATATTGAGCACACGAAACGTGTGTTTAGTACCTACGTGTGTTTAGTACCTGTGCATTCTATGTAAAATTGTCTTGCTGGGAATCACTCAAGCTTGATTTAGCGACAAATACTTAACGGACTCTACTGAGCTGTCTTTCCCAGAAGGAAGGTGCACTTGCCTTATCATGGCGGCAATCATATAATTTAATGTTCCGCAATGAAAAACTAGAGGTAATTCAAGATGGTTGTTATTCGTCTTGCCCGGGGCGGCGCCAAGAAGCGCCCATTTTACAACATCGTTGTTGCCGATTCGCGCAGCCGCCGGGATGGCCGCTTCATCGAGCGTGTTGGTTTTTATAACCCAATTGCTTCCGGTGCGGGGCAATCGCTTTCCATCGACACTGCGCGTCTCGCCTACTGGGAACAAAACGGCGCAACCCTGTCGTCAACCGTCGCCCGTCTGGTCAAGCAGAACGCCAAGGCCAGTCAGCAAGCGGTTGCCTGAATAGCGCGGTTCGCATGGTTGTGCTGGGGCGCGTCACAGCCCCTTTCGGCGTCAAGGGCTGGCTCAAAATTCAGCCCTTTGACGATGATTCGGAATCGTGGGGGAAAATGTCCCACTGGTGGCTGGCTCCCGGGCCTGAAACGCCTGACGGGCAATGGGCGCAGTATGCGCTACGCGGTTTCCAGGCGCACGGGAAAGGGCTGATTGTCTGCCTTGAAGGCATTACTGACCGCAACACGGCAGAGCCGTTTACCGGCTGGTACGTTGCCGTGCCACGCGAATCCCTGCCCCGTACTGAAGAAAACGAATACTACTGGTGTGACCTCGTCGGCATGGCTGTGCACGATGAAGCGGGCGAACCGCTTGGTGAGGTCATTGGCCTGATCTCCACAGGCGCACACGATGTGCTCCAGGTGCGGGACGATGACACGGAACACTTGATTCCGTTCGTAGCCGCTTACGTGTTGGATGTCGACCTTGCCGCCGGGTCGATCCGCACGGCCTGGCAGAAAGATTGGTGAAACGGCCATGCAGGGAAAAGAAACCGCGCGCCGTTACGACGCAATTACCCTCTTCCCGGAGATGTTCACTGCCCTCACCGGGTGCGGCATCACGCGCAGGGCGTTGGAGCGCGGCCTGTACCAGGTGGCTTTTCACGACCCACGCGAATTCACGAATGACGCGCACCGTACAGTCGATGACCGCCCTTACGGAGGCGGCCCCGGCATGGTGATGCTGGCCGAGCCGTTGACACAGGCCATCACTCAGGCGCGGCAAGGGCAGATCGATGCGCTCGGCGTGTCCGGGCCGGTCATTTATCTGTCGCCGCAAGGCACACCGCTCACGCACGCCAAAATCCTGGAACTGGCCCAGTTGCCGGGTCTGATCCTGCTTTGCGGACGCTACGAAGGTATCGACCAGCGCCTGCTCGACCACGAAGTGGATGAAGAAATCTCACTCGGCGACTTCGTTCTTTCGGGCGGCGAACTGCCGGCAATGGCGCTCATCGACGCCATCGTGCGCCAGTTACCCGGCGCGTTGAACGATGCCGGGTCGGCACAGGAAGATTCCTTCGTAGCCGGATTGCTCGACTGCCCGCACTACACGCGGCCAGAAGTTTTCGGGAACAAACAGGTTCCGGAGGTACTGCTCTCCGGCAACCATGCCCTCATCCGCCGCTGGCGCCTCAAGCAGGCTTTGGGCCGCACCTGGTTGCGTCGCCCCGACCTACTTGCGCAAAGGGGGGTAAATGAGGAAGAATCGCGCCTCTTGGAAGAATTTCAAGAAGAGCACAACAGGAAGACCGGTGCGGAGCCCTGAACCGGTTTTTCGATGATAACCCACGCGCATCAGGCCCTGCCTGCTCTGCGTGTCAGGCCACTGGCCGTTGAACGACATGGAGTCCATGAAAATGAATCTGATCCAACAAATTGAACAAGAAGAAATCACCCGGCTGACTGTCAACAAGACAATCCCCGATTTCTCCCCCGGTGACACCGTGGTGGTGCAGGTCAAAGTAAAGGAAGGCTCACGCGAGCGCCTGCAAGCCTACGAAGGCGTGGTTATTGCCAAGCGCAACCGCGGTCTTAACTCCTCCTTCATCGTGCGCAAGATTTCTTCCGGCGAAGGCGTGGAACGGACGTTCCAGACCTATTCCCCACTGCTGGCGGCAATCGAAGTCAAACGTCGCGGCGACGTGCGCCGCGCCAAGCTCTACTACCTGCGCAGCCGCTCCGGCAAGTCCGCGCGGATCAAAGAAAAGCTCGACTACAAAGCCGCTGCGGCCAAAAGACGAGCCGCTGCCGAGTCCTCTTCGACGTAATCGCAGGCGTGAGGGGCGGTCTTTACCGCCCCTGCTCTTCCGGCTTGCTGACGAAACCGATTTTTTCCAGCCCCGTGCGGGATGCGCGTGCCATCGTGCGCGCTACGAACGCGTAAGGCGTGGCAGCGTCGACCTGGAGATGAAGCTCCGGGGGCGGCATACGCCTGGCCGCTTCCCGCATCAGGGTTTCCAGTTCCATCTCTTCGACGGATTCGCCATTCCACAAAAATTGCCCGTCGGCTTTGATGCCAAGCTGGATGGTTTCTGGCTTCACCTCCGCCACGGCGCTGTCGGCTACAGGCAGGTTGATCTTGACGGCGTGGGTCAAGAGCGGTGCGGCAATGATAAAGATGACGAGCAGCACCAGCATCACGTCGATCAACGGGATCATGTTGATTTCCGCCCGTGGCGTGTCGTGCCCGATCTGGGGATGAAAAGCCATATTTTTAGCGCGCCCCTTCTGCCTTCGCCTTCGCCGCGTTCGTCCTCGCAACCGCGGTGACTACCTGTGCCTCACCCGGCGCCAATCCTAGCCCCAACAGGCCGAATACCGTGTGTGCGAAGCGTTCCATTTCCCCGGTCAAATTGCGGTTCAACCGCACGAACGCGTTATAGGCGAGCAAGGCGGGAATGGAGACGAACAGGCCGTAGGCAGTCATGATGAGTGCCTCACCGACCGGCCCCGCTACTTTATCGATACTTGCCTGCGCAGAGAACGCAATACCTTGCAGGGCATGGAAAATGCCCCATACCGTACCAAACAGCCCCACGAAGGGCGCTGTCGAGGCAATGGATGCCAACGGTGTCATGCCGTTTTCCAGGCTGCGCACTTCCCTGGCAATACCGTGTGCCAGCGCGGCACTGACATAGTCATCGGGCGAAGCGAGCGCGAATCCCGGCCCATCCGCTTTCCGGGCGCTGACACCGTCTCCCGCTTCCCGCAAGGACAGGCAAGCTTGGAACCCTTCACCCAAAAGGCGGGCAAAAGGATTGTTCCCCCTCATGGCTATCTGCAGGCGTTCCGCGTTGAAGGGCTGGCGTACCCGCCGGAAATCCGCGATAAACGCCCGGCTCCGCACGCGAACCGCTACGTAACGCCACAACCTTGACGCGATCAGATACCACGACAAGAGCGACATCGCCGTCAGGATTGCTAAAACGCAAAGACCGACGGTATCCGTATGTGCTAAGAAATAGGCAAAGCCCAAAGAGGGTTTCGACATGTATGTATCCCATCAACCTTGTAATTCAAACCGGATCGGCACGACCACCCAACCTGCGACTGGTATTCCGGCTCGCTGTGCCGGACGGAACCGCCAGTGGCGTACGGTATCGAGCGCTGCTTTGTCCAGCCGTTCATAACCGCTGCTCTTGTGCAACGTCACCTCGCCCACGCGCCCATCCACCGTGACATGGACGCGCAGTTTCACCAAACCCTGTTCGCGCAGGCGGCGCGACTGAGGCGGATATTCCGGCTCCGGGTTGGAAAAATAACTCGCGTTAAAGTCGGGGCCGACATAATTTAGATCCCGGCTGCCCTCCCCACCTCTATCATCCCCATCCCCGGCAACCGTTCCACCTGCTGCCACTGCCGCCGCAGCTACGGCTGCGGAAACGTCGATCTGCAGATCCGGTGTTGAGTCATCCTGGGTGGGCGGATCCACTGGAATATCGGGAGCATCTTCCACAACTGCCGGGATGGATTGTACCGCCGCCGGCTGGGGCTGTGATGGCGCTTTGACCCTTGGCTGTGATGGTGCTGTGGCCCTTGGCTGTCTTGGTGGGGAAACCGGGGGCACGATGGGAACAGGTTCGGTGGGTTGCGCCGGCAAAAGCGAGGGGGCAGGTTGAGAAATGTTGATCCAGCTTGCCCGCAACACCATAGGCTCATCATTGTGCCGCGGCAAACTGGACAAGCGTGAGAACGCTGCCGCACCGGCGGCGTGCAGGCACACAACCAAGGCCAGCAAGAACCCTCGTGTAACAAGTGGCACCGAATCGCTTGCCAGATCATTCATAGCACGAAAAACAAACATCGAAGGCATCGCCCAGTTTAATGCAAGTCCGGCGATACCGACACCATGCGCCATGGGCATTTCCCATTTTCTACGGGGCAAGACACGTTGAACGCGGCTCAAGCGAGCAGCATGTGACACGGACACGGTAATTTCGAGTCCGGCAAAATAAAGCAGCTTCTCCGTCCCGCCGTTACGCGTTCACAAAAATTGCTGCCCGTGTTAGGCTCAAGGCCTCAGTCGATCTTTGTTTGCCATGAAGTTATGCAATGTGGTATGGTCACTGGGAGGCTTGTTCAAAAATACAACATAGTGGAGGATTCGACGTGTCTCAAGTTCAAGAAACCAAGATTGTCTCGGCGGACCCCACCGCGTTAGGTGTATTCGGTCTTGCCCTCATCACGTTTGTCGCTTCATCCAGTAAACTGGGCTGGACATCAGGCAATTCCACCTATTTGATCCCATGGGCGCTCTGCCTCGGGTCATTTGCCCAGTTATGGGCTGCATCGCTTGACTTCAAACGCAACAGCTATTTCGGTGCTATCGTATTAGGTGTTTTTGGCCTTTTCTGGATAGCTGTCGCACTGTTATGGTTCATTGCCAATGGTTTTTTCGGCACAGTTCCTGAAAGTGCCGATTTGAAGCATTTTGCGTATGCTTGTTTTGGCTTCATGATTTTTAGCTGCTTCATCACCATAGCCGCTTTCGAAGTAAACAAGGTTTTCGGCGTGATCCTTGCGCTGATTGTTGTGCTTCTTGGTGCGCTCGGACTTCAATTTATCAACTACAAAGCTGATCCAGACCTTGCCCATTTTTACGGAAGTGTGGCCGGATGGTCGGAATTCATCATTTCCATACTGGGTTTCTATGCTGCTGGCGCGATCTTCCTGAACAGCTTCTTTGGCCGTCAACTCCTACCTGTTGGCAAACCGATGGGGTGGGTGAAGAAAGCCTGACCGACCCTTCAAAAACGAGAAAGGCCGAACCCGTGTTACGCGGGTTCGGCTTTTTTTATCAATCTGCACGCTTCCATATCGGCCAACACACAGCCTATGACACGCAAAAATAGATTCTGCGAAGTCATTTACCAGCGTTTTTCCAACACGGACTATAGTTAATATGCGTAAAGCATAGATTGGAGTGCGCGAAGCAAACCCCAACGTGCAAGGGCACGGGGACGGCAGCAACGTTTGGGTTCGCGAAGCTCACCCCAACCTACGATTCACTCCGGGCTACGCTTGCTGCAAACTATGATTTCGGGATGCAATCGCCCTGCCCGTCAGGCTGATATTAAACCGGCAATCAAATAGACGATGAATATTTAATGTAATTCGTTGATTTTTAATGGATTAAATGTGAAAACAAAAGTTGCCGGGTTAATAAATGACAAGCTCACTCATTACGTTGCTCTCCCTGTTTCAAGTGTCAGATGGATTCAAGTGCTGAACTTTTGCACACTATCGCCTCAACAATATGGCATCTGCCCATGTTCAAAAGTCGGGGCAAAATTATTTGTTCTCTCTGATTGTGAGTCTGTGGTAGGATCAAAATGATAAACTTCGTGAGGTTTTTCACGATTTGTTTGTTATTTTGTAATTCTTTATATTTATTCTGATGGTACAAATTCTTTGAAAAGGGAAGTAGTAAATGGCGGTTCCTACCCTTTGTCAGCATTCACACGCTGGGGATGGGCGAGTGAGTCCGTGGAAGCGGTGCTCCTGTCCAAAAGCGGGCAGGTACTCAAAGTGAGTCCGGCGCTGAAACCGTGGCGCAGCCTGAGCGCCTGCCGTAATGCGCGGAGCATGATCGAATGGCGTCCCGGACATGCCGCGCGGCGGGGTCTGCGCGCGGGTGCGCAACTGCGCCATACCCCCAACAATCCTTTGACGGAGCCGGGGCGATGAAACGGGCACCCCGCCAGCAGGGCGTCTCGATGACGGAGCTGCTCATTGCCCTGCCGATGTTCGTGCTGCTGATCTTCATCATTGCCGAACTGAGCCGGATGCACGAAGCCAAGAGC